>NZ_JBCAUP010000013.1:0-192833 GCF_038433355.1 Brucella cytisi
GGACAATCTCGGCAGCCATAAGTCGGCAACCATCCGTCAATTGATCAAAGCCGCCGGTGCGCGCCTCTGGTTCCTGCCACCCTATTCGCCGGACCTCAATCCGATCGAACAAGCCTTTTCCAAGATCAAGCATTGGATGAGAAATGCACAAAAGCGCACCATCGAAGACACATGGCGTCATATCGGCAGGCTGGTCGAAACCATCCAGCCCGCCGAATGCCAAAACTATTTGGAAAACGCCGGATATGGTTCCGTTAAAAGGTGAAACGCTCTAGACACGGAAACTATCGGCCTGAACGGATCATTTCTCTGATTTTTACCGCTTTTTCAAAGTGATCAAGGGTATGGGTATTGATCCACCACTCTGCAGCTTCCATGAGCAATTCCGGATCCGTGTTCTTGTTGGCAAAGAAAGCATAGAACGAAATACCGACCAGCTCGCCTTTTTTCGCTATCTTCTCATCGCAAATGGCGATGGCTTTTTCTCTCAAGCTCGATCTCATGTTCAGCCAGTCTCGTTCTCGCACAATCTGTTGTTGGCTAATTTGGTGATATTCGCCCTTAAGGGTGAGATATGGGAATCGTAACACCTGCGAATCTCACCGCAACGTGAATTCCTATTGATTGCAGGACTTCTTACATAATAGATGTCAGCGACAATTATTGCAGGATGAAACGAAGTGATACTCCACGCCCCCTTCTATGGGACAGGTTCATGGCTTACCGGCGAGCATTTGCCCGGCTGGCGTAGCATCTGTGCCGTTCTGGGGCTGGCATTCACCGGCTGCATCCCCATGCAGGGGCCGGCCAAGGCACAAGACAGCGGCAAGAAGACCGCCGTTCTGGAGCTCTACACCAGCCAGGGCTGCAAGTCCTGCCCCAAGGCTGACCAGAATTTCGCGAAATATGCCGACGATCCCAATGTTCTGGCGCTGTCGTTCCATGTCAATTACTGGGATTATATGGGATGGCGCGACACGCTTGCCACCCAGGAAAACACCGACCGGCAGAACGCCTATCGCAACTCCTTCAATGCGCGCATGATCTATACGCCGCAAGCCATCATAAATGGTACGACGGAAGTGAACGGTCGCGACAGCGAAGCCGTTCAGGCGCAGATTGCGGCCAACAAGCTGGATGTGCCGGTTTCGATCACACAGCTCGATGATGGGCGCCTGTCCATCGATATCGGTGCAGGCAAGAAGCCGGAAGCGCCGGTGCATGTCGTGCTGTTCTATTTCCGCGATTCCGTGACCATTCCGATCACCGAAGGTGAAAATGCCGGTGAGGCTGTCACCTATCGCAACACTGTCCGCGACACCAATACGATCGGCATGTGGGACGGCAAGCCGCTGAAGATCGAAATCCCTGCGTCGGAACTGAAACGCAAGGATGTTTCAGGCTGTGCGGTGGTGCTGCAGGAAACGCGCGATGACAATTCGCTCGGCCCCATCCATGGCGCGGCCATGTTCAAGCAGAAGAAGCCGATCGGCCTTTGAGCATTCTGCGATCCTCATCGCTCTTGCGCGATTTACAGCAAGAAATGCGTTTCGATCAGATCGAACAGATTCTCATTTTGGGCTGATGTAGCGTCGGGCATCTGGGCGAGTGTTGCAACTTGGTTCAGCGGGGGCTGGAAAAGGTTGGTTCGGCTCGGGCAGTCCTTTGGGCGGGGGGCTTGGGGTCGGACATACCCGAACCGAACCGTCTCAGGCAACGTGTAGATGCTGAAGCCATAATCAGGCTGGAATGCGAAGCTGACAAGGCGAAAATGTGGCCGACAATCACCATTCCAAACAGGCATTCTCTTTTCGTGAATAACTAATATATAGCCCATAATCCCTATTTATTGGGGCTTTCCTTACTAGATAATTGGCGATGAAAACCGGCCTGCGAAAGCCTCCCCTTGAAATTGCTTCACAAAAGCATCACCCTGTTGTCATGCGCCGGTTCGGTTCGCTTCGTCGCCATTGCCGAATATCCAAACCGGTTGCGCGCAGTTTGTTCTTGATCCCGCCCGGTCTTCGGTCCGGCTCTGCAAAAGGCTGAAAGGAACGACATGAATACGTCAAGCGTGGCGAATGAGGATTTGTCATCCCCTTCTCCCTCGTCTGCTTCGCCAAAGGTCGTGACTATCGACCGTGTGCGACCGGCTCCCATCAGTTTCAACCGGCATGAACTCGCCAAAATCCTGAACATTTATGGCCGCATGGTTGCCTCCGGCACGTGGCGTGATTACGCCATTGATCATCTGGCTGACCGTGCGGTGTTTTCCATCTTTCGCCGCGCAAGCGAAGTACCGCTCTTCCGCATTGAGAAGAATCCGAAGCTGGCGCAGAAACAGGGCGCTTACTCGGTCATCGCTGCAAGCGGGCTTATCATGAAGCGCGGCCATGAGCTGGAACGCGTGCTGCGCGTGTTCGACAAGAGCCTCAAGCTCGTCGAAAGCTGATTTCGGCAGCGACTACAGGATCATGAAAGCGGCGGCGTCCCCGGCTCGATTGAACGCCCGCCGTTGAGCGGTAACTGCATCAACACCGTATCCAGCCAGCGTCCATGCTTGAAGCCGGAACCCTCGATACGTCCGCAATGGGTGAAGCCAAGGCTCTCATGCAGCTTGACCGAACCAATATTGTGTTCGCCATCGCCGATGATCGCCAGCAATTGCCGGAACCCCAATGCAGCAATACGGTCGATGAGTTCCCGCAGCAAAAGCTTGCCGATACCCTTTCCCTTCGCGTCCGGGGCGATATAGATCGAATC
This sequence comes from Brucella cytisi, assembly GCF_038433355.1. NCBI lineage: Bacteria > Pseudomonadati > Pseudomonadota > Alphaproteobacteria > Hyphomicrobiales > Brucellaceae > Brucella > Brucella cytisi. Next base: position 2,764 of record NZ_JBCAUP010000013.1, read on the forward strand.
CTCCGCAAGCCAGCGGTAGGCAGGCCTGACGCGGAAATAACTCGCATAGGCATAGCCCAGAACCTGGCCGTCCTCCTCTGCGACGAGGATCGGAAAGCCCTGCTCTACGAATGCCTCAAAACGCTTCACCATTTCGTCCACTGTAGGCGGCTCGATCTCGTAAGATCCGGCGCCGGTCAGAACGGCTTCCGTATAGATTGTGGTGATCGTTTCGATATCGGCGGGCTGGAAATTACGGATGACGGGCATGGGAGGAACCGGAGTAAAGTGTTTTGATAAGGCTTCTACCATGCATCAGTAATCATATGGACAAAAGCAAAAAGGGCAGCGTTTCCGCTGCCCTTTTGTTCCATCACTCTTCAGTCGACTATTCACGGTTGCCCATGAACTGCAGCAGGAAGGTGAACATGTTGATGAAGTCGAGATAGAGACGCAGCGCGCCCATTACGACCTTGCGGCCATGCGCATCCGAAGAATCACCTTCGTAGTACATTTCCTTGATCGACTGCGTGTCGTAGGCGGTGAGGCCTGCGAAGATCAGAACGCCGATCACCGAGATAGCGAACTGCAGCGCGGTGGAGCCGAGGAAGATGTTGACGACCGATGCCAGGATCAGGCCGAACAGGCCCATGATCAGGAACGAGCCCATGGCGGACAGGTCGCGCTTGGTCGTGTAACCGTAGAGCGACAGCGCGCCAAAGGAAGCAGCCGTCACGAAGAAGGTGCGAACGATGCTCTGGCCGGTGAAGACCAGGAAGATCGACGACAGCGACAGGCCGACGAGAGCTGCATAGCCCCAGAAGACGGCGTTAGCGGTCGAGACCGAAAGACGTTCGATGCGGAAGCTCAGGAAGAACACTGCCGCAAGCGGCGCAAGCATCACGACCCAGCGAAGCGGAGACGTGTAGAGCGCTACACCAAGACCGGTGAGCATCTTGCCGTTGGCGAGCTGGGCGACGGCTGCGGACGGGTCCGTGGTCGTTGCGAGTGCTGCAACGGCAAATGCGGCAAGGCCGGTAACGGCCAAGCCGATAGCCATCATGTTATAGACGCCGAGCATATAGCTGCGCAGGCCCTGATCGATGCCTGCATCAGCGCGAGCGCCGCCTACCGGCCTCTGCTGCGCCTGAATATTGCGAAAGTCAGCCATGACTTAAATCCTCTTGCCATATCCCGTCCGGTGTCGGGGGCGCTCAAAAGGTCGAGCCGCCGCCAGGCGCCGCTGGCGGGACCCCAGCATGCCTGCCTGACATTATGGGGATTTCGGCCTTCGCGTACAAGTACCACCTGTAAAAAAACGTGATGCAGCAGTCTGGAAATGCAAACGCTTTCTCCATACGATCCAATGACTTACGTTTTTCTGCCCGTGACGATTACAAATCGTTCATATCGTCCTGAGTACCTGGGCAGGCTTTTGGCCGAGAACGCGCCATGTCCCGGCCAGGCCGAAACCGACAGTCAGCACCAGCGCGATGGCAACGGTCATCAGCGCGACATCAGGCAGGAAGCTCGCTTTCAGCTTCATGATTTCCACCACGACATACCAGCCCGCCACGCTGCCAGCGACGAGTGCGAAGACCGCAGTTGCAAGCCCGAGCAGCATATATTCAAGCACATAGGCCGTGATCAGCGTGCCGCGCGTGGCGCCCAGCGTCTTCAGCACCACGGCATCGTGGACACGGGCGCGGTTGCCCGCAGCCAGCGCTCCGCCCAGCACCAGAACCGATGCAGCCAGCGCGATGGAAGCCGCAGCGCGAATGGCGGTTGCAAGCTGGCTGATCAGATCATTGGCGACATTGAGCGCATCGGTCACGCTGACCGTCGTGACGGCGGGCCATGTCTTGGTGACCTGCCGCAGCACATCAGGCGCAAGGTTCTTCTGGCTATCGGGAATGGTGAGCGTCGCCAGCCAAGTCGCAGGCGCACCGGCAAAGGTATTGGGCGAAAACACCATGACGAAGTTCATCGCAAGCGTTTCCCACTGAACTTGACGAAAGCTTGCGATCTTCGCGGTGATGTTGCGGCCCAGCACATTGACCGTCACCGTGTCGCCGAGCTTCAGGCCCAGTTCCTTGCCCTCGCGCTCCGCGAAGGACACCAGTGGTTCGCCACTATAGTCGTTCGGCCACCATTCGCCTTCCGTCAGTGTCGAGTTTTCGGGGACTGTATCGGAAAAGGTGATGCCACGGTCGCCACGCAGCACCCAGGCTGCTTCCGGCGGGATGGTCATGTCGCGCACATTGGTGCCGTTGAAGGCAACGATACGCCCCCGCAGCATCGGACCGGAGGTCAATTTGCCATCAGGCACGATGCCGCTGACCAGCTTGGTGAAATCGCCGATGTCACGGTTCTGGATATCGACGAAGAAGAAGTCAGGCGCCTGCGCTGGAATGTTTTCCGTTACCTGGCGACGCAGATTGCCATCGATCAGCGCGATTGCCACCATCAGCGTCAGGCCAAGGCCCAGTGAAAGCACCACAGAGGGCGTGAGCGCGCCGGGTCGATGGATGTTGCCCACTGCGAGCCGGAGCGACGTCGAGCGCACGCGCGGAACCCGGCGGGCAAGCCAGCGGATGCCGTCGGCGACTAGCCGCAGCACGCCGAAAGCCGCAATGGCCGAAACGATGAAGATTGCGGCGATGCGTCGATCATAGGCGACGTAAAGCGCCAGCCCGGCGAGAGCTGCAATCAGCAGAACCGCCAATCCAAGGTAAAGCAGCGGTGGCAGGCCACGCTGCTCAAAACCCTGCTCACGGAAAAGCGCCGTCGCCGGAATATCCCGCGCCCTGCCAAGCGGAATGATGGCAAAAGCAAGCGTGGTAATGAGCCCGAAGACGGCGGCAAGTGCCAGCGCACCGGGGAAGAAACCGCCGCCACCGGCGACCGGCAGATAATTGGCGAGCGCCATGGCAGCGGCATAGGGGATAATCGCCGCCAGTATCAGCCCGAGAACAATGCCTATGAAGCCGATCACCATAATCTGCACGAGATAAACCAACACCGCGAAGCGCGCTGGCGCGCCGAGCGACTTGAAGGTGGCGATCACGCCGCGCTTGCCGTCAAGATAGGCGCGCACTGCATTGGCGACGCCGACACCGCCGACGATCAGGGCTGTCAGGCCCACCAGTGTCAGGAATTGCGAGAAGCGCTCGATATTGGCGCTCAGCGCCGGAGCGGCATTGGTGCGGGAACGGATGTTCCAGCCTGCATCGGGGAAATCGGCAGCGGCCTGCCGCCTGACTTCGGCAATTGCTGCATCCGGCGCACCATCTGTGAGGGCAACCTTGTAGATATGATCGACAAGGCTTCCGGGCTGAATGAGACCGGAAGCGCGCAGGCCATCCAGCGAAACCAGAAAGCGCGGCGCAAAATTGAAACCCGAAGAAAGCAGGTCCGGTTCGCTCTCGATCAGGCCACGCAATTCAAACACTTGCGAACCGAGCAGCACTTTTGCGCCAAGCGACAGGTCCATGCGATTGAGAAAGTCCTGGCTGACGGCAGCACCATAGGTGCCGTCTTTCTCGCCGGTCATATCGGCCAAAGATTGCTGCGGTTGAACCTTCAGTTCGCCATAAAGCGGATAGGCCGCGTCGACAGCCTTCACCTCGACCAGCGACTGGTCGGAACCATCGGGCATGCGCGCCATGGAGCGCATGGTGGCGCTTTCCGCCATTCTGCCCTGTTTTGCGATGAAGGCGCGCTCTTCCGCCGTTGCTTCCCGCTGATTGAGCGCGAAGCTGACATCACCGCCCAGAATGCTCTGGCCTTCCGATGCAATGCCGGTGCTGACCGACCGCGCCACCGAGTTGACGCCGCCGATGGCGGCAACGCCAAGCGCGATACAGGCGAGGAAAATATAGAAACCGGACAGGCCGCCGCGCATTTCACGCAGCGCAAAGCGGAGAGCAAGCGAGAACGACTTTGCAGCACTCATGCGCCAGCTGCCAGCGATTCGAGAACGGAGCCGCCCTGTGCAGGCTCTTCGATCCGGCCCGAGCGCACCGGAATTTCGATGTCGCAGCGCGCCGCAAGCGCCGGGTCATGCGTGACGAGCACCATGGTGAGGCCGTTTTCGCGCTGCTTGGCGAACAGAAGATCAGCAATCTGGCGCCCCGTCGTGGTATCGAGATTGCCGGTCGGCTCATCCGCGATCAGGATTTTCGGGCTTGGCGCAAGAGCACGGGCAATCGCAACGCGCTGCTGTTCACCGCCGGAAAGCTCCGATGGATAATGGGTGAGGCGCTCGCCAAGGCCGACGGCGCGCAATTCGCGTTCCGCCACCTCGAAAGCATCGCGACGCCCGGCAAGCTCCAATGGCACGGCGACATTTTCAAGCGCGGTCATGTTGGGAATGAGGTGGAAGGACTGGAACACGATGCCGATATTGGCGCCACGGAAAGCGGCGGCCTGATCTTCGCTCATCTGGCTGATCGTCTCACCGGCAATCTTCACAGTTCCGTTATCAACATGCTCCAGACCTGCCAGAACCATCAGCAGCGTGGACTTGCCGGAACCGGACGGTCCGACGATGCCAACCGACTGTCCTTGCGATATATGAAGGGAAACGCCCTTCAGCACATGCACCGATGAGGCGGCGTGACCAAGGGTTAGATGAACGTTCTCAAGTTCGATAATCGGGCCAACAACCTGTTCCGTCACGCGGTTTTTATCCTATATGAATCTTTAGAACCAAACAGCGCGCCACAAATTTGAACTTATGTTGCGCCAATTATTGAAGAGAAGTCCGGCGGGCCATTTGCCCACAGCCCCTCAAATATGGGTTTTCGACGATGCGTTTCAAACTCTCAATTCCGGCATGGCTCCCGATTTTTGCGATGATGGCGTCTTTTATGGCGGCAAGCCCCATCATTGCGGCAAGCGCGCAGGAAGATCCGACCGGCCTCGAAGACGCACTGCCGACCGAGCAGCTTTCACAGGTCAAGATCGTCGGTTTCGGCGACAGCCTCATGGCGGGCTATCTGCTGCCGGCCAATGCCGCCTTTCCGCAGCAGCTTGAAAAGGCACTCAACGACAAGGGTGTCGAGGTTTCGATCGAGAATGCGGGCGTGTCGGGTGACACGACCACGGGCGGGCTTTCGCGCATCGACTGGTCCGTTCCCGATGGCACCGATCTGGTCATCCTTGAACTGGGAGCGAATGACGCGCTGCGCGGCATCGAACCCGACATTACCGAAAAGAACCTCGATGAGATGCTGGCGCGCCTGAAGCAGCGCGGCATTTCGGTCATTCTTGCCGGCATGATGGCCCCGCCCAACATGGGCAAGGACTATGCCGCCAAGTTCAACCCGATCTATCCGAAGCTGGCACAGAAATATGGCGTGCCGCTCTACCCGTTTTTCCTCGACGGTGTAGCAACCAAGAAGGACTTTCTGCTCGAGGACGGAATGCACCCCAATGAAAAGGGCGTCGAAACGATGGTGTCTAACTTTATGCCCACTATCGAAAAGAGCCTGACAGATATGCAAAACAAGGGGACATCGGGAGGCTGACGCCGGTCGGGAGCATAAACAGCTTGCTCCCGGACTCAAACTTTGATTCGCTGCAGTTGCATCAACTTAACCGAATCAATTCGGCAGGTACGATGCACTGACTCTCTAGGCTAGAGTGTCCTTTATGCATCCTTTGGATGCCCGGCGCTCTGGCATGGAACGCTTCGAGGAGGATGCCTTATGCCGCGTCTTTTCACTGCCCTCGAAATCCCGCGCGACGCCGCGCTTTCGCTCTCGTTGTTGCGAGGCGGTCTTCCCGGCGCACGCTGGATTGATGTCGAAAACTACCACATAACGCTGCGTTTTATCGGAGATGTGGAAGGCCACGTGGCCGACGAGGTTGCCAATGCGCTTGATCGCGTGCGGCGGCCGGAATTCATGCTCAACCTGTCGGGTGTCAATGCTTTCGGTTCCAAAAAGCCGCACAGCATCTATGCGGGTGTATCCCCCTCGCCTGAGCTCAACGCATTGCAGGCGGAAATCGAACGGATCTGCCGGCGACTTCACATTCCCGCCGACCCGCGCAAATTCACGCCCCATGTGACACTGGCGCGGCTGAGAAATCCCCGCATCGAGGATGTGGTGCGCTATCTCTCCTCACGTGGCAACTTCGCGACGCTGCCCTTCAAGGTGGGACGGTTCGTGCTGATGTCGTCGCGCGATTCCGTCGGTGGCGGGCCTTATATCGTGGAGGAAGCCTGGCCTTTGGTTGCCCGTTCCGGCCAGAACTGGTCGGCAAGCGCGATGGAGGCTGCCAGAACCATCCGGTAAACCTTTTCGAAGTCCCCGGTCCCGCCATAATAGGGATCGGGGACTTCAACCGCCCGCCCTTCGGCAATCTCGGTGAAAAGCCCGATATGCGCGCTTGCATTTGCGGGCCTGCGCTCAGCGATCATCCGCATATTGTAACGGTCCATCCCAAGGATCAGGTCAAAACGGCTGAAATCACCGGCGATGAGCTGGCGGCAGCGCTGTGCGGAAATATCGAGACCATGATGCGCTGCAACGCTGATGGAGCGCTCGTCCGGCTCCTCGCCGGTATGATAGCCATTGGTTCCGGCAGAATCGACCAGCACATGGCGGATGCCCCGCTTTTCCAGCACATGCCCCATCACGCCTTCGGCAAGCGGAGAACGGCAGATATTGCCTGCGCAAACGAAAAGAATGCTGGTCGGGGCTTGTGCGGCTACGGATACGATCACGGAACTCTCGCGCTCATGATAAGTTAGTTCAGGAACCGCAACATAGGCGAAAGACGATGGCACGCAACCGGCTGACAGAAAATGAACTGAACGAAGCGCTCACTGAACTGGATGGCTGGCAGAAGGTCGACGGACGCGAGGCGATTGCCAAGAGCTTCAAGTTCAAGGATTTCAATGCCGCCTTTGGCTTCATGACGCGCGCAGCGCTCCATGCGGAAAAGCTCGATCATCACCCCGAATGGTTCAATGTCTACAACCGCGTCGATGTTACGCTCGCCACCCATAGCGAGAACGGCATTACGGAACTCGACATCAAGCTTGCGCGCAAGATGAATGCGATAGCCTGAATTTAGAGCTTTGAAATATAGACGTAAATCTTCCGGCGATCATAATTGAAGCTGCCATCTGGATTGCGGCTGGAATAGGGTAGAACGCGGGTAAGATTGATGCGATCCTGCCAGTTCTGCCCGAGTTTGCCGCCATGGACGCCGCGGATATGGACATCGCCAAGCGAAATGGCGGCATGGAAAATATGTCCCGCCTGAACATCATAGAAGCCGATTGCTCTGCCGAAGGGCAGCGCCGAATAACCGTTCCATTGTTCGCCCGCCCTGAAATTCAGGATCGGTATCCAGTTCTGGCTGGATGTGCCGCGCAAAGTGTTGAGCGAAATTCCGGCTCCGAAGAGAATCCGCAGATAGACGGCGGCATCGTAGCATCCCGCCTCCGACAGATCGACGGTGATGTAATTATCTTCGCTTCCAGCAGCCAGTAGCTGGTTGCCGCGAAACAGCCGTGTTGAACGGTCGCTGCGGATGAAATTTTCCCCATAGCCGGTCAAATGCATCAAAACCTCCATTCGTTCGGCATCGCTCCAGCGCGGTCCAAGCCGTTTGGTGAGCAATCCGGTCGAATCTGTATTTTGGGGATTTGACGGGGGCGTTGTAGCTGATGGTTCTTGCAGGATAGGACTACGGGGAAATCGAACTGGCCTTGCAAGAGCGATACAAACTCCCCATTTTTTACCGGTCAGAACCCGCATTCGACGATTGGAATCGGGACGACAGGAGTTGAACGAGAATGGATAACATCAGAATCGGTGAAATCCTCGAACCCGGCAGCGAGAGCGAATTCAAGAAGCGCAGCGAACGGGTGAAGAACGGATTCTGGAAGGCCGCGCGCCGCGCCGGTCGCATGGTGCCATTCATGGATGAGGTGGTGGCAGCCTATTACTGCGCGCTCGACCAGAGGACCCCAACCCGTGTGCGCATGACCCTGATGGCGGCGCTCGCCTATTTCGTCCTGCCCTTCGACGCCATTCCCGATATTCTGGCCGGTATCGGCTTCACAGATGACGTTGCTGTGCTGATGGCAGCGCTGACAGCCGTTCGTGCCCATATCACACCGGCGCACCGGCTGGCCGCGCGACAGGCACTTGAGGATGAGGGAGCAAGGGAATAGCGGCGGCTGATCACAGCTATGTGATTCTGGCTACTTTGCTTCAATTGCCCCCGCTTTTTTCCTTATTTCCCTAGTTCCGACATCCTATTCCCCTTCAACATATTGCCTTAATCCCCTGCTGCCTTATTGCCTTATCCCCACGAACACACTCTCGCCGCTTTCTTTTAATTCAAGTGGAGCCAAGGGATGGCGGGGCGACTTAGCTGCTCATTCAAGTTTTCTTTCGAAACTTCACCGTTTGGTAACCCAGATTAAGGCAATTTAATCGGCAACTGAGCGGGACGGCGTGATGAACGGCGGCATCCCGATATTCAAGTTTGAAGCAAACGAAAGAGAACCGGTAAAAACCAATGCTTGGAAAATCGATCGTCGCGGCTTCTGTGTTCATGATTGGGATGGCGGGTTCGGCACTCGCCCAGACCCCGAGCCAGATCAGCCAGTTCAATGCCTGGGGCGCCTACAGCTATCAGTCGGGCAACGGCAAGGTCTGCTATGTCCTCTCCGTACCGACCCAGAAGGCTCCGGCCAATGTCGATCACGGTGACAACTTCTTCCTCGTGAGCCAGAAGCCCGGCCAGAACATCTCGTTCGAACCGCAATTCATGGCCGGTTACGACCTCAATACCAATGCCAAGGTCGTCGTCTCCATCGGCAACCGCAACTTCAACATGTTCGTCAACGGCAAGTCCGGCTGGATGGAAAATGCAGCGGAAGAGCCGCAGCTCATCGCAGCCATGCGCGGCGGTTCGGAAATGAAGGTGCAGGCACAGTCGAAGCGCGGCACCAAGACCAACTATACCTATTCGCTGAAGGGTATTTCGGATGCGCTGAAAGCCATCCAGAAGTGCAAGTAATCCTCGCGATCGGACAACTTTCAAAGCCGGGCTTGCGCCCGGCTTTTTCTTTTGCAGCCTTGCTCCCCGCCGTCATGCATAGCAGACCGGATTTCATGTGGCCGGATTTCATGTGGGATGACGAATGCGATATTGTGTGCTAAGAGCGCGCGCAACAGGGGTCGCAAAGCCAAGTGACGGACCCTATTTATCCATGCATTCGGGCCAGATTATCTGGCGAAGCTTATCGACGCGCTTCAGCCGTCGTCTCCAACAGTTGAAAACAGATGTCCATTTCGTTCGACCTTACCATTGATGATACGCGCGACCAGCTTGCCCGCCATGCGCGCGCCAGCCTGGAGGCAAAGCCGTCGCTCATCGGCATGTCGCGCGAGGAAATGGCCGAAGCGCTGATCAAGGCCGGTGTGCCCGAGCGTCAGGTGAAGATGCGCATCAGCCAGCTCTGGCATTGGCTCTATGTGCGCGGCGTTTCCGATTTCGCCGACATGCGCAATATTTCCAAGGATTTGCGCGCCATGCTGGCGCAGCATTTCACCATTGCGCGGCCTGAAGTGGTCGAAGAACAGATTTCGCAGGACGGCACCCGCAAATGGCTGTTCCGTTTTCCGCCGCGCGGCGCAGGCCGTCCGGTCGAAATCGAAAGCGTCTACATTCCCGAAGAAGGCCGTGGCACGCTCTGCGTTTCCTCTCAGGTCGGCTGCACGCTGACCTGCTCGTTTTGCCATACCGGCACGCAGAAGCTGGTGCGCAATCTGACCTCTGAAGAAATTCTGGCGCAGCTTTTGACCGCCCGCGACCGGCTCGGCGATTTCCCGGACAAGGATACGCCCGACGGCGCCATGGTTCCCGCCGAAGGTCGCAAGATCACCAATATCGTGATGATGGGCATGGGCGAGCCGCTCTATAATTTCGAGGAAGTGAAGAAGGCTCTGCTGATCGCCTCCGATGGCGACGGCCTGTCTCTCTCCAAGCGCCGCATCACGCTTTCGACCTCCGGCGTCGTGCCGGAAATCTATCGCACCGGTGACGAGATCGGCGTCATGCTCGCCATTTCGCTGCATGCCGTGCGCGACGAACTGCGTGACATTCTGGTGCCGATCAACAAGAAGTATCCGCTAGAACAGCTCATCAAGGCCTGCCGCGAATATCCGGGCCTGTCCAACGCCAAGCGCATCACCTTCGAATATGTGATGCTGAAGGACATCAATGACAGCCTTGAGGATGCCAAGCTGCTGGTGAAGCTTTTGCAGGGCATTCCGGCCAAGATCAATCTGATCCCGTTCAACCCGTGGCCTGGCACCAATTACCAGTGTTCGGAATGGGAGCAGATCGAGAAATTTGCCGATTATGTGAACGCAGCTGGCTATGCATCGCCGATCCGCACCCCGCGCGGTCGCGACATTCTCGCGGCCTGCGGCCAGCTTAAGTCGGAATCGGAGCGCATGCGCAAGAGCGAGCGCCTTGCACTCGAAGCCATGATGATTGCCGGGCATGGTGAATAACGGGGTGAATAAACCGATGGGTGAGCGCGCTTGAACGATACTTTCGATTACATAACGCGCTTCGCCATCGTGGTATTCGGCTATTGCTGCGGTGTATTGACGGCAGGCTGGTTTCTCGCCGCCATCCTTTTCCGCACCCTCGGGATCGATTCCTTCATGAATGATTTCGTCATGATGGCAAGCGATGCGGATGCCGGTTCGCTCTTTGCAGCCACCAGCTTCTGGAGCGCCGTCTTCGTTGGCGGTTTTGCCATTGCAGCCATGGCTGGCGGATTCAGCTTTGTGCCCGCACTCATCCTCATCATTCTGGCTGAAGCGCGCGGTTACAAATCGTCCCTGTTCTATTGCGTTGCGGGCGCCCTGATCGGGCTTGCCGCCGCAGGCGCATCGCTTCCATTCAGCGATGGCCGGAGCGTGCCGGAAAGCTCGCTCTGGATCGCAGCCATTGCAGGTGCCGGCGTCGTCGGCAGCTTCGTCTACTGGCTGCTGGCAGGGCGCAATGCCGGACGGCTTTTATCCCGGCCGGCTGAATAAGGATTTACTTTGCCTGTGCTGTGATGATCTTCAGCGCGAAGGCCGAGAATACGCCCGCAAACATCCAGTCCACGATGCGCGTCACGGTCGGGTTCTTTTTCAGGAGCCCGGCGAAACGATCTGCCGCCACGACCATCGGAATGGTGAAGGGCAGCGCCATCGGAATGAACGACAGGCCGAGGAAGAACAATTTACCCATGGCATGCGGGTCATGCGCGGAGACGAACTGCGGCAGGAAAGTCATGTTGAACAGGATGATCTTCGGGTTCAGAAGGTTGATGCCAAGACCGGTCAGCCAGTTCTGGAACAGCGTATGCTTCTTGCCGCCATTCTTTTCCGGCGAGAAGGCCGATCCCTTGCGGATCGCCTGTACGGCCAGCCAGACCAGATAGCCCGCGCCCACCACTTTCAGCGCCGTAAAGGCTGCGGGAGACGCCAGAATCAGCGCCGAAAGGCCGAGCGCCACCATGGTTGTGTGAATGACGATGCCGGTGCTGGCGCCAGCCATGCAGGCAAAACCTGCGGCCTTGCCTTCGGACAGGGCGCGCCCGACGAAAAGCGTCATGTCGGGGCCGGGCGTGATGGAAAGGATCGCGGTTGCTATCGCGAACTGGACAAAAATCGTCCATTCGGGAATGAAGGTCAGGTTTGTCAGAAAAGACATCGAAATGTGCTCCAGGAGATGGCGCACGCTAGAATAATTTCCGGGCAAATGAAACAGTGGAATGGAGACAGAAATGCTGCTGATCGTGGGGACCGTCCGCCTGCCGCCGGAAAACCTCGCCAAAGCGCGTGAAGCCATGCAGCGCATGATCTCCGCCAGTCGGGCGGAGGATGGCTGTGTGGACTATGGCTATGCCGCAGATATTCTCGAACCGGGTCTCATCCATGTGAAGGAGATGTGGCGCGACCGTGCTTCGCTCGACCGGCATTTTGCCTCCGCCCATATTGCCGAATGGCGTGCGGCCTGGCCTGGGCTTGGTATTGGCGACCGCAATCTCGTTGTTTATGAAGTTGGCGAACCACAGATCACGTAATACCAAAACTCGATGAGTTTGACTCATCGAGTTTTGGTTAAGCCCGTGCGGCGACTGAGCATTTTCAGGGCGTGATGCGTTAGCATCTCAGCGCCCTGGTATAATCCGCATGAGTTTTCGCGATAAGTCTCGGCTTGCACGCGGCTTGGCAACTGCTAAAAGAACTACGGACAAATTTTGGGCGCCGCTCTGGAGCGCCTGATGAGACGGAAGTTTATTATGAGCAAGTGGAAAGACGTTAAGAAAGTCGTTCTCGCCTATTCGGGCGGCCTCGACACCTCGATCATCCTGAAGTGGCTTCAGACGGAACTCGGCGCAGAAGTTGTGACCTTCACTGCCGATCTCGGTCAGGGCGAAGAACTTGAGCCAGCCCGCAAGAAAGCGGAAATGCTGGGCATCAAGGAAATCTTCATCGAGGACGTGCGCGAAGAATTCGTGCGCGATTTCGTTTTCCCGATGTTCCGCGCCAATGCCGTCTATGAAGGCGTCTATCTGCTCGGCACCTCGATTGCCCGTCCGCTGATCTCCAAGCACCTGATCGAAATAGCCAGGAAGACCGGCGCCGACGCAATCGCGCACGGCGCGACCGGCAAGGGCAACGACCAGGTTCGTTTCGAGCTTTCGGCCTATGCGCTGAACCCGGACATCAAGATCATCGCCCCATGGCGCGACTGGTCGTTCAAGAGCCGCACGCATCTGCTCGAATTCGCTGAACAGCACCAGATCCCGGTTGCGAAAGACAAGAAGGGCGAAGCGCCGTTCTCCGTCGACGCCAACCTGCTGCACTCCTCGTCCGAGGGCAAGGTTCTGGAAGATCCGGCTGTCGAGGCACCGGAATATGTACATATGCGCACCATTTCGCCGGAAACTGCGCCCGACAAGGCAACGACCATCAAGATCGGCTTTGAAAAAGGTGATGCCGTTTCAATCAATGGCGAGCGCCTGTCGCCTGCGACGCTTCTTGCCAAGCTCAACGACTATGGCCGCGACAATGGCATCGGTCGTCTCGACCTCGTGGAAAACCGCTTCGTCGGCATGAAGTCGCGCGGCGTCTACGAAACGCCGGGCGGCACGATCCTGCTGGCAGCACACCGCGCCATCGAATCGATCACGCTCGACCGCGGTGCGGCGCACCTGAAAGATGAGCTGATGCCGCGCTATGCGGAACTGATCTATTACGGCTTCTGGTTCTCGCCGGAACGCGAAATGCTGCAGGCGGCAATCGATCACAGCCAGCGCCATGTCGAAGGCGAAGTCACGCTCAAGCTCTACAAGGGCAATGTGATGGTGATCGGCCGTGAATCGGACAAGTCGCTTTATTCCGACAAGCTCGTCACCTTCGAAGACGATCAGGGTGCTTACGACCAGAAGGACGCCGCAGGCTTCATCAAACTCAATGCACTGCGCCTGCGCACGCTTGCTGCGCGCGATCGCAAATAAGCATATCCAATCCGGACAAAAGCCCGCCTTCCGGCGGGCTTTTGTTTTTAGAGCGGGACGTGAATTTTGTCTTTCTATCCGGCCCTGCCTGTCTGCATTCTGCTCGGCATCTATCTACTGATCCGCTGCATACCCATTCTGTGGAAAATGATCATGCCGGATGTCCGCCACCAATTTGCGGGTAACGCCCGGCCACATATCTTTCATTTGCCGAAAGCCGGGCGCTACGCGATCAGCATCGTGTTTCCGCCGTTTACCGTTCTCACCGGAACAGCCTATTTCTCAACGCAGTTCGCGATCAAGGCGCGCGCATCTGGCGCCCTGATTGCCTATCATTCCACAAGCCGTTTTCTGTTGAGCGTCCGGCGGACGGACATGCGCGGCAATGCTTCTCACGCTTTGGGTTATTTCGACTGCACGACACCCGGCGACTACGAAATCACCTGCCTGACGCCTGAAAACATCAAGGCGAATTTCCGGCTGGAAATAACGCCCCATATTTCTTTCCTGAAACTCGCGCCCGCCATCGCAGGGACTATTCTTGCCGCTGGAATGAGTGTGGGCGGGACGATTGTCTTTGTGCTCTGGATGACCGGCAGGATCGCATGAGATCAAGCGGCGTGTCTTATACCCGCCAGCATCTTTTCCTCGCCGGGACGCAAGGTCAGCACCCGCACGCCATTTGAGGTGACTGCGACAGTATGCTCAAACTGCGCTGACAGTTTTCCGTCACGCGTCACCACCGTCCAGCCGTCCTTTTCGGTCTTCACCTTGGCCGTTCCCTGATTGAGCATCGGCTCGATGGTGAACACCATGCCTTCGCGGAGACGAACGCCGGTGCCCGGCTTGCCGAAATGCAGAACCTGCGGTTCCTCGTGCATCTCGCGACCGATACCGTGGCCGCAATATTCCCGCACGATGCTGTAGTCATGCCGCTTGGCGTGACGCTCAATGGCATGGCCGATATCGCCCAGCGTCGCGCCGGGTCGCACGGCGGCAATCCCCTTCCACAACGCCTCATAGGTCACACGGACCAGCCGCGAGGCAAAGGGAGCAACGTCACCGACCATGTAGGTCTTGCTGGAATCGGCGATATAGCCGTCCTTTTCCAGCGTGATATCGAAGTTGATGATCTCGCCGTTTTCAATGATCTCGTCATCCGACGGCATGCCGTGGCAGACGACTTCGTTCCTGGAACTGTTCAGCACATAGGGATAGTCATATTGCCCCTTGCTGGCAGGCCGCGCCTGCAATTCGCGGGTAATATAATCCTCGACCAGATCGTTGACCTGCATCGTGGTCATGCCCGCCAGCGGCGTGCGGTCGAGAAGCGCAAAAACGGAGGCGAGCAGCGCGCCGGATGCCGCCATCTTTTCCACTTCGGCAGGGGTTTTGGTCATGACGACTGCACAGTAAGAACGGGCAGAACCGGCAGCTCGACCTGTGCTGCGCGCAACTGCATCTGCACGATCTCGTTGAACGACAGGTCGGGATGGGCTTGTGCCAGCATGCCGATCTTCATCCAGTATTCAGCCTGCGCATTGATCGAACGGCACATGACGTCACTCGCCTTGCGCAGTTCCTCATGCAGTTCATCGCCGATTTTCACGATACCCATAGCATTGTCCAGACCATATAGTTCATATACGGATCATATATAAACCGTATATATCTATCGATCAAGCTCTCCACTGTTCCTGCTCAAGCAATCAAAGTCATTTGCATTTAGTATGGCGCCATACTATAAGTCGCCGTATGGAAATAATCGAGCAAAAGCACCACGCCCTTCTGAGCGAAATGGAACGCCGGCACAGCCCGTCCACCGACGCGCTGAA
Source organism: Brucella cytisi (assembly GCF_038433355.1). Classification (NCBI taxonomy): domain Bacteria; kingdom Pseudomonadati; phylum Pseudomonadota; class Alphaproteobacteria; order Hyphomicrobiales; family Brucellaceae; genus Brucella; species Brucella cytisi. The sequence continues at coordinate 18,139 of NZ_JBCAUP010000013.1, forward strand.
AGCCTGCTTTGAAGTTTTGTCACTTGCTGCGGCCATTGACCGGGATTGCGCCAACCGGCTTGCACCGCACAAGCTTTCGGAAGGCAAGTTCGTCCTGCTGTTTCTGCTGCACAATGCGCCCGACGGCCTCTCGCCGCACGAGCTTTCAGAACGCGCAGGTGTCACGCGCGCCACCATCACCGGCCTGCTCGATGGGCTGGAGCGTGATGGTTTCCTCAAGCGCCATGCAGACACGCAGGATCGCCGCAAGCTGACTGTCCGGCTGACATCCGAAGGGGGGCTGCTGGCGCAACAGCTTTTCGAACAACATACCGCATGGATTGCAAGCCTGATGAGCGATCTCTCGTCAGGCGAACAGCAGCTTCTCAGCACCTTGCTGCGCCGCATCTGGAGCCGCACCGATGCCGGTCGCTCTTTCAAGATCAATGAGACCCTAAGGGATATGACATGACCTATTACCTCGCCGAGCTTTATTCCCCGAAATCGAGCTGGCACGCGCTTGATGCTCAAGGCAGGCAGGCCTTCTTTGAGAAAGTCGGCGCGGGTATGGGCGGGCTTGGCGCGCTCGGTATCGAGGCTTTGGCATTAGGTCCCGTCGACGCGACAAAGTCTTTTGCGCCCAGCCAGAGTTTCTTCGCCATTTGGCGTTTCCCGGATGAAGCAGCTCTCGACATGCTGATTGCCGGAATCACCGCCACCGGCTGGCATGATTATTTCGACACGATCAATGCGGCTGGTGCAGGCACCGACCTTCCCGGCCATCTAGCGCAACTGGCAGGCGTGCCTTTCAGGGACGCCGCCTAATCCAAAACCACTATCACGATGATAGAGCGTATCCCGAAAAGTGTGAAACGCCTACGCAAGGAAATCAGTCCGCTGGACTGATTTCTGATCCCGCTTGACTCTTGCCTCGCTCGATTCAATACTAGAACATATAGAGAACAAAAAGATGGAATCTAGACGTGAGCGGCATCGACATCGCGGCGCTGCGGCGCATGGTTACGACCATTGAAGGCAACGATCCGCAAGGCAGTTTTGCAAATCAGGGGCAAACGGGCTTCGGGCGGGCGCGCAGTTTCACGCTCGGCCTTGCCGGAGCGGATGCCGCCTTTCCGCATGGCCTTGCAGGTGATGCGCTGCATGAGGTTTTTGCCGAAAACCCCGGCGCTCATATGGCCGCAACCGGCTTTGCGCTCGCCTTTGCCGCCCGTGCGGCAGAGCCTCGTCGCCCGATTATCTGGATCGAGGAAGAAAGCGCTGCAAGTGAATATGGCGGGCTTTATCCGCCGGGACTTCATGCCTTCGGGATCGATCCGTCGCGACTTCTGATGGTGCGCTGCCCCACGGCACAGGATGTGCTGAAAGCAGCAAACGATGCGCTGGAAGCCGGAACCGGCGGCAAGGCCTCGCATCTTGTTTCCGGCGTCGTCGCCTCGGTGACAGGCCAGCCGAAATGCCTCGACCTGACCGCTTCGCGTCGTCTGCTTCTGGCAACCGAAACCGCGCAGTTGCCCGTCATCCTGCTCCGGAGCCACCGGACAGGCGTGCAGAGCGCTGCCGTCAGCCGCTGGCGGGTGGCGCCCGCGCCGTCCCGTTCAAGCGGAGCGAACGCACCCGGCAGACCTGTCTTTTCGGCGGTTCTGGAGCGCAATCGCCACGGCACATACGGGCAATGGATCATGGAATGGAACAATGAAACCCAGGAATTTGGTGCTAACGAACGGGATGGCAGAACGTCTGTTTCTCGCCCTCTGGTTTCCGTTTCTGCCGACCGACCGGCTTCGCAGCAGCGTTCCGCCTGACGGCAAACCGCGCCTGCCTTTGGTTGTGACCGAACGCACGGCCAATGCGCTGCGCCTGACAGCAGTGGATGCCGGAGCGGCAAAGCTCGGCCTTTTTCCCGGTATGGCACTGACGGATGCGCGCGCCCGCGTGGAACGGCTTGAAGTGGCAACGGCAGCACCGGAACATGATGCGGCATTGCTCAAGCGTCTTGCCCATTGGTGCGAGCGCTACACGCCGCTTGTCGCCTTCGATGAACCGCATGGGCTGATGCTCGACATAACCGGCTGCGCGCATCTTTTTGGCGGGCTCGAAGCCATGCGTGCCGATGCAATCCGGCGTCTGGAACGAGCCGGGCTTGGCGTACAGGCGGCGGTTGCCGATAACAGTTTTGCCGCGCGGCTTCTGGCACGGGGAACGAAGGGCGGCGTTTTCAGCAGGGCGGAGGCCGACCGGCTGCTTCCCCGCCTGCCGCTCTCCGCGCTTGAACTGGCGCAAGCTGCCGAAACCGGCCTCAAGCGCGCCGGATTGAAACGCATCGGCGATGTGATGGGGCTTCCGCGCGCCGCACTCACCGCCCGCTTCGGCACCGATCTTGCCACCAGGCTCGACCGGCTGGCGCGGCAAGAACGCGCACCGATTTCCCCCTTGCGCATTATGCCGCTCAGTGCCGTCGAGCGCCGCCTGTCAGAGCCGGTTACCGCAATGGAACTGGTCGAACGCATCTTGCAGGAACTGGCGCAGGAGCTTTTTACGCAGCTTGAACCGGAGGGAAAAGGCGCGCTTCTGATTGAGTCCTCCTTCTTCCGTGTCGATGGCGAAGTGCGTCATATCCACATCGAAACCGGCCAGCCCTTGCGCAGCGACAAGGTTTTCCTGCGCCTTGCGCGTGAAAGGCTCAACGCCTTGACCGACCCGCTCGACGCCGGTTTCGGCTTCGACATGATCCGGCTGGCAGCGCTGAGCAGTGCGGCAATCGCCCAGCGCCAGACGGGGCTCGACCAGCATGAGGAAGATGAAGCGGGGTTTAGTCAGCTTGTCGACCGGCTTTCGGCGCGGCTTGGACAGAACCGCGTTCTCGTTTCCTTTTCGCGCAAAACGCATATTCCTGAACGGGCCTTCGGCCTGCGCCCTGCCCTGCACTCGGATGGCAAAGGCGAAGCCGATTACGAAAACACAGCAGCGCTTCCCGGCGACCCGCCAGCGCGCCCCATAAAACTGTTTCGCCCGCCGCAGTTGATCGAAAGCGTGGCGGAAGTGCCCGACAGTCCGCCTTCGTTTTTCCTGTGGCGGCGGGTGCGCCATCATGTGCGCCTTGCCGAGGGGCCGGAAAGGATCGAACCGGAATGGTGGCTCGCAATCGGTCACACGGTTCCGGAGCTGCGCGATTATTACCGGGTGGAAGACGAGAATGGCCAGCGCTTCTGGATTTTTCGCGAAGGCCTTTATGACGGCGCCAATCATCCACGCTGGTTTCTGCATGGACTGTTTGCGTGATGACTCATTATTTCGAAATGGCTGCCGCCAGCAATTTTTCCTTCCTGTGCGGCGCTTCGCATCCGCAGGAACTGGTAGCGCGTGCGCATGAGCTTGGCCTGTCCGGTATCGGCATTGCCGACCGCAACACGCTGGCCGGTGTGGTGCGGGCACATGCGGCATGGAAGGATTTTCGCGACAAGAGCGATTTCCAGCTTTTCATCGGCTGTCGCCTGTCTTTCACCGACGGCACGCCGGATATGGTCGTCTATCCGCGTGATCGCGCTGCCTATGGGCAATTGTGCCGCCTGCTGACGGAGGGCAAGGTACGCGCCGCCATCAAGGGCGAATGCCACCTCGAATGGAGCGACCTGCTGTTTCGCGCCCGGCAGTTCCAGATCGCGGTCTTTCCGCCTGAAGACGACAGGCCGGATTTTGCCGCACGCCTGACGGAGATTGCACAAGCTGCCCCCGGCTCGGTCTGGCTGATGCTCGCCATGCCGCATCAGGGCCATGACGGGCGCCGAGCCGAACGCATCACCCGTTTTGCAGCCGAAGCCAATGTGCCGCTGCTCGCCACCAATGACGTGCTTTATCATCATCCCGACCGCCGAGCGCTTCAGGACGTGCTGACGGCAACCCGCCACCACACAACTGTTTTCGCAGCCGGGCAGCTTCTCGAAAAGAATGCCGAACGCCACCTGAAACCACCAAAGGAAATGCTGCGACTGTTTCGCGACTACACTGAGGCCGTCGAAGCAACCGCCGATTTCGTCGCGCCCATCACCTTCCAGCTTGACGAGCTGAAATATGATTATCCCGACGAACCGGTGCCACCTGGCAAGACGCCGCAACAGCATCTGCATGATCTCACCTGGGCAGGTGCCGCCCGTCATTACGGCGCTAACAGCATCCCGCCGAAGGTGCAGGCGCTGATCCACAAGGAACTGGCGCTGATCGAAAAGCTGCAATATGCGGCTTACTTTCTCACGGTTTATGACATTGTGAGCTATGCCCGCCGAGAAGACATTCTGTGTCAGGGGCGCGGTTCGGCGGCCAATTCCGTTGTCTGCTTCTGCCTTGGCGTCACCGGTGTGGACCCGACACAGGTTGACCTCCTGTTCGAGCGCTTTCTTTCGGTCGAGCGAAAGGAACCGCCGGATATCGACGTCGATTTCGAGCATGAGCGGCGCGAAGAGGTGATGCAATATGTCTATGACCGCTACACCAGAGATCGCGCGGCCATTGTCGCAACCGTCATCAGCTATCGGTCCCGCAGCGCCATTCGCGATGTCGGCAAGGCACTGGGGCTGACTGAGGATGTGACGGCAGCACTCGCCAATACGGTCTGGGGCATATCGGGCGGCGGCATCGACAAGCAGCATATCAGACAGGCGGGTCTCGACCCCGACAACCCCATCATCCGGCGCGCGGTGGAACTGGCCATCACGCTGATCGGCTTTCCGCGCCATCTGTCCCAGCATGTCGGTGGTTTCGTTCTGACCCGTGATCGACTGGACGAGACCGTGCCCATCGGCCCGGCAGCGATGGAAGACCGCTCCTTCATCGAATGGGACAAGGACGATATCGACGAGGTGGGGCTGATGAAGGTCGATGTGCTGTCGCTCGGCATGCTCACCTGCATCCGCAAGGCCTTTGATCTCATTCACCAGCACAAGCCGGAAAAATATGATGGCAAGAAGCTGACGCTAGCGACCGTGGAGCAAAAAGACGAAGCCGTGTACGACATGCTGTGCAAGGGGGATTCGCTCGGCGTGTTTCAAGTGGAAAGCCGCGCCCAGATGAACATGCTGCCACGCCTGCGCCCGCGTGAGTTCTATGATCTCGTCATCGAGGTCGCCATCGTGCGGCCCGGTCCCATTCAGGGTGACATGGTCCATCCCTATCTGCGGCGGCGAAACAATGAGGAACCCTGCACCTTGCCATCGCCAGCGCCGGAGTACGGGCCGCCCGACGAGTTGCTGCAGATTCTCGGCAAGACCAAGGGCGTACCGCTGTTTCAGGAACAGGCGATGCGTATTGCCATGGAGGCTGCAAAATTCACACCGGATGAGGCCAACCAGTTGCGCCGCGCCATGGCCACTTTCCGCAAGATGGGCACCATTCATACGATGGAAACGAAGATGATCGAAGGCATGGTCAATCGTGGCTACGATCGGACCTTTGCCGAAAACTGCTTCAACCAGATCAAGGGTTTCGGCGAATATGGCTTTCCCGAAAGTCATGCGGCAAGCTTTGCGCATCTGGTCTATATTTCCGCGTGGATCAAATGCCACCATCCGGAAGTGTTCGCCGCCGCGCTTCTCAATTCCCAGCCCATGGGTTTTTACGCACCCGCCCAGATCGTGCGCGATGCCCGCGAACATGGTGTGACGGCGCTGCCCGTCGATGTGAACTTCAGTCACTGGGATAATATTCTGGAGGAAACACCCGATGTTCACCTGGCGCTCCGGCTCGGCTTCCGCCAGATCGACGGTTTTTCCAAACGGGACACCGAACTCCTGATTGCAGACCGGCAGGAGCCTTACCGCACCATTGAAGACATGCATCGGCGGCTCCGGCTCGACCGGCGCGCCTTCACGCTTCTGGCTGATGCCGATGCCTTCGGCTCGCTTGACATCGACCGCCGCGCAGCACTGTGGGCCGTGCGTCGTCTGCCCAATGACGAAACCCTGCCGCTGTTCCGCGCCGCCGCAACCAGCGAACTGGCGGAGGAACCGCGCACAAAGCTTCCTGAAATGGCGGCATCCGAACATGTGATTGCCGATTACGAGACGACGCGGCTTTCGCTGAAAGGGCATCCGCTGCAATATCTGCGCGAGGGTCTGGCAGCGGAAGGCGTTTCCACCTGTCGCGCAGTGCAGGAAGGTGCCGACGGACGCCGCATGAAAGTGGCGGGCGTCGTCACCGTGCGCCAGCGCCCCGGCAGTGCCAAGGGCGTGGTGTTTCTCACCATCGAGGATGAAACCGGCATCGCCAATATTGTCGTCTGGCCGAAGATTATGAAAGCGTTTCGCCGCGAAGTGATGGGCGCGCGGCTGATCCATATCGAAGGTCGCCTCCAGCGCAGCCCCGAAGGGGTCGTGCATCTGGTGGCGTCAAAGCTGCAGGACCGTTCGGCAGCATTGATCGAAATGAGCGGACGCGAAGCGCAGCGCCTCGTCGCTCCATCCCAGATGGCGCATCATCCGCGCAATGTTAAAATCATGCCAAACTCGCGAGACTTTCATTGAGCAATCACGCGCTCCGAAGCCCGTTCGCTATTTTGGCTATGACGCGACGAAAATGGTGCAATTCGAGAACCGGAGCGGAGTGTACTTTAAGGTACATGAGCACCGGAAGCGCAGAAGTGCGCCATTTGCAGACCGTCAGAGCCGAAATGGAGCGGGCTTCAGTTCCATGCGCCAACGAAAAACACCGCACAATAATGCAGTGCCGCGCCCACCACGACGAAGCCGTGCCAGATAGCATTCTGAAACCGCAGGCGCTCCCAGACATGGAAGATCACACCCAGCGAATAGACCATGCCACCGGCTGCAATCAGCCAGAAAACGGCTGGCGGCAGCGACTGCACCATGGTGTCATAGACCATGACACCGCTCCAGCCGAGCGCCAGATAAAGCAGGATCGACAGCCGGTCGAAACGACCCGGCATGAACAGTTTCAGCATGATGCCGACGAAAGCCACGCTCCAGACGAAAAGAAGCAGCGGGAGAGCGCGGTCGCCCATATGCATGGCAAAAGGCGTGTATGTTCCGGCGATCAGAAGATAGATCGCCGAGTGGTCAAAACGGCGCAGGAACCATTTGGTCGGCGAAACCGGCCAGATATTGTAGACAGCCGAAATGCCGAGCGCTGCCAGAAGGCTCGCGAGATAGACACCCGACGAAATCGAGGTCGCTGCAGGCATGTTCGGCAGGAAATAGATCAGCATGGCAATGGCGCCTGCAAGCGCCAGCCCGACACCCAGAACATGGATGACGCCATCGGCCCACAATTCGGCCCGGTCATATTTCCATTTGACTGGATGAGGCAGTCTTACATTCATGAAATTGCCCTGTCGTCGGTTCCAGAGCGCGTTTCGATCTGATTGGGTCAGATCGGCGCTCTAGTCCTTTGTTTTAACGCGCATCTTTTCCGAAAACCGTTTCACACTTTTCGGGATGCGCTCTCAACAGGAAACTGCCATCACTTTGCAGCGTCAAGATGACAGTTAGTTTATTGCCCCGCCGGTGCGTAGGAAGCCTGAATGGGAGCGACGCCGGGGAGCGGTGCTGCCCCGCCTTCCGGCAAGGATGCCGGCTGGATGGAAGCGGCTGCGTCGCGGGTCGGGCCACTGCGCTTCCAGCTTCCGTCGAGGCCGGTTTCCTGCAACAGTCCCTTGCGCTTGGCATCGTAATAATAGCCCCGCGCATAATAGCGGACTGCCTGGCTTTCATCACCGCCCGCGACCTTATAGGCGCCGGACAGATAGCGAACCGCATATTTCAGATTGGTTTCCGCATCGAGCAGGCCCTTGGCCGCGCCTGTATAGCCCATGCCGCGCGCAGTCGGATGGCTGATCTGCATCAACCCCCAATAAGGTCCGTTGCGGGCGCCCGGATTGAACCGGCTTTCGCGATGCACGACCCGGCGCACAAGACGTTCCGGCACATCATAGGCGACGGAATATTTGGTGATCAGCGCATCGAGTTCTTCCGGCGCATGATCCGGTGTCTCAAACGCCATATTGGCGGCAACGGATGCCGGCGAAGCGGCAGCCTGCGCACCGGCATAGGCCATCATCGGTTCGGACTGGCCACGAATGCCGGGAATGGGAACAACGGCAGGCAGGACCGGATCGGAAGGATCGGTCACGGCTGCGACAGTCTGCGTTCCGGCAGCAGCGCCCGCATCGCCAGTCGCCGTGCCTGCGGTATTGGCCGTGGCACTGGCAGCGCTGCCTGCTGCGGAAGCGGTCTGGCTGGAAGTATCGGTCTGCGTGATCAGCGCCGTTTTCACGGGCTTGCCGTCATTGGTGGTGTTGCAGGCGCTGAGCGCCACGGCACAACCAAGAAGCATGAGGCCCTTGCGGACCAGACCAGCGGAGGAAGAAGAGGAAAGCGCGTAACGCATGACCGGATCCGTTCTCAGGAATCGAAATCTTTTTCGATGCGTTTTTCAAGCTCGACCAGATCTTCAGGCAGAGGCAAACCGCTGGCCCGCAGCGTATTGAGCTTCTCGCGAACCGTTTCACGGATTTCATGAGCGTCTTGCGGCTGATTCACCATTTGCTCGAAAAGCAGCGCAATTTCCGCCTTGATGTCCTCGAATGCCATCCAGATCCTCTTGGCTTTACAGGCATCGGAAAGCGCCCGTTTCAGTCAATATTCTTTCGGTCGATGAGGATCATGTACCATGCAAAAGACGGCAAACGGAAGCGCTAAACGTCGGGGCTCTGCGAAAATGAATATTTCAAATGGTAACAAAAAGATTAACGCACTCACAAAATGCGCGGTGACACCGTATCTACCACATTGAAATCAAAAGCAAAAATACCGAGATCATCAAAGTCCAGACCGCCATTTGGATCGAAGAGATAAATGCTCATCCAGACGAGCGCGATCACGAGCACAATTGCCAGAATCATGAGAATCAAAAGGCGTCGCCCGAGCGCGGTCTTGCGACCCGCTCCTTCCGGCGGCTGTTTGGCCATAGTCAATTGCTGCCTTGTTCAATCGTCATTGGTCGCGTTCAGTTCATCCGGCGGTGTGCCGTGTTCGGGCTCCGCCGACAGATAGCCCTCGCGCACCAGCCATTTGCGCAGGATAAGCGTCATCGCCTCGGTCTGGTTGAGACCAGGATGCTTTTCGGCGATGAAGCGCTCCAGAGCGTCGTGCACGTCATCGGGAAGATAGATGCTCATTCATGCTCCTCCACGTGAAGAGAATCAGACTACGGTAACGGTGAGGGTTGCCACGCCGTCGACCTTGCCTTCCAGACGGTCGCCGCGCTTCACCGGCCCGACGCCCGCAGGCGTACCTGTAAAGATAAGATCGCCGGGTTGCAGCTCAAAGAGCGAAGACAGGTAGGAAATGGTTTCCGCCACCTTCCAGATCATCTGGTTGAGGTCGCCCGACTGGCGGGTTTCGCCATTGATGGCGAGCGAAATCGCAGCCTTTTCCGGGTGGCCGATTTCCGACACCGGCACGATGGCCGAACAGGGCGCGGAGTGCTCGAAGGCCTTGGCGACTTCCCACGGACGACCGGCCTTCTTGGCCACGGCCTGCAGGTCGCGGCGCGTCATGTCGATGCCAACGGCGTAGCCATAAACATGGTCCAGCGCCTTTTCGACAGCAATGTCGGTGCCCCCGGCCTTCAGCGCCACCACAAGTTCGATCTCGTGATGCACGTCCTCGGTCTTCGGCGGATAAGGGAAATCACCTCCTTCGATCACGAGGCTGTCCGGGTTCTTCTGGAAGAAGAAAGGCGGATTGCGGGTCGGATCACCACCCATTTCGATGGCGTGATCGGCGTAGTTCTGGCCGACGCAATAGATGCGATGCACGGGAAAGCGCGCGTCCGTTCCCTTCACAGGCAAAAAAGGCTGCGGGGGCGGCGCAAAAACATAAGTCGTCATGGGGAACTATTCCGGTCGGAAACTGATGAAGCGATTTTTCCCATCATGCAGACGCAAGCGCATCGCCGCAACCCTTGAAAGGTGCAATTCCCTGTTATCGCCCGTCCGAGACCACGACAAAATCCGCCTTGCGCGACTGCGCTACCACGAGTTCGGCATTGGGAATGTCGTTGGAAAGGGCGCGGTTTCGGGCGGTTTCGGCATCGAAGCCAAAGCTGAGCCAGCGTTCGTTCAGGCGGCGCTCCAGCTCTGCAAAGGGCACATCCAGATAGAGCGTCATGTCGAAAAAAGGTGCAAGCTGCACCCATGGTTGCTGATCGAGCAGCAGATAATTGCCTTCGACCAGAAGCACGCGATGCTCCGGGCCGACCACGGATGCCGCAGCGCGGGACAGCTCCAGAGAACGGTCGAAAACCGGAATGAAGATTTCGCCCTCTGCCTGTTTCAGTCGCTGCAGCAACACCGCAAATCCGGCGCAGTCGAAAGTGGGCGGCGAGCCCTTGCGGCTCAGCAATCCACGCTGATCGAGAATCCCGTCATCAAGATGAAACCCGTCCATGGGCACGACGATGGACGGCGTTTCGCCGCCCTTGTTGATGGCATGGAGCAGATAATCGGAAATGGTGGATTTTCCGGCTCCCGGCGGGCCAGCGATGGCCACGACCAGGCGCTTGTCGGTTTCCGCCAGCCGCGCAAGAATTTCCGAAGGCAGGGCTTCGCGCTCAATGGGCGTCATGTCCGGTTTCCGTGATTCGTCCTGTCACCGTGTTAAAGGCGCAGCAACCCTGTTCAAGCGCAAGTGGTCAAGCCGCTTCCTTCGGTCTCATCGCCCCGGTCATCAGCGCCACGGCATCCGACATGGAATATTCCTTCGGGTCGATGACCGTCAGGCGGCGCCCGAGCCGGTGAATGTGGATGCGGTCGGCAACCTCGAACACATGCGGCATGTTGTGCGAGATGAGGACGATAGGCATGCCGCGCCGCTTCACGTCCTGAATGAGTTCCAGCACGCGGCGAGATTCCTTGACGCCCAGCGCCGCCGTCGGCTCGTCCATGATGACCACCTTGGAGCCGAAGGCGGCGGCACGCGCCACCGCAACGCCCTGACGCTGGCCGCCCGAAAGGGTTTCCACCGCCTGACCGATATTCTGGATCGTCATCAGGCCCAGTTCGGACAGTTTTTCGCGCGCGATCTTTTCCATCGCACCGCGATCCAGCATGCGAAACAGCGAGCCAAGCGGCCCCTTGCGGCGGATTTCGCGGCCCAGAAACAGATTGTCGGCGATGGAAAGCGCAGGCGACAAGGCAAGGTTCTGATAGACCGTCTCGATGCCCGCCTGCCGTGCCTCCATCGGTGAATGAAAGCTGACAGGCTTGCCGTCGAGCAGGATTTCCCCCTCGTCGGGCTTGATCGCGCCGGACAGCGCCTTGATGAGCGAGGACTTGCCGGCGCCATTGTCGCCGATGACCGCGAGGATTTCGCCGGGATAGAGATCGAAGTCGGCATGATCGAGTGCGGTGACGCGACCATAGCGCTTGACCAGACCTTTGCCAGACAGAACAGGCGTGGTGTTCGTTTTCATGCGGCAGCCTTTCTGATCCACTGGTCGATGGCGACGGCAGCAATGATAAGAACGCCGATCAGGAGATAGGTCCATTGCGGATCGGTGCCCCACAGGCGCAGCCCCAGTGAAAACACGCCGACGATCAGCGCACCGAACATGGTGCCGAGAATGGAACCGCGTCCGCCGAACAGCGAAATGCCGCCGATCACCACCGCGGTGATGGATTCGATATTGGCGAACTGGCCTGCGGTCGGCGATACCGAACCGAGACGGCCGATCATCGCCCAGCCTGCAAGCGCGCAGATGATACCGGCCAGCACATAGACCGACATGAGGATCGGCTTGACCGAGACACCGGAAAGCTGTGCCGCTTCGGGATCGTCGCCAATGGCATAGACGTGCCGTCCCCAGGCAGTGTGGTTCAGCACATACCAGAACAGCAGAACCAGAAGCACCATGGCAATGACGCCATAGGTGAAGACCGCGCCGCCAAAGCGGATGCTCTCGCCGAAGAATTGCAGGATCGGCGCTTCAGCCGTGATTTCCTGCGCGCGGATCGTCTCGTTGGCGGAATAGAGGAAGTTTGTGGCGAGGATCACCTGCCACATGCCGAGCGTCACGATGAAAGGCGGAAGGCGGACATAGGCCACCAGAAAGCCGTTGATGAAGCCGCACAGCGCGCCCGTGGCAAAGCCGCACAGAACAGACAGTTCGGCGGGAAGCCCATAGCGAAAGGTGAACTGGCCCATCACCACCGATGAAAGGACCATGATGGCGCCGACCGAAAGATCGATACCCGCGGTCAGGATCACAAGCGTCTGCGCCACGGCGATGATGCCTGTGATGGCGACCTGTTGCAGAATGAGGGTCAGTGCGAAGGCGGAGAAGAACTTGCCGCCAAGCGTGATGCCGAACACCAGCAGCGACAGGACGAGCACGATCAGCGGCACGGCAGCGGGATTGTGATGCAGGAAATTCCGCATCCGATAAAGCAGCGACTGGTCGCCCGCATCGAAAGAGGCGACATCAGCCGCGCTCTGCGCCAGCGTCTTTTCATAGTCCTGCATAGACGGTTTTTGTGCAGCGGAAGCCGCCTGTGGCTCACTCATGTCTGTCTCCTGCCTTCACCTGCAGAAAGGTCCGGCAAATCTTCCGATCTGCCGGGCCTGAGTTTCAGAAAGGGGATCAGCCCCAGCACTTGTCGAGTGCGGTTTTCGTGTCGATGGACGGAACGCCCTCCACCGGCTTGTCGGTGACAAGCGACACGCCGGTATCGACGAAGTCCTTGCCTTCGGTCGGCTTCGGCTTTTCACCCGTATCAGCAAACTTCTTGATCGCCTCGATACCGAGTGCCGCCATCTGCAGCGGATATTGCTGCGAAGTCGCGCCGATTACACCGGCCTCGACATTCTTCACGCCGGGGCAACCGCCATCGATGGAGACGATCAGCACGTCCTTTTCACGCCCGACAGCCTTCAGCGCCTCATAGGCACCGGCGGCGGCAGGTTCGTTGATGGTGTGGACGACATTGATGTTCGGATCCTTCTGGAGAAGGTTTTCCATCGCGCGACGTCCGCCTTCTTCGTTGCCATCGGTCAGGTCGCGACCGGCAATGCGCGGATCATCCTCGTCACCGAGCTTGGTCTTGTCTTTCGGGTCGATGCCGAAGCCGGTGGCAAAACCCTGATCACGCAGAACGTCGACGCTCGGCTGCGACGCGGTGAGGTTGAGAAAGGCAACCCGCGCATCCTTGGCCTTGTCGCCAAGCGTTGCCGCTGCCCATTTGCCGACCAGCTCACCAGCCAGGAAATTGTCGGTTGCAAAGGTTGCGTCCGCCGCATCGGCAGGCTCAAGCGGCGTATCGAGCGCGATGATGAGCAGGCCCGCATCGCGTGCCTTCTGCAGCGACGGCACGATGCCCTTGGTGTCGGAAGCCGTGATGAGAATACCCTTGGCGCCATCAGCAATGCAGGTTTCGATAGCCGCAACCTGGCTTTCGGAATCGCCGTCGATCTTGCCCGCATAGGTCTTGAGATTGACGCCCAGCTCCTTGGCCTTGGCGATAGCGCCTTCCTTCATCTTGACGAAGAACGGATTGGTATCGGTCTTTGTGATGAGGCACGCGCCGACATCGGCGGCATTCGCTGGCAATGCGGCAGCGCCAAGCGCGAAGGCAGCAAAGGCTGCCGACAGAACTGTCTTCTTCATGGACTCCTCCCAGATTGAAACCGGTCCTCTTCCCCCGGCAGAAGAGAAGCAAAACACGGCTTCAAAACAGAGTCAATTAATAAATCCACTTGATTTATTAATATGCTGTGTCACTCTGGAAGACGGAGGAGAGAGGATCGAAAGAGGCAGGCACCGAGCCCGCTGCCGCGCCGCGTGATCGGTCTTAGAGACTGAATCAAAAAGCGGCAGGCCGAGGCGAAAATGGTGATTTTCGAGTACCGGAGCGGAGCGTACTTAAAGGTACGTGAGCACCGGAACGTAGAAAGGCGCCATTTGCAGACCGGCATGGTGACTTTTGGAGCAGGCTCTTAAGCGTTTGTTTTTATTTCATATCCCTTGCAAAGAGGGCTTTTTCTCCTTCGATGGTTGGTTTAGGAATTCCGGCATTCCATGGCTGCATTTCGAGATTGCATTCCATGGCACGGAATCTGGGAGAGGCTATGGTCAGGCATAAAGTTGAAGGCGAACCAGACAGCGGGTCTGCCGACACGCTTTCAGGCACTCTCTCCGGCACTCCGGGGCCTGCCATGCTTCAATTTGCCGGGCCGGGCGCGAGCGTCAATCGCGGTTCAAACCAGATCGGCGTGCGCGCCTATAATGAGCGGCTGGTTCTGGCGCTTGTGCGCCGGCATGGCGCGCTCGCCCGCGCCGACATTGCCCGCCTGACCGGACTTTCGGCGCAGACGGTTTCCGTCATCATTCGTGCGCTGGAAAAAGACGGCCTCATTACGCAGGGCGAACGGGTGCGCGGTCGTGTCGGCCAGCCTTCCATGCCGATGCGCCTTGCCGCCGACGGGGTTTTCTCCTTCGGACTCAAGATCGGGCGGCGCAGCGCGGAAATCATCCTGATGGATTTTCTGGGAGCGATCCGCGAACGGCGGCACATCACCTATCGCTGGCCTGTACCGGGTGAAATCCGTCGCTTCGCCGTCGAGAGCGTCGCCGCTTTCACGGCAGCCCTCGAACCGGCCAAGCGCGACCGCATTGCAGGGCTCGGCATCGCATTACCCTTCGAATTGTGGAACTGGGTCGAGGAAGTGGGTGCACCTGCCGAAGATCTGGATGCATGGCTCGGCGCCGATCTCGTCGGCGATTTCGCCAAGGCGTTTTCGTTTCCGGTCTTCGTGCAGAATGACGGAACGGCAGCTTGTGGTGCGGAACTGACCTTTGGTCGCGGGCCAGAATTCACCGACTTCGTCTATTTCTTCATCGGCTCGTTCATCGGCGGCGGTGTGGTGCTGAACAACACACTCTATCCGGGCCGCACGGGCAATGCGGGCGCGCTCGGCTCCATGCCGATGCGGATGCGCGGCACGTGGGAGCGCGGCGAAACCTTGCAGCTCATCGATACGGCTTCGCTGTTCGTCCTCGAACGCATGTTACAGGAGCGGCACCTGCCCTCCGACGATCTGTGGCTTTCACCGGAAAACTGGCGCAATTTTGGTACGCCGCTCGACGAATGGGTAGCGCTTGCCGCACGCGGGCTGGCCCATGCAACGGTAGCTGCCGCCTCCGTGATCGACTTTCCCGCCGCCGTCATCGACGGCTGGTTGCCGGGTAATGTGCGTCACCGCATCGTGGAAGCGACCCGCGTGGAGCTTTCATGCCTCGACTTGCAGGGCCTGCGCGCGCCGAAGATCATCGAGGGCAAGGTTGGTGTGCATGCCAAGGCAATGGGCGCGGCAAGCCTGCCGCTTTCCAACCGCTATCTGTTCGACCAGAGCGTCCTGTTCAAGGATGCAGGTTAGTTCCCTTTATGGCCTTGTCGATATCTTTCTTTGGGCCGTAAAGCGCTAGGCCGACCAGCTCGGGTGCGTCGGCATTTTCCGCCTTGAATACAGCGCGGTTGGCGACGTCATGCCCGGTCTCGAACATGGCGCGCACATAGGGCGCACGGATAAGATCGCGCTGGATCGATTGCTGCCATGCCCGTTGCAGGACGTCCGGTGTTGCCGAGAAGATCAGCATCGGCTGGCCGAGCAGACGCGTATGCTTGCGGCCTGCCGCATCTTCATAAGGATCGCCCATGGCGTGCGGCACAGCGCCGGATATGCCGGTCGCGATAAAGGCAGTCACGTTCAGCTTCTGCCAGACAGGCAGATCATGCAGGACAAGAATGGCTACTTTTGTATCGAAAATCATGAGCTTTTCCTCTTTCGAGGACAGGCCTAACGGCTTTTCACCGCAATTTCTGGAACGTTTGTGCGTCCCTTGCGATAAGCGGCAGGCGTCATGCCATAGGCGCGGCGGAACCAGCGCCCCATATGGCTCTGGTCGGCAAATCCGCTGAGCGCGGCCGCTTCCGCTGGCGCCACTTTTTCGCGCAACAGGCGCCGTGCTTCAGCAAGGCGCAACTGCACCAGACAGGCATGTGGCGAGGTGCCGTATTCACGCCGGAACCCACGTGAAAGCTGGAAACGGTCGGCGGCCCCGACCACTTCCGCCAGTTCATCGAGGCCGAACTCCTCGTCGAAGCGCGCCCGCAGATAGTCCATCGCGCGTGCTGCGACCGGATGTGGAGCCGACCCTTTTTCTGTCACGTCCTGCCCAAGATGCCGGGCCAGATGGTTCGTCACCTGATCGCGGCAGTCTTCAATCATCAGGCGCGGCGCTTCGAGGAAGATTGCCTCGCAGGCGCGGGCGACCGCATGAAACAACTGTCCGTCATCGGCCAGCGTCTCGCGAAAACCGATATACGCATCATTGCCACCCATCGCGCTTCTGACCAGCGATTGCGGCATATAAAGCATGTTATAGGCAAAACCGTCCGCGGCGACCGCCTGCCCGTCGTGGCGTTCGCCCGGCTCGATGAGAATCACTCGCCCCGGCGTGCTCTGCCGCCGCCTGCCCCGGCAGAAAAAATCCTGCACGCCCGCATGGGTCACGCCGACGAGCCATTCGTCATGAAAATGCATGTCATAGGCATGGCTGTGAAAACGGGCAGCCACGGCTTCCAGGCCGGTAGCGTCGTCGCGTTTCAGCCGCATCACATCGCGCGGGCCATTGATGGGGCGAGCATTGTCGGTCATGGCAGAATTTGTAGCATGGCCAGCGACAACCACACAGTTTGTTATTTTCAATCAATAAGTTTGATCTATGTTGTCTTGCAATGACCGCAAATGCCAACACATTGACTGCTTAATTCATTTAATCGAACGGGAAAGATATGACCGTCAAGACAATCGCCACCACGCCATACCAGGACCAGCAGCCGGGCACTTCAGGCCTGCGCAAGAAGGTTCCGGTTTTCCAGCAGCCCAATTACGCTGAAAACTTCATCCAGTCGGTTTTCGATGTGCTGGAAGGTTTTGCCGGCAAGACGCTCGTGGTCGGCGGCGACGGACGCTATTATAACCGCGAAGTGATCCAGAAGCTCATCAAGATGGCCGCCGCCAATGGCTTCGGGCGCATCATGGTGGGTCAGGGCGGCATTCTTTCGACGCCTGCCGCCTCCAACATGATCCGCAAATACAAGGCTTTCGGCGGCATGATACTTTCAGCAAGCCACAATCCCGGCGGGCCTACGGAAGATTTCGGCATCAAATACAATATCGGCAACGGCGGACCGGCACCGGAAAAGATCACCGAGGCGGTCTTCGCCCGCTCGAAAGTGATCGACCAATACAGAATCGCTGATGTGGCCGATATTGATATCGACACGATCGGCACGAGCCGGATCGGCGACACCGAAGTCGTCATCTTCGATCCTGTCGCCGATTATGCCGAGCTGATGGAAAGCCTGTTCGATTTCGACGCAATCCGCGCCATGATCAAGGGCGGTTTCGGTCTCAAATTCGATGCCATGCATGCGGTGACCGGGCCTTACGCCAAGGAAATCTTCGAGCACCGTCTAGGCGCGCCGGAAGGCAGCGTGATGAACTTCGTGCCCCTGCCGGATTTCGGCGGCCACCATCCGGATCCGAATCTCGTCTACGCAAAAGATCTCTATGATCTGCTCATGTCCGACCATGCGCCGGATTTCGGCGCCGCCTCCGATGGCGACGGTGATCGCAATCTCATCATCGGACGCGGCATCTTTGTCACGCCGTCCGATTCGCTTGCCATGCTGGCCGCCAATGCGCATCTGGCGCCGGGTTACAAGGACGGCATCAAGGGCATTGCCCGTTCCATGCCGACAAGTGCTGCCGCCGACCGCGTGGCTGACAAGCTCGGCATCGGCATGTTTGAAACGCCGACGGGCTGGAAGTTCTTCGGCAATCTGCTCGACAATGGCAAGGTCACGATCTGCGGCGAGGAAAGCTCCGGCACCGGGTCCGACCATGTGCGTGAGAAGGATGGCCTGTGGGCCGTACTGCTCTGGCTCAATATTCTGGCGGTGCGCAAGGAAAGTGTGAAAGACATCGTCGAGGAACATTGGGCGCGTTTCGGGCGCAATTATTACACCCGCCATGACTATGAAGCTGTCGATTCCGATATCGCCAAACAACTGGTGGCCGATCTTCGCGGCAAGCTTGCAAGCCTGCCCGGCACGACCGTCAATGGCCTCACAATCGAGAAGGCCGACGACTTCGCCTATCACGATCCGGTCGACGGCTCGATCAGCGAACATCAGGGCATCCGCATCTATTTCCCGGATGGCGGCCGTGTGGTGCTGCGCCTGTCCGGCACCGGCACGTCGGGCGCAACCATCCGCATCTATATCGAGCGCTATGAGGCTGATACCACCAGGCACAATCTCGATACGCAGGAAACGCTGGCCCCATTCATCGACGCGGCAGAACAGATCGCGCAAGTGAAGAAGCGCAGCGGACGGACAGAGCCGAGCGTTATCACCTGACAAAAGAAAAAGGGCCGTTTCCGGCCCTTTTTTCATTCGAAGACAATCGCCGGCGCGGGCTTTCCAGCCCCCTTGCCGCCCTTCATGTTGTCCCAGACCTTGCGGGCGATCCCGCGATAGATTTTCGCGTGTTCGCTGTCCGGTTCATGGACGGTGATCGGCGTGCCCGCATCCGAATAGGCGCGCACATCCATATGCAGCGGCACTTCGCCCAGGAACGGCACGTCGAGACGCTCCGCTTCCCTGCGCGCTCCGCCATTGCCGAAAATATCGTAGCGCGCGCCAGTATCGGGCGCGATGAAGTAGCTCATGTTCTCGACGATGCCCAGAAGCGGGACATCCACCTTGCGGAACATGTTCAAGCCCTTGCGCGCGTCGATCAGCGCCAGGTCCTGTGGCGTCGAAACGACCACAGCACCTGCCAGCGGCACCTGCTGCGCCATCGTGAGCTGTGCGTCACCGGTGCCGGGTGGCATGTCGACCACCAGAACGTCCAGTTCGCCCCAGGCCACTTCGCGCAGCATCTGCGTCAGCGCCGACATGACCATCGGCCCGCGCCAGATCATCGGCGTTTCCTCATCGACCATGAAGCCCATCGACATGACCTTGATGCCGTAATTTTCCATCGGCTTCAGGATGCGGCCCTCGACCGTTTCCGGACGACCGGAAAGGCCGAGCAGGCGCGGCATCGACGGCCCATAAATATCGGCATCGAGAATGCCGACCTTCAGCCCGTTGGCGGCAAGACCGAGCGCAAGATTGACCGCGGTGGTGGACTTGCCGACGCCACCCTTGCCTGATGCAACAGCGATAATCGCGCCAACGCCCGGTATGCCGGGCTTGGTCGCTGCGCGCTGCGGCTGTGGCGGGTGGCGATGCTGAACCGGAGCGGCTGCAGGTCTGGCCTGCGGCTTTGGTGGTGGGGGCGCATCGTCGCTGGTACGTCCGCCTTTCTTTTCGGCGGTGAGCGTGACCAGCGCGCCGGTGACGCCCGGAATTTCCTTCACGGCCTTTTCAGCGGCAAGCCGCATCGGCTCCAGCGCATCGGCGCGCGCTGCCGGAACCGTGATGGAGAAGAAAACCTTGCCGTCGGCAATAAAGATATCCGACACCAGTCCGAGCGACACAACATCGCTTTCGAAATCCGGTCCCGTCACGGTCTTCAGCCGTTCCTGAACCTGTTCGCGTGTTACGCTTGTCATTTCGATTCCTTTAATGAAGGCAGCAAGGGAATACCGAAGTAAGGAAGCATGTCCGATGTAAGAACATATTGCCCTACTCCCCTATTCCCTTTTCATCAAAAGGCCAATGCCCGTTTCAGACCTCTGTCAGGCTGCCTCCTCGCAGACGGCAGCCTCGGGACGATGCCCCATTAGGTAGAGCGCGCAGGTGGTGCGCAGCATGGAGGCAAAATTCGGGATCGCGCCATTGGCCTCCAGCGCTTCGTCGTAAAGCGTCGATATGAAGCGGGGCGTGGTCAGGTTCTGGCTGGCCGCGATCTCATCCAGCAGGCGCCAGAAGGTGGCCTCCAGCTGAATGCTGGTGGAATGGCCGCCTATGCGCACGGAGCGATTGATCTGCCGGTAGCCTTCCGGGTCCTGCTCGGCGAAAACCTTGCACATGGGTTCCTCCCTTCATTAAGAGCACGAACTTGGCTGTGGTAGCCGATTGCCACCACGCCGTCGCTTTTTCTTTCATAATCGACAACCAGCAAGACAATCGCAAGCCGCTTTTGAGGAAGCGGCAAAAGAAACAGGAGTAGCTTGTGGCTAAAGCCATTCATTCGATGATCCGTGTTCTCGACGAGGAAAAATCCGTTTCCTTCTATAATCAGGCTTTTGGCCTCGATATTGCCGAGCGCATTGATTTCGAAACCTTCACGCTGATCTATCTGCGCAATGCCGAAGCCGATTTCGAAGTCGAGCTGACGGTCAACAAGGGCCGCACCGAGCCTTACAATCTGGGCGACGGCTATGGTCATCTCGCCGTGGCGGTCGATGACGTCGATGCCGAACATGCCCGTTTCACGGAACTTGGCTTCAAGGTCGGCAAGCTTGTCGATTTCAAGAATAACGGCGTGCAGCTTGCCCGCTTCTTCTTCGCGGAAGATCCGGACGGCTACAAGATCGAAGTTCTGCAACGGGGTGGCCGCTACCAGTGAGCCGCTCCCCATCGTCTTTTCTGGCCGGGAGGAGCGGCCACGGAAGACGAGAAAGCAAGCATTCCCGGTGGTGAAAATCTCCGGGAACGCATAGCCAGCCAGCCCATTCCGGACGGGCAAGCAAAGGAGGAGAACCGAATGACTACCGTTTTTAACGGTCTTTCCACCCGAGAGAAAAAGACACTGTCCCGCCGCGATATTCTCAAGCGCGGCGCAGGCCTCAGCCTCGGCGCCATGCTCGTTGTCAGCGGCAATGCCGTTATCTGCCCGCAATTCGCATGGGCGCTTGAAACCACCACGCTCAAGCCCGAAACCATGGCGACCCTGATCCAGCTTGCGCGCGACATCTATCCGCATGACAAGCTTCCCGACCGTTTCTATGCCATTGCCGTCAAACCTTATGACGCGGATTCCGCCAAGGACGAGACGCTCAAAAAGCTGATCGAGGACGGTGTTGCCGATTTGAACAAGCGGGCTGGAGCCGGAGGCTATCTGGGGCTTGGCTGGGAGGAAGAGCGCGTCGCGATCCTGCGCGAGATCGAGAAAAGCCCCTTCTTCCAGAAGGTGCGCAGCGGGCTTGTGACCGGCCTTTATAACCAGAAGGATATCTGGCCGCTCTTCGGCTACGAGGGCGAAGCCTATTCCAAGGGCGGTTACATCCAGCGCGGCTTCGACGATATCGAATGGCTCTAGGCGCCCCCGGCGCAGGACATACCAATTTCAAAGCGGCACCACCGTCCTGCAAGCGCCTTGCGTTTTGCGGAAACGGGAAAGCATTGGGAGGAAACAATGGCTGCTCCATACAATCTCAAGGACGACAAGGTCGTCGTTATCATCGGCTCGGGCGCTGGCGGCGGCACGCTCGGCAACGAACTGGCCCAAAAAGGCATCGACGTCGTCATTCTCGAAGCCGGAAAACGCCACGAGTTCGAAGATTTTATCAATGATGAATGGGATAGTTTTGCCCAGCTCGCCTGGCTCGACAAGCGCACGACATCGGGCAGCTGGCGCGTGGCGCACGATTTCCCGAACCTGCCCGCATGGATCGTGAAGGCTGTCGGCGGCACCACCACCCACTGGGCTGGTGCATCCTTGCGTTTTCAGGATTACGAGTTCGAGACCCTGACCCATTACGGCAAGATCGAGGGGGCAAATCTGCTCGACTGGCCGATCACGCTGGCCGATCTGGAGCCTTACTACGCCAAGGCCGAGGACAAGATGGGGGTCACCCGCACCAACGGCATTGAAGGTCTGCCCGGCAACAATAATTTCAAGGTTATGAAAGCCGGTGCCGACAAGCTCGGCTACAAGGAATGCCATACGGGTCGCATGGCTATCAATTCCGCGCCGCGCGACGACCGCATGGCCTGCCAGCAGACCGGCTTCTGCTTTCAGGGCTGCAAATGGGGCGCGAAATGGTCGACGCTCTATACGGAAATTCCCAAGGGCGAGGAAACCGGCAGGCTGGAAGTTCGCCCGGAATGCACGGCGCTCAAGATCGAGCACAATGCGGCTGGCAAGGTGACGGGCGTGCTCTATGCCGACAAGGATGGCAAGCAGCACTTGCAGAAGGCGCGCGTCGTCTGCGTGGCAGGCAATTCGATTGAAAGCCCGCGCCTTCTGCTCAATTCGGCTTCGTCGAAATTCCCGGACGGCCTCGCCAATTCGTCAGGACAGGTCGGGCGCAACTATATGCGCCACACCACCGGTTCGGTCTATGCCTCGTTTGAAAAGCCGGTTCACATGTATCGCGGCACCACCATGGCAGGCATCATCCGCGATGAGGCTGCGCATAATCCGAAACGAGGCTTCGTCGGCGGCTATGAGATGGAAACCGTTTCGCTTGGCCTGCCTTTCATGGCTGCCTTCCTCAATCCGGGCGGTTGGGGGCGCAGCTTCACCTCGGCACTCGACGATTATGTCAACATGGCCGGTCTCTGGATCGTCGGCGAAGACATGCCGCAGGAGAAAAACCGCATCACGCTGAGCAAGGACGTGAAGGACGAACACGGCTTGCCGGTTCCCGACGTCTATTACGACGATCACCCGAACGATATCGCCATGCGCGATCATGCCTATGCGCAGGGCAAGGCGCTTTATGAGGCCGTTGGTGCCGTCCGTACCTTCCCGACCCCACCCTATCCGTCAACGCATAATCTGGGCACCAACCGGATGAGCGAAAAGCCGCAGGATGGCGTCGTGAACAAGCACGGACAGACGCATGACATCAAGAATCTGTTCGTTTCCGATGGCAGCCAGTTCACAACCGGCGGCGCGGAAAACCCGACCCTGACCATCGTGGCTCTCGCTATCCGTCAGGCTGATTATATCGCGGAACAGATGAAGAAGCGGGCGATCTGACTTCCAGATCTATTCTCCCGACCGCTGGAAAACAGAAACGGCGCGACCAATTCGCGCCGTTTCTGTTTGATGCTTGGCAAAGACAGCTCCTTTAGGCTAGGTAAATTCGGCTTGAATGGAGAAGCTTTGAGTTGAAGACAAGCATCGGCCAATATCGGATATCCTTGGCTATACGCGTCCTTAGCGTATTCGCCCTGATGTTCGTCGCCTTTGCGCACAAGCCCATCGACCTCAATGCGCCCGACAGCTACCTGCTTGCCCAATACCAGTTGCCTGATGGAACCTACCCGGTGCTCTGCATCGGCGATCATGGTTCCGATCCCAACCATCAGGGTCACGACAAGCATCTGAGCAACAATAGTTGCGAAGCCTGCCGGATTTCATCGGCCTTCCTGTGCCCTGCGCCTGCGGTTTCAACCGGTGCTGCCCCGCATATCGCCATGGCGGACGGCCTCGTGCCGCCACAACCGATCCTGCAGCACAACACCTATCCGCCAGCGGCACCGCCGCAAGCGCCGCCCCTCGCCTGAATAATATCGTTTGAGCGAATGCGCTCCCCGGATCGCATTCGGAAATGAAACGCGCCCGAACCCTGTTCCCCCGAACTTGGTACCGGTGTGCCTTCCAATGATTATTCAGGTTTGACACAATGAAGAACTATCGTCTTTTCGCCTCCGCCATCTCGATTGCCGCACTGTGCGCCTCTGCTGGCCTGGCCCAAGCCCACTCCTCCCTCGACCAGAGCGAAGCCAAGGCAGGTGGCTTCTACAGGGCAACCTTCCGCGTACCGCATGGCTGCGACGGCAAGGCCACGACCGAAGTGAAGGTCGAGCTGCCTGAAGGCTTCATTTCGGCCCAGCCGCAGGTCAAGGCGGGCTGGAAGATCGAGACCGTCAAGGGTGACTATGCCCAGAGCTACAAGGTGCACGGCAAGGATGTGACTTCCGGCGTCCGCGAAGTCCGCTTCACCGATGGCAACCTGCCCGGTGATTTCTACGACGAGTTCACCGTTGTCGGCCAGCTCGCCAAGTTCGACAAGGATACCACCCTCTCCTTTCCCGTGACGCAGGTCTGCGGAAGCGATGCGTCGGTTGCGTGGACGGAAGTGCCCAAGGATGGCCAGAACCCGCACGATCTGGCGCATCCGGCACCGCAGCTGCTGGTGAAGGCCGCAGGCGCCGACGATGGGCACGGCGGCCATGGTGGGCACGACAAGATGGGCCAGATGGATGGGGCCTCCATGCAGGCAGCAGTGCCGACGAAGCTTGGCGAACTGGAAATCACGGCACCTTCGGTGCGCGCCATGGTTCCCGGTGCCAAGGTTGCAGGCGGGTTCCTGACCATCGCCAATGACGGCAAGGACGCTGACAAGCTGGTTTCCGTCACTACCGGCGGTGTCAAGCGCGTCGAAATCCATGAGATGTCGATGCAGAACGACGTGATGAAGATGCGCCAGCTTGAAGGCGGTCTGGATATTCCGGCAGGCGAGAAGGTCGAGCTGAAGTCCGGTGGTTATCACCTCATGTTCATCCAGCCGGAAAAGCCATACAAGGAAGGCGAGACCGTTGCTGTCACGTTGGAATTCGAAAAGGCCGGCAAGGTCACAATCGACTTCCCCGTCACCGCCCAAAGCGGTCAAAAGGGCGGCCAGAAAGATGGAGAGCATTCGGGTCACTAGAGCGCGTTTCGATCTGACTGAATCAGATCAGCGCGTCTCGGCTTTTTGTTCCAAAGCGCATCCTGAAAACCGTTTCATACTTTGCGGGATGCGCTCCAGCGCTACAGTTGCAAATTCGTCAGGCCGTGGCGAGAAGAGTGATTTTCGAGTACCGGAGCGGAGCGTGCTTCCAGGCATAGTCCCGAAAAGTTGCAGACTTTTCGGATAAGGCTACGCGCCAGAGAAAGCTACGTGAGCACCGGAACGGGGAAGATTGCTATTTGCAACCCGGCATCACGAAGAATGCGACTGTGGTGTTAGCAAAGGGGCGAATGATCCGCGTCCTCTCTCCTTCGCGCATTATGCGCCCGTTTGCCGCAACCGCTGCTCCCCCACAGCGGTTGCGTTCCTTCTCGAATGCTGTAAACATGAGTATTAAAGTCTAGAATAATTCCAAACAATTGAAATCTAATAAGATTTTAAACCTGAGTAATTGACTCCAGATGGATTTTCTGGCTTTTATGCATGGTGCAAATTCACAACCTTTGATGTCTGGGCCTTGAACCCTTTCGATTGGAGGACCCTATGATTGGTCTCGGCGAATGCCGGTCCGCAAATGTCGACGGCCTGCCCTGGCAGCTCAGTCTCTTGCCGACCGGATATTGCAATGTGCGGGGGGAAACCGAACGTCCCTCTGTAAAAGTGCAGGGTTCACACCCCGCATGCATGTCTTCATTCCGTAGCTTCTACAGGAGGCGGACATGAATATGCGCATATCCCAACTGAACGGCGCCAACACTGCGGGCTATTTCGATCGCCTGCCGGAAAAGCTGGTGCTGGAAGGTTATCGCCGCTGGACTGCGGGTTTCGAGACAGGCTCGATCATCCCGTGGGAAATGACCTGGGGCCTCTATTCGGAAGTGCTTGGGCCTTCGGAAGCAAAACGCGCGGTGGGCGAGCTGTCGCATTTCATCCGCGTGCTGCGCCATTGCGCTAGCTGCCAGTTGCGTGCTTTCCCTTTCGACTCGCACTATGTCTGCCGTGAGGAATGCCTGACGCTGGGGCTGATTTCCGGCATTCAGAATCAGGACGCGTTGCTGCTTGATACCTGCCTTGAAGCCATTGCCTGTCATCGCCGCTGCGACGATGTGGCAGGGGCTGCCCGCAATTTTGCCGACACGCTGGCTGATTTCGGCCAGACTTTGTTGCCAATACCGATCCATGCCATCGACAGCGCTTTGAATTTTACGCCGCGCGCGACTTTTCACTGATTGACCCAAGATCGGCCCCAGATCGATCCTTGGCCGGAAAGTCCCAGCGTTTTGCGAATGAAGATGATTCCAGATTTCAAGTCGCCGTTACCCGGCGCAAGGAGATAGAAATGCAGGCCAGAACCGAACGACGCCTCGGCATTGCCGCCGCCCTCGTCCTGACCGCAGGAGCGTTTGTCATGCCGGGCGTATCCACCCAGATCGTGCAGAACGATGTGGTGCCGCAGAGCCAGATTCATATGGCTTCGGCAGAAAATCTGCGCGCCGAGCTGCGCCATTTCGTCAATCTCGGCGAGGCCATGCCGAAGTCGGTGCGCTACGAGTAATCGTATCGAACCTGATACAAAAAGGCCGCGCCAGATCTGGCGCGGCCTTTTTATTTGCAGCAGAAACGCTTCAATTTCCAACGGACGCTGATGCACCGTGCGGACCGTTGAGATTTCGGTTATGACGAGCCGAAAATGGTGGAGTGCGAGCACCGGAACGCAGTGTACTTTAGGTACATGAGCACCGGAAGCGCAGCACAACGCCATTTGCAGGCCGTCAGAGCCGGAATTCCTCCGGTCCGGTTATCCGACGATGATCGGAGCCTTGCCCTGTACGCGGTTATAGAGATCGATGATGTCCTGGTTCATCAGGCGGATACAGCCGGATGACATGGACTGGCCGATCGACCACCATTCCGGCGAGCCGTGGATGCGATAACCGGTGTCCTGCCCATTCTGGAAAATGTAGAGCGCGCGCGCACCCAGCGGATTTTGCGGGCCAGGTTCCTGACCGTTACGATATTTTGCCAGTTCCGGCTTGCGCTGGATCATTTCCGGTGGAGGCGTCCAGACCGGCCATTGCTTCTTGTACTGGACATTGGCAGTGCCCGACCACTCAAAGCCCGCCTTGCCGATCCCGATGCCGTAGCGCAGCGCTTCTCCGCCCGGCAGAACATAGTAGAGAAGATGATCCTTGAGGCTGACAACAATCGTTCCCGGCGCCTGCCCTGTCGGGTCCGGCACGATCTGACGGCGGAATTGCTTCGGCACCTTCTCGTATGGAATTGCGGGCAGTGAATACGGCCCTTCCTGCACGGCGGCGTACATGACATCCGGCGTCGTGATATCGCGGTCGACGCTGATCTGCGGACGCATCGGCGTAATTCCGCCCGTCGACATCGGATCGACATTCATCTGGAAAGCCGACATATCCATCGTTTGGTTACAACCGGCAGCACCGGTGAGGAGGACGGCACCGGTGCCGAAAAGGAAGCGGCGGCGGCTCAGATCGTCAATGAACTTGGTCATGCAAATTACCCGGACAGAAGTGTTGAAACACAGCCGTCAAGCGACCGCCATACTCAACAGCAATTTGCATTCTTATGGTTGAAGAACGGTTAAACAACTCGCGCAAACGTGTCTGAAAATTCCGTTTGAAAGCATAAATTGCAGTGAATGTGAAAACTTAATCGATTTAATTTTCATGGCAAATGCGGCGAACGTATGTATCTCATGGCTATTTAATGGCGAAAATGTGGCTTTGTCTCAAAACCGCTATTCTGAATTGTAGCCGGATAGCAAAAGGCCGGGTCATGAAACCCGGCCTTGATTGCCTTCAATAATTTGCGGCGATCAATAATCTTTTTCGTAGAAGATACCGCCGCTTGAATCGCCTTCCGCTCCCAGCGATCCCTTGGCTTTCAGGTTGCGGGTGATGTCGAGATTGACGGTGCCCTTGGTCGAGCCGCCTGAACCCGCTTCCACACCCAGATAGATATTGTCGCGGATATAGCGACCGGCACGAACTGCCGTCTGGCCCTTGTCATCCGTCACGACATCAAGATCATCGAGACCTGTCCCGGCGCGCAGCTTGTTCATGAGCGAGTTGTTGGAGCCGCCCGCAAGTTCAGCGGCGGCAGCGGCAAGCTGTGCGATCTGGAAGGCCGACAACTCGCCGATGGAGCGCTTGAAGATCAACTGCGCCAGCACTTCATCCTGTGGCAGTTCCGGCGTCGACGAGAACTTGATGTCGAGATTATCAACCGTGCCCGTCACCGTCACGATTGCGGTGATTTCATTGCCTTCCGAACGGGCGACGAAGTTGAGCTGCGGATTAAGATCGCCCACCAGCGTGACATGGCCTTCATCGAAGGTAATGCGCTGCCCGAGAATACCGATGCGGCCGCGGATCATGTCGAACGCGCCGACCGGCTTGATATCGGTCACAGGCCCGGTCAGGCGAAGACGTCCGCCCAGTTCCGTATCGAGGCCGCGACCGCGCACGAAAATCTGGTTGGGCGCGTTGATGACAACGTCGAGGCGCGGTACGGTCGGACGCGCTGTCGGCGTCGGCACTTTGCTGCGACGCGTTTCGACCTTGGCACGATCAAGCGTCACCTGAACGTTCTTCGGCGTGTTCTTGTGGCGAACCGGAACATAGGCTGCGCCGCCGCCCAGATTTTCCGGCACCGAAATTTCAGCCCTGTCGACATCGATGCGGCCTGAAATCAAAGGATCTCGCATCAGCGGTCCGCTGATCGTGATTCCGCCGTCGACGGTCGCCACGACCAGCTTGCCGTCGGCATAGCGGGCACGATTGAGCTTGATCTCGATATTGGCCGGGAAACTCGCTTCGGCATTGGTCGAGATCGTACCGCTGGCGGAAACCGATCCGCCGCTGCCGAGCGCGGCATTGACCTGACGCAGCGTGACGGTTTCGCCATCCAGGCTGCCCATGACATTGATATTGTTCAGGCGAACATTGGTGTCCGGATCGACAAAGGTTGCGCCATTGGTGGAGAACATGCCGCGCAATTGTGGACGGTTGAAGCCGCCCGAAACGCTGGCCGTCAGCGTCAGCGTACCGTTTACCTGCGCACCGCGATCCGCCAGGAAGCGGTTGGCGAGCGCCAGCGGAATGCTACCATTGACATTGACTCCAAGCCCCTGCCCCGAGAACGGAACCTTGCCATTGGCGGTGACATTGAGGCCGCGTGGACCGTCGACGGTCAGCGACGAGAAGTCGATAGCCATGGCCGCATAGCTGCCTGCAGCTTGCAGGGTGAGCGGCGCAAGTCCGTTATCGCGCAGCGGCTTGGCCGCAAGGCCTGTACCGCGCAGATTGAAGCTTGCAGCAGGATTGGTGAGCGGTCCTGTGACACGCGCCGTTCCGGTCACATTGCCCGCGAGATCCTGTCCCTTGACCGCACCGTTCAGCGCCGTCAGCGGAAGATTGGCGAGATTGACGTCGATGGCAAGGTCTCCCTTGCCGAGCGGCACGCCGCCATTGGCGCGAACATCGATGCCGCCTCCTCCGGTTACATGCGCATCGACATTGAGCCGGTTATTGGCCGAGGTGCCTTTGGCATCGGCATTGAGAGCCGCAATGCCCTGCTTCTTGAGCTCCGCGGCCGTCACGCCTCGCGCCGCCATGTCGAAAGCGACATTGGGCGCTTCTTTCGTGCCGGTGATGCGGGCTGTGCCGTTGACCGTGCCGCCAAGCCCCAGTTCCGGCTTGAACGTATTGGCCAGAGCCAGCGGCAGATTGGAAAGGGCGACCGAAAGATCGAGACGACCATCGACCACGCCATTGACCTTGACCTGCCCGGCGCTGGCATCTGCGCCCGTATTGATGATGATATCCCCGAAGGAGATTTCCTCGCCCTTCATGGAAATGGTGGCGGGCGCGGCCAGATTGGCGCTGAGTGTGCCCTGCTTCACATGAGCCGAAGCCAGTCCCAGTTCAAAACCGCCATTCTTCGGCTCAAGCGAACCAGCCGCGCTGGCGACTGTGCCGATTTTCAACTTGGTATTGGCAGTGAAATCGGTTTTCGACCCGGTCGCATTGGCCTTGGCATCGAAGCTGTCGATGCCGAAAGTGCCGACCATTATGTCGCGCGCCGCAGCATTGCCGTCCACCACCGGCACGCCGAACAGGTCCTTTGCCGTCAGGGCAATATCAGCCGAGGTGATACGATTGCCATTGACCTTGATGTCCTTGGCATTGGCAGTGACCGATGCATTCTGGCGACCGTCATTGGCGTCGAGCTTGATATCAGCATTGGCCGCACCGGTCGCCTCTGCCAGCGCCAGGGCTGCTGCAGTGGAGATATCCGGCGCATCGAGCTTCAGCGCGCCGGTCAGGAGACCTTTCGCGGTCTGGGTGACATTGCCCGAAAGATGCGCACCGCCTGCATTGAAGACGAGGTCGGTCAGACGCTTTTCGTCATTGACGATGTCGATGAGCGTTCCAAGATCAACACGCTGGCCATTAAGGAATGCACTGCCAGCAAGCTTGCCGGAAAGGGCAGCACCTGTCTTTGCATTTCCATCGAGCATGGCATTGAAATCGAGACCGCCTTCGGAAAGCTTGCGACCGGCCAGAGTGCCCTCCGGCGCATCGGCGCGCAGCGCCAGCGCGATCAGCTTGTCGTCGCCACGCGCACTGCCCTTGACGGTCATCCGCCCCGATGCCTGATCGGAAAGAAGCTTGAGATCGGACAGCATGACGCCGAAATCAAAGCTTGCCTTGTCGGACGCAAAGGAACCATTGGCAGTGATCTCGCTCAGCTCATTGCCGATGCGGAAATCCCGCGCCGAAAATCCCTCGCTGCTGCGGCCAAGCGCGCCGCTGAGATTGACGGCACCATCGAGAATGCGGTCGACCGCTTCCGTGCCGGTGCGCATGTTCTGTGCTGTGCCGTTAAGGTCGAGCTGGAATGCACCGCTGACCGGGCGAACAATGCCCTTGGCGTTGACATCGATGCTGCCTGCAAGGTCACGGTCAGCCAGAGCGCCGAACGGCGCAAGGCTTGCAATCTTGGCGGCGATATCGCCATTGAAGGCAAAGTCGTCGATATTGCCCTTGAGATCGAGGCTGAGACCGTTACCGGCAATATTGGCTTGCGCCAGTTCGACCGGCGAGCCGGCGCGCCATGCGCCATCGATGGCGAGCGCAATCTTGCTGCCAAGCGCCTCGGCAATTTCCGCCCGTTCTGCCGAAATGCCATCCATCCCGCCATTGACCTTGAAGGTGATATGGCGATTGGCGGCATCGCTCAGGTTCTCGGCAACGCCGCCCATGTCGAGCGCGATGCTGTCGGCGGAAATCGTTGCGTTCTTGAGACCGGCAATTGCAAGCGTTCCCGTCCAGTCATTGGTCGGGCGATCACCGTAAGCGACCTGGAGCTTTGCATTGTCGATATAGGTTTCAGCGCCCTTGACCGGCAGGAGGACGCGGCCCTTGCTCTCATCGGCAATGGAGGCATCGATGCGCAGCTTGTTCAGGAAGCGGTCATTGCCGGTTTCGGCAGAAGCCTTCAGTTTCAAGGCAGCGCTGTTCAGCGCCAGATCATCAAGGCGGAAGCCGCCTGCATCCTTCAGGAAGCCATCCGCCGACAGTACGGTTTCGGCACCGAAGAAATCGCGGAATACAGGCGGTACAAGAACCGCGATCGGACCGTTGAAACGGGCAGAGAAAACACGTCCGCCATCGGGCGCCTGACCTTGCCGGTTGAGCGCGAATTCGCCTGTCAACGTGCGGCTGCCATTGGTGTCGAGCGCAAGATCGACCTTCAACTCGTCAAGCGGACCGGCGCCTTTCAAAGTAAGATCGACCGGAGGACGACCATCGATGTTCAACAGGTTGGCGACGATGCCGTTAGCCGGTTCCGAGACTTTAAGGTCGAGATCGACCTTCTGGTCAGAATTGGCATAGGCCGCGCGAAGGGCAAAATTTCCGCCGGGACCGTCGAGACGCTTGATGTCGAAATTTGAATCGAGCGAACCATCGGCAAGCGACAGGCTGCCATTGGCAGAAACTTCCGATTCAAGACCGAAAATGTCAGGCCCGAAATGCAGGCGCGCAATGGCGAGCTGGTCGAGGCTGATTGAAATCGGCAGTTCCGGCAGGCTGAACGTGGACGATTCCGGCGACGGCAGGCTGTTGTCAGGCAACGGCTTGCGAATGATATCGATACGCTCGGCAGCAAGCGACTGGATGCTGAGACGACCAACAAGAAGTGCGGTACGGCTCCAATTCAGCTTGGCATTCTCGATGCGCAGCCAGACGCCTTCGCGGTCGGCAATGGTGATTGAGCCGACGGTTGCTTCCGAAGACAGAACACCGCTGATGCCGGAAATGGAAATACGGCGGTTCGGCGCGGAAAGCTGGCTTTCCACGAAGGACAGGAAATAGGATTTCTCTTCTTCTGCTGGTGCTTCTGCCTGTTCCTGTCCAGAGGCCTGATCTTGAGCCTGAGCGGGAACTTGAGCTTGAGCCTGCAACTGTTTCTGCTGTTCCGGCCAGCCGAAGATGACTGCCGTGACGGAGAAAGCGACGAAGGCGATGATTGCGAGAAATCTGGTCAAAACGCCTGTCCTATACCTACGTACAAGCCATAGCTCGGGTCACCCGAGCGGCGGTTGAGCGGAACGGCGACATCGAGGCGGATCGGTCCGAGACCGGTCAGATAGCGCAGACCGCCACCGACGCCGACGCGCATCTGTTCCGAGAAATCGGGAAAAGACTTTTCACCGACATAACCGGCATCGACGAATGCCACCGCGCCGATGGAATCGGTGATGCGGGTGCGCACTTCGCCATTGGCCTCGACAAGCGAGCGCCCGCCGATAATCTCGCCATCGCCCGCGCTGACGCCGATATTGCGATAGCCATAGCCGCGAACCGAGCCGCCGCCACCTGCCAGGAAGAGCTGGCTCGGCGGCAGGTCCTCGATGGACGCGCCGACGATCGAACCGAACTTGAGACGGCCTGCGAGGATCACGCGATCCTTTTCGCCAAAGCCGTAATAGGTGCGGCCTTCGGCGGTGAAACGGGTGGCGAAATTGCCGTACTGGAATTCGTAGAAGGGCTGGATATTGCCTTCCAGATAGAAGCCCGAACTCGGATCCGGCTTGTTGTTGCGGCTGTCATAAAGAAGATTGCCCTCAAGACCCGCCGTCGTGAAGCTGCGCGAGCCGAAGACGTCATCGTCGAAATGACCCTGGCTCGCCTTGGCATAGAGCGCGCCTGACAGCTCGTCGCTGAATATCTGCGTGAAGCCGGTCTTCGCATTGACCGATGTTTCGGTATAAGCATCCAGCACTTCGCGCTTGGCATCAAGCGATGCGACAAAATCCGTATCCGGTGTATAGACGCCCGGCTTCGTGAAGCTCGTACCCAGAAGATAGGTAAAGTTCTTTGGATCGAAGGAATTGTCCTGCGTGCCGCCGATACCGCTGACCTTGGCGTCGAAACGCAGGCGCTCGCCGCGTCCGAACAGGTTGCGGTGCATCCAGTAGCCGGTCAGGCCGAAACCATCGATGGTCGAATATTCGGCACCGAAGCCGAAACGGCGCGGCTTGCGCTCCTGCACGTTGAGCGTCATCGGCAGGCTGCCGTCCCGCTCGATCTTTTCGGCTTCCTCGAAGCTCATGGCGCGGAACACTTCCATACGACCGAGACGCTTCTTGGCTTTCTCGATATCGTCGGGATCGTATTCCTGGCCTTCTTTCAGCCCGGTCATCCAGGCCACGAATTGCGGGTCCATGCGCGCGGTTCCGACGACGCTGACCGGGCCATAATGCGCCTTCTGGCCGGGATCGAGCGAAACATCGGCAGAAACCCGGTTATCGGCATGGTCCGCGACGATATCCTCATCGGTAATCCGCGCCTTGGCATAGCCTTGCTGGCGCCACGCCTCAACGGCAAGGCGCTCCGCCTTGATGACCGTGCCCGAACGCGCCACCTGTCCCGGTGCGAAGCCCGCATCTTCGGGCGACTGCACCTGATCGCGCTTGTCGACCGGCGGTGGCGCAATATTGGAAATGGCCGTGCGCGAGAACAGAAATTGCGGGCCGGGGTCAACCGAGATCGCGACCTTCGCATCATTGGGGATTTCCGCGTCGGGCGGAATGTCGTTCGCCTCACGGCCATCGACTTGAATAGAAATCGTACCGCCATAGCGGCCTTCGCCATAGAGTGCGGCCAGAATGCGGCGATAATCGCCGCGCGCCTTGGCCAGCAGTCCGGCAGAGCCCGAAGCTGGTCTCTCCGCATCCGAAACGAGGCCTGAAGCGCCTTCAATGGTGGATTTCAGATCGGCTTCCGTGCCGTCCGCATTCTTGCGGTCGCCCGTGGTCGTGACCTCGACGGAGTAGGTCTTCGGGTCGATGATGTCAGGATCTTCCTTCTTGTCCTCGCCCCACAGACGAACACCAAAGATCTCGAACGCCAAAGCAGGCGACACGATGAAAGAGGAAAATTGAGCCGCCAGCAAAAGCATGGCGATGCCCCTTCCCTGTATCGTCCTGTTACTCCAAGTCATACGCGCTACTGTCCGGTTCCTGTCTATGCGGTCGCCTGGCGGCGTCCCGTTCATTACCCCCAAGCCCAGGACGATTCAGGGATTACCATAGGGAGAACGGAAGTCCAAGCAACAACGCTAGATATGGACCATTTCAGTCAATGGAGTATTAACGTTACCACACCATTGCAACTTCCCGCGCAGATTGAAGCGCTTTGTGTTCGCATTCCGCATTGATTGCAGGGCGCGATCAGAAAATTGTAACGGCTCGCCGGCGGGGTGCTGCCGGCGAGCTGTCCATCAGGCCATTGGGAGGAGGGAGAACGACCTGATCAAAATAAGTTCTGGCACAAGCACACCGGATGCCGTCAGCGGCCAGCGTGCATCGGGCGCATATTTCCGAAATGGAAACCGCCGCCGCCCATACCACCGCCGCCAAAGCCGCGGTTGAAACCACCAAAGCGGGTCGGAGACATGACCGAACCGCGACCCCAGTTGCGACGTATCTGGCCCTGCGGCCATCCACGCCCGCCCCAGTTGCCGCCGCCGCTCCAGCGCGGGCCATGGCCCCAGCGCGGATTCCAGCCGCTGCGATTGGACTGGCAATTGCGGCCAATGCAGCCATTGACGTAGTTCGGTCCGCCGCGCCAGCCTGGACCCCAACCACCGCCCCAGCCGGGACCCCAATAGCCGCCGGTCGCCCAGCCGATACCAAGTCCGAGGCCGAAGCCGTCATCGTAACCGTCATTATTGACGATCACCGTAGTGCTGGACGGCGCGGCATAAGCGGGGCAGCTATAGGCGCCGAGACCCAGCCAACACGGCTCCCGTTATAGATCTGGCACCAGCCATTGCGGCAGGAACTGGCATTGACCGTCGCACCGGCGGGGAGCGCAACAAGCCGTCCGTAGTTGGAACCGGGGGCCGAACGGACATTGACCGAAGCCGAGACATAGGCTGTTGCAGCGGAAGCAATAGCGGGCGTGAACAGGGTTGCAGCAATAACAGCCGCACCAAGAATACGATTATTAGTAAGCATTCCCGTAAATAAAGGCATCGCACCTTCTCCAGATTAGCGGCCGAACAGAGACGCAATAAGTATAAAACACGAGATAATTTAGGTTAATATATTACACTATGCAAACAATATGTGTAATAATGGTAAATTTAGGGCGTATAATATTATTTTCTACACTTATATATTGATTGCAATCATCTTTATTTCACAAAATACAACGTCGCACTTAAAGCATTTTTGATTAAAATTTTACAGGAAATGTTACTCTCACCTCTTTGACGGACAGTCAAAAAGAAAGGCGTCCCGGAGGGAACCGGGACGCCACGCGGCTTTGGGGGGAGAGAGGGAGGATAAAGCCGCGATCACGGGCCGTCAGGCCAGTTGTTTTGCGAGGCTCACAGATGCATTCCCTGCAGCGTTGTGGTGCAGGGAATGTGTTTGACGAGCCTTTTATAGCAGGGCGCTAAGATGCTAGCGCTATCCACGCCCTGAAAATGCTCTATCACCGCACGGGCTTAACAAGTCTCGCTGAGTCAAACTCAACGAGACCTGATATTACGGCAGATTACGCACGTCTTCCGGCGACATGTACATCGGCATCATATTGGTATCGAGGTGATGCATGACCCAGATGGAGCCGGCAAGAACGATAGCCAGAATGATGACCGTGAAGATGAGTGCCAGAATATTCCAGCCGCCTTCCGACTTCGGATCGAGGTGCAGGAAGTAAACCAGATGCACCAAAATCTGAACGACGGCGATACCGAGCACAATTGCTGCGGTGGTTCCCGGCGTGAAGTAGCCGTTCATGGCCAGCATGAATGGAACGACGGTGAGAACGACTGCCAGCACGAAGCCGATCAGATAGGTCTTCAGGCTGCCGTGGCTCGCGCCGTGATCATGTGTTTCGTGTGCAGAGCTCATCACAGTACACCCAACAGATAGACAAGGGTAAAGACGCCGATCCAGATAATATCCAGGAAGTGCCAGAAGAGGCTGAGGCACATCACGCGCGTCTGGTTCTTTTCCGTCAGACTGTCACGCAGAAGCTGGGCCGAAAGCACCAGAATCCAGATTAGGCCCGACGTGATGTGAAGACCGTGGGTTCCCACCAGCGCAAAGAAGGCCGAGAGGAACGCGCTGCGGCCCGGACCTGCACCTTCATGGATCAGGTGATTGAACTCATAGACTTCCATCGCGAGGAAAGCAGCGCCCAGCAGGAAAGTCACGCCCAGCCAGAACAGAAGGCCGGCACGGTTCTTCTTGAACATCGAAAGCGTGGCCAGACCATAGGTCAGCGACGACACCAGCAGGAGCATGGTTTCGATCAGAACAAAGTTCAAATCGAACAGTTCACGGCCGGTCGGACCGCCCGCAAACTGATGCGCCAGAACGGCATAGGTTGCAAACAGGCCCGAAAAGAGGACGCAGTCGCTCATCAGGTAGATCCAGAAGCCGACCAGCGTGGTCGACCCTGCATCGTGATGGTCCTCATGAGCGGGGTGTTCGTTCCCGCCCGTGAACGGAGCGGTGGTTGAAATGCTTGCGCTCATCGGAATCAGGCCTCCTGAGCAGTGAGTTGCCGGGTACGGAGGTCTTCGACTTCCTGCACCTCTTCGGCCGAGACGTAAAAGTCTCTGTCATTATTGAAGGAGTGAGCGATGGCAACGGCCAGCACAGCGACGGCGGAGGCGATTGCCAGCCACCAGATGTGCCACACCAAGGCAAAGCCGAGCGGAATGTTCAGAATGCCGATGATGAAGCCGGTGCCGGTGTTCTTCGGCATGTGGATGCGCGCGAACTTTTCGGTGCGGCGCACATAGCCGTTCTGCTTCATATCCCACCAGCCGTCATGATCGCGCACATGCGGAACTTCGGCGAAGTTGTAGAAGGCAGGCGGCGAAGCCAGCGACCATTCCAGCGTACGGCCCGTACCCCAGCTGTCGCCATTGTTGTCGCGCAGCTTTTCGCGGTCGCGGATCGAAACTGCGATCTGCAGAACCTGGAACACGATACCGCAAAGGATGATCGCAACGCCGATGGCGGCAATGATGAGGTAGATATGCCATGCCGGGTTTTCGGTGTGGTTCAGACGACGGGTCATGCCCATCAGCCCGAGCACGTAGAGCGGCATGAAGGCCAGGATGAAGCCGACGAGCCAGCACCAGAATGCGTTCTTGCCCAGACGTTCGTTCAGCTTGAAGCCGAAAGCCTTCGGCCACCAATAGACGAGACCGGCAAAGCAGCCGAACAGCACGCCCGAGATGATCACATTGTGGAAGTGGGCGATCAGAAACACCGAGTTGTGCAGCACGAAGTCTGCTGGCGGAACTGCGAGCAGAACGCCCGTCATGCCGCCGACAACGAAGGTGCACATGAAGCCGATGGTCCACATGACCGGCGTTTCCATGCGAACGCGGCCCTTATACATGGTGAAGAGCCAGTTGAAGACCTTCGCCCCCGTCGGGATCGAAATGATCATGGTTGCCACGCCGAAGAAGGCGTTGACGTTGGCACCGCCACCCATGGTGAAGAAGTGGTGGACCCAGACCAGGAACGACAGAACCGTGATGGCCACAGTGGCATAAACCATCGACTTGTAGCCGAACAGGCGCTTGCCGGAGAAGGTTGCCACGATTTCCGAGAAGATACCGAAGCACGGCAGAACCAGAATGTAGACTTCCGGGTGACCCCAGATCCAGATGAGGTTCACATACATCATCGGATTGCCACCGGCATCATTGGTGAAGAAGTGGAAATCCAGATAGCGGTCCAGCGAAAGCAGGGCCAGCGTGACGGTGAGGATCGGGAAGGCTGCGACGATCAGCACGTTCGAGCAGAGCGCGGTCCAAGTGAAGACCGGAACCTGCATCATGCCCATGCCGGGCGCGCGCATCTTGATGATGGTGGTGATCAGGTTCACGCCCGAAAGCAGCGTACCCATACCGGAAATCTGCAAGGCCCAGATATAATAATCCACCCCGACATCCGGGCTGAATTCCTTGCCGGAAAGCGGCGGATAGGCCAGCCAGCCAGTCTTGGCGAATTC
The DNA here is from genome assembly GCF_038433355.1 of Brucella cytisi. Taxonomy (NCBI): domain Bacteria; kingdom Pseudomonadati; phylum Pseudomonadota; class Alphaproteobacteria; order Hyphomicrobiales; family Brucellaceae; genus Brucella; species Brucella cytisi. The sequence goes on from NZ_JBCAUP010000013.1 coordinate 56,439, forward strand.
GCCGACACCGAGCGAGATGTTGATGAGGATCGCACCGGCAACCGTCAACCAGAAGCTGAGCGAGTTGAGGTACGGGAAAGCCACGTCGCGCGCGCCGATCTGAAGCGGCACTGCGAAGTTCATCAGGCCGACGATGAAGGGCATCGCAACGAAGAAGATCATGATCACGCCATGGGCGGTGAAGATCTGATCGTAGTGGTGCGGCGGCAGGAAGCCTTCATTGGCGCCGGAGGCGATTGCCTGCTGGGCGCGCATCATGACCGCATCCGAGAAGCCGCGGAACAGCATCACGAGTGCCAGAATGATGTACATCACGCCAATGCGCTTGTGGTCGACGGACGTCAGCCAGTCGTTCCAGAGCGGAGCCCATTTGCGGTAGTAGGTAATGGCTGCAAGAATAGCGAGCGCCCCGCCAGCCACCGCGGCCAAAGTGACCATGATGATTGGCTCGTGATAGGGTATCGCTTCGAGCGTAAGTTTTCCGAACATTTTTTATCACGCTTCGATTTTAGCAATTCCGGGACGGCGCAAGACGCGCCATCTTTCCGGAACCGCGTGAAACAAAGGATTGAATGCGGATGGCCGTGACCTCCTGCGAGATCACGGACCTATCGGCACATCAGTTTTCGAGCTGCGAGAGGCGCTGCGGCTGGACTGCGCAGATGATGTCGCTCGCCCACTGGCTGAAATCGACAGGCGACGACTTGCGCAGATTGGCACGCGCTTCGCGGATCATCTGTTGACGATGCATTTCATCGTCGAGGCAGACGGACTTGCCGTCCCAGCAGCGGTTCACGATGTTGTGGAACAGCGCCTGGTCATTATAGGTGAAGAACTGCGGCGGAACCTTCTCGCTCGGCTGAACCAGCGAGGCGTAACGGTCGCGGCTCAGCTCTTCGCCATTCGCCTTGGCCTTCACATCGGCAACCCACTTGTCGAAGTCGGCCTGATTGTAGGCATGCGCCTTGAAGCGCATCTGGGCAAAACCCTGACCGCTGTAATTGGCGGAGATACCGTCGAACTCGCCAGCATGATTGGCAATCAGATGCAGCTTCGTCTGCATGCTCGGCATCGTGTAGACCTGACTGCCGAGCTGCGGGATGAAGAAGGAATTCATGATGTTGCTGGAGGTCAGCTTGAAGTTGACCGGCACATCGACCGGCATTGCCATTTCATTGACGGTGGCGATGCCCTGGTCCGGATAGATGAAAAGCCATTTCCAGTCGAGCGCAACGACTTCGACATTGATCGGCTTTGCATTCGATTCCAGCGGGCGGTACGGATCGAGCTTGTGGGTGGCAATCCAGGTCACGGAGCCCAGAACGACGATGATCGCCAACGGGATGAGCCAGACGGCGAGCTCGATCTTGGTCGAGTGGTGCCAGTCGGGCTGGTAATCCGCCTTCTCATTCGAGGCGCGGTACTTCCATGCGAAGTAAAGCGTCATGAAGATGACGGGAAGCACGACGAGCAGCATGATGCCGGTCGCAAAAAGCATGAGATCGCGTTCTGCCATGCCGATTTCCCCTTTCGGGGAAAGCAGGACCTGGTTCTCGCAGCCTGCGAGAAACGCCGTGAGGGCCAAGACGGCGAACGAAACGATCGTCCGGGGGGTGCCGTGTTTCATTTGTCTTTCCATCCTGCGCGCGGAGTATCATCTCCGGCGCATGCGTCATTTCCTAGTTTTCGGTAAATTCTGAAATTTCCAAAAGTACCGTTATAACGAATAATCCCGTTTGTCACGTGCCTGACGAAAATTGTGCTGGATCGTAATGTCGCGCCCAAAAGCGGGCATTTTGTCTGAACAATCCGGCCAGATCGCTGATGCGGGCCATGTTTTGGGCAATGCATAAATGCAATAAATCCATCGGCCCTCTCAAGGGATCGATGTCCTGACCGGCGGTCTGAATGGGTCACCAGTTGTCAGGTGCGGCGGAGCGAATAGGCCCAAAGGAAAGGGTTTGCAAGATGAAAACCGCCATCTACCCCATGAATAAACGGGATCGTGATGGGAATTTACCGAATTTGACGCGAATTGCGCGCATCTCGGAAAGTGTTAAACGGTTTTCGGACAGCCGCTCCGATCCATGTCCGACGTTTTGTGGCGGCACGATCCTCGGCAAAATAACCCCGGGGCGCAGAGACGGTTTATCTTCCGCGCTGTGTATGCTTATTGAAAATGCGCGAGGGAATTGGGGATAGAAATGATATTTGCCGAAATGCCGCTTGATGAAGCCGAAGGTGCAATTCTCGGCTATGCCATGACGGCAGGTGCGCTCACTTTACGCAAAGGCACAGTTCTTGATGCCCTCAATCTTGCCCTGTTGCAGGAGGCAGGTATCAGCTCGGTTCTGGCTGCGCGCCTGGAAAAGGGCGATATCGGCGAGGATGAGGCCGCACTCGCCATCGGACGTATGCTTATTTCCGGCGAAGTGGAGATCGGCAGCCCCACAACCGGACGGGTCAATCTGCACGCCCGGAAGAATGGCGTATTTTTGGTAGATGCCGACCGTATTGATGCGATCAATGCGCATGATGCGCGCATTTCCATCGCGACGCTGCGCAATCATGTGCGGGTGGAAGCCGGACAGATGGTCGCCACAGTCAAGATCATTCCTTTTGCTGTGCCGGGGATCCTTTTGCGGGACATCGGCCTCGATGCACGGCCTGCGCTGCGCATCCATCCCTTCAACGGCGCGCGGATCGGGCTGATCCAGTCGCGCCTTCCCTCGATACGCGAAACGGTTCTTGAGAAGACCCGCGAACTGATGGGAAAGCGGACTGCTCGAAATGGCGGGACACTTGTTTGCGAGAAGCGCGTCGCGCACGATCAGGTTGCGCTGACAGCGGCAATCGCGGAAGTGAGCCGCACCTGCGATATTATCGTGATCTTCAGCGCATCGGCGGTTGCCGACGAGGCAGATATCGTGCCGCAGTCGATCCGCATGTCGGGCGGTGAAATCCTGCGCATCGGTATGCCGGTCGATCCGGGCAATCTGCTGGTTTTGGGCCGGCATGATGGCAAATATATTGTCGCCGCCCCCGGATCAGCCCGCAGCGCCCGCGAAAACAGCCTCGACTGGGTGCTGGATCGCCTGATGGCGGGGATCACACTTTCCGCCGACGATCTTTCCCGCATGGGGGTTGGTGGACTGGTTCTCTAGAACGCGTAGTCGAAAACCAATATGCCCTCGATGCCACCTTCAGCGGCTTCGACGAGGCTTTTGCCGACCTTCGCGTGTTCGGGATGCGGAAGATAGGCATCCCGCGCCGCGCTATCCGTGAAATCGACGACAAAACCGTGCCGGAAACCCTTTTTCGAGATTTTCCAGACTGTTGTTTTCGCCAGCCGTAATGGACAGGATGCCACCGATCTTGTCCTTGAGGGCCACAACGGCCTGCAGCTTCTCGTCGATCTGCGCGGCTCCGAGTTCGGACCTGAATTCGACGAGAACGATATGGCGTATCATGAACGGTTTCCGTGATTGAAAATGAGATCGCGCGGCCTCCAGAAATGGCAGCAGGCAACCTCTTTCATACGGTATTTATCGAGCGGGGAAAATGTTTCCTGTCATGCGTCACTGAAACGGAACCGCACCGAAAGCCATTTCGCAATTCCATGCGGCCTCGACCGGAACTCGCCTGACGGCAGTACTCCAGAGCGGTTCCAGTTAAAAACAGAGCCGCTGAACCGCTGCAAGTATTTGTTTCGTCGCATTATCCAACGCATCGAAGCGAGATAAGAAACCAATCCCGTGGACCGGTTCCCGGCAGGGACACGTCATTCTTTCCGGAAAATACGCTAAAAACGAAAAAGGCCGGGTTGAACCCGACCTTCCGCTTTCACCTGAGTTGCGCCAGTACATCCGTGGTCACGACCCCAAGTGAATTCCCGATACGCATATGGATATAACCCGTCTGCGTTTCAGGAATATGACATTGCGGGCAGCGGCCAGATTACTCCAAAACCGGTTCAACCCGGCCCTGCCCCGACAGTTTCGACCCACAAACCGTTGCCTGAAACTGCCGTATTCTTGCGTGGGCGCCTAATCACGCCCATGTAGTCCGCGTTCATCCCGCTTCCGCAGATCGACGCTTGTGATATCCGTTTCCGACGTCTGAAGCTTTGCGCCCAAAGGGCTGCAGAACCTGTCGTCAGGCCGCCATCGGCGTTTCCGCCACATCGGGGTGGTTGTAATTCCACACCTCGATCAGGCATTGCCGCATCAAGTCGAGATCGACCGGACCGATCCGGCTCAGTACAAGATCAAGTTCGTCGGGCTCTACGCCCCTGTTGAGCAACTCAACAATCGCCTCGATCAGAATTCTTTTATCGTCAAATCTGTAGCGCTGCATAAACCTGCTCCGCTATCTGCCCCAGCACATGGTCATAGATTAAACAGTCATGGTTAACCGAAGCTTAAGCCACGAAAAACCAACGCGATTTACTGACACCACAAACTGACGCAGACGCTTGCTCCAAAAATTTTCCGCAAGAACCTGCGGAATGCATTTCAAAAATAAATTAAACAGAAAATTGAAGACCTTGTTCTCGGACAAGATTAAGTCCAAATCCTAGTATATTTCCCGCGAAAACCAAGAAGAAATTTTCAACTCGCTATGTTTTATTATTTGCTTTCGTTCGGATGAGGCCCCTATGTCGTTCTTTCGGAAATACGTCGATTGGTCCTTTACTTATGCCCGGATGGCCGGGCTGGGACTGCTCGTCGGCTCAAGCGTCATGGGCGGCTATCTGTACACGCTGCAATATAAGGGCAACGTCCACACCATCATCGACGGACAGGCCTATCGCTCCAACCAACCTGATCCTGCACGCATCGCATCCCTGCAGAAGCTTTATGGCATCAAAACGATCATCAATCTGCGCGGCCCGGAGTCGGGCTCGAAATGGTATGACGAAGAGATCGCAACCGCGAAAACGCTCGGCATCAAGCATGCCGATTTCGAAATGTCGTCAAGGCGGGAGTTGACCCCTGCACAGACGAGACAGCTAATCGCCCTGATGCAGAATGCAGAAAAGCCGGTGCTCATCCATTGCAAATCCGGCGCCGACCGCACCGGTCTCGCTGCAGCGCTCTATGTGGCAGCAGTCGCGAAGGGTAGCGAAGGCAAGGCCGAGCGGCAGATGTCCATCGCCTACGGACATTTCGGTTTTCCGCTCAGCCCGACCTACGCTATGGAAAAGACCTTCGAAGCCATCGAGGCGGAACTCGGCTATACCGGTTCCTGATGGTTTTCAGCTCCACAAATGCAGAACGCCGGGGATAACCCCGGCGTTTTGTATTCTAAACCACGACAATCTTATTCGAGGCCGACGATCTTGCCGTCATCCCACTTGAAGATGTCGAAGCTTGGCGAGCTAAGGTCGCCGTTTGCGCCATAGGTCAGCGTGCCAATAGCGGTTTCGATAGGCTTGCCATCATGCAGAGCCTTGGCGACGGCAGCAGAATCATCGGTCGAATCGGCGCGTTCGATGCCGGCCTTGATGACTTCCACAGCGGCATAGGCGTTCATGGTGAAGGCTTCAGCCGGGATACCCTTGGCCTTGAGCGCTTCGATAGCATCCTTGGAAGCCGGGTTCTTGGTGGCGTCCTTGGCGTTGGTAAAGAGCGTGCCCTGTGCGTTGGTGCCGCCGATTGCCCAATATTCGGTGTTGGACAGGCCTTCGCCGCCGAGCACAAGTGCCTGCATGCCAGCGTCATGCAGCTGACGCGACAGGAGGCCGCCTTCGGCATGGTAGCCGCCGAAATAGACGACGTCAGTGCCAGCAGATTTGAGCTTGGTGACGAGCGCGCTGAAATCCTTGTCGCCCGGCGTGACCGAATCGTAATGGACTTCCGTGATGCCGCCCTTGTTGATCGCCGCCTTGAAAGCGTCGGCCAGACCCTTGCCATAGGCACCCTTGTCATGGATCACGGCGACCTTCTTGTCCTTGAAGTTCTTCAGGACATAATCGGCCATGACTTCAGCCTGCTGGTCGTCGCGACCGCAAGTGCGGAACACGTTTTCCAGATTGCGCGCGGTCAGATCCGGGCCGGTGGCGGTCGGGGTAACCATCAGAACACCGTTTTCCGAGAAGACGTCGGAAACAGGGATGGCGACGCCGGTCGTGACCGGGCCGACGACGAACTTGATGCCGTCGCCAACGATCTGGTTGGCGGCGGAAACGCCCTGCTTCGGTTCACCGGCATCGTCTGCAAACTTCAGAACGACTTTCTCGCCCTTGATGCCGCCAGCCTTGTTGATGACTTCAACGGCGGTTTCCGCGCCCTTCTTCACCTGGTCACCGAAAGCAGCGACAGGGCCCGTCAGCGGTGCAACGACGCCGATGGTGATGTCAGCATAGGCGGCGCTGGCAAAGCCGAGTGTAGCTGCGAAAGCCACGCTGGACAGAAGTTTCAGGTTCATTCTTTTTCTCCTTTGTAGGGCAGCGTCCTCCGACGGCCCCGAGACAACCCTTGCCGGTCAAATCTCAACGCGTCTGCGCTGCCGAATTGCCGGGCCCTCCCTTTTGTTCATCACATGATCTCAAAGGGTCAATCCAAAAGCACACCGCACCGCCGCCTCGAAGAGGTCAGAGCCATAATATTATCCGAAATTGCATCTGCCCTTTCGGAATCATGCTCCGGAACGGGAGCGAGCTTTCATGATGTAATAAGAATGCATTTCCGGCTTCCGATTGCAAGGGGCCAAGTGCCCGCAACTACAACGAAAATCGGCTCCTCCCAAATGTTCAGTTCCCTCCCTTCCATGATGGTGATTTCTTCGCAAAAAAGGCCGCGATTCCCTCCGCGGCCTCTGGCGTTTCCCATGTATCGGCAAGACGGGTCAGCGTCATTTCGATGACGCCCTCGTCTATCGGCGCGCCCAGCGCATGAACCAGCCTCTTGGAGGCGGCAACCGCTGCAGGCGCGGTGGCAAAATAGGGTTTAATCTCCGCCTCCACCGCCGCATCGAGACGTTCCGCCTCGATAACGTCATGCACCAGCCCGATCCGCCGTGCTTCCTCGGCATCGAACAGTCGCGCCGAAGTGAATGTGCGCAGCGCATTCGCCTGACCGATGCGCGCTACCACATAGGGGCTGATGGTGGCCGGTATCAGGCCGAGCCTGGTCTCCGTCAGCCCGAAGCGCGCGCCGGATGCAGCGATGGCCGCATCGCAGACGCTGATGAGGCCGACGCCGCCGCCATAGGCCTGCCCGTTGATGCGCCCGAACAGCGGTTTTGGCAAATCGCGCAGCGCTTTCAGCATGAGGGCGAGCTTGCGCGCTTCCTCAATGCGCTGCGCGCGTGTGGCTTTGACCTGTTCCTGCATCCATCCCAGATCACCGCCTGCACAAAAACTGGTGCCATTGCCGGTCAGGACCACGAGGCGCACGGCGTCATCATCCGCCAGATGCAGCGTCGCCGTCAGAAGCTCATCGATCATCCGACCGGATAGCGCATTATGCTGCTCTGGACGGTTGAGCGTCAGTGTCGCGACGCCGCGTTGATCTATCGCAATCTGGATCGTTTCAAACGCCTTCATGCGGCTTTGTCCTGACGCAGCGCCTGCGCGAACAAGGCCGCTGATCTGAGCTTGTCCAGATTGAGGCCGGTTTCAAAACCCAATCCATGCAGCATTTCGACGACGGAGACCGTATCGACATTGCCCTTGGCGCCCGGCGCGAAAGGACAGCCGCCGAGACCGCCGACCGAAGCATCGAACACGCGCAAGCCCTTCTCCAGACTGACGCGGATATTGTCGAGGGCCCGCCCGCCCGTGTCGTGATAGTGGCCGGCAAGGCTGTGCGCAGGCGCAATGGCCAGCACGGCATCCAGCATGGCTGCCACCTTGTCCGGCGTACCACGCCCGATCGTATCGCCGAGGCTTACTTCGTGACAGCCCAGCGAGAAAAGCTGTTCGGTCACATCGGCAACCGCTTGCGGGGCCACCGGCCCGTCATAGGGGCATTCCACGACGCAGCTAACATAGCCGCGAATGGCCAGACCATCATTGATCGCAGCACCGATGACCGGCGACAGCCGCTCGATGCTCTCAGCAATCGTGCAATTGATATTGGCTTTCGAAAAGCCTTCCGAGGCGGAAATGAAAACCGCAATCTCGTCAACATTTGCAGCGGCAGCAGCTTCATAGCCCTTCATGTTGGGCACCAGTACCGAATAGCGCACGCCATCAGCACGGCGAATCCCGGCCATGACTTCTGCGGCATCCGCCAGTTGCGGCACCCATTTCGGGCTAACGAAACTCGTTGCCTCGATGCGGGCATAGCCGCAATCCGACAGGCGGTCGATCAGTGCGACCTTGTCCGCTGTCGGCACAAACCGCTTTTCATTCTGCAGGCCATCACGCGCAGCCATTTCAACGATTTCTACGTGTTCAGCCATGTTCTTCCTCCAGTTCTACAAGAAGGATGCCTTCATTGACCTGATCGCCCGCTACAACAGTTACGGACAAAACCTTGCCGTTGCGCGGCGCGGTCAGTGACAGTTCCATCTTCATCGCTTCCATCGTTACAAGCGGATCGCCCTTGGCGACGCTCGCCCCCTCCACGACGGAAACCAGTCGCACCAGTCCCGGCATCGGTGACAGGATGCGGCTTTCACTCGAAGCATCCTCTTCCGCGCCAACAGACTGCACATGATGAAATATGGTGTCGCGACCTTCGAGTTGCACCGTCACATCATGTCCGATGCGCACGACGGACGCCTCTGAAACACGGCCATTCACAGCAAAGCGAACCAGCCCGTTTTCATGGAAACGGATTTCGATAGTGCCGAAAGCAAAGCCGAAATGCCTGTCACCCATGGTCGTGAAGCTAACAGTGTGGCGCTCGCCATGATGATCGATAAGGGCCGAGCGCGATGCGTCACCCCACAAACGAAAGCCGCGCAAGCTCGTCCACGGATCGCCTGTCACTGGGGTATCCAGCAGGTCGAGTGCACCAAGGGCGGCAAGCGCAAAAGCAATGTCCGAAGGCCGCTCATCCGTGAACAGAACTGCCGTCTCGCGTGCGATCAGGCCGGTATCGACATCACCGGTGCGGAAAGCTTCAAGGTTGCAAAGCGCCGACAAAAATTGGCGATTGGTGACGAGGCCAGCAATCCGGGTCTTGTTCAGGCTCGCATCAAGCCGGTTTAGTGCCTCATCGCGCGTTGCGCCATGGGCGATGATCTTTGCGATCATCGGATCATAGAACGGCGTGATCGTATCGCCGGTTCGCACACCGGAATCGACACGGGCATTTTCAGGCGGCGCGAACAGAGCAAGCTTGCCGGTTGCGGGCAGAAAATCCCGCGCCGGGTCTTCGGCATAAAGTCGCGACTCGAACGCCCAGCCATCTATGGAAAGTTCGTCCTGTCGTTTCGGCAAGACTTCGCCGGAAGCCACGCGCAATTGCCATTCGACAAGATCAAGGCCGGTAATCGCTTCCGTTACCGGATGCTCGACCTGCAGGCGGGTGTTCATTTCCATGAAGAAGAAGCGGTCCGGCCGCAGCCCTTCAGAAACATCGGCGATGAACTCCACCGTGCCCGCGCCGGAATAGCCAATGGCCAATGCGGCCTTGACCGCCGCCTCGCCCATGGCGGCGCGCATTTCCGGCGTCATGCCGGGTGCAGGTGCTTCCTCGATCACCTTCTGGTGGCGGCGTTGCAGCGAACAATCGCGCTCGAACAGATGCACGGCATTGCCATGATTATCGCCGAAGACCTGCACCTCGATATGGCGCGGTTTCGCCATGTATTTTTCGACCAGCACGGCGCTATCGCCGAAAGAGGCTTCCGCCTCGCGGCGCGCGCTGTCTAGCGCCGCTGCAAAATCCGCCGACTGATCGACGCGGCGCATGCCCTTGCCGCCACCGCCTGCCCGTGCCTTGATGAGCACCGGATAGCCGATCCGGTCCGCTTCGCTTTTGAGGAAGGCTCCATCCTGATTGTCGCCGTGATAACCCGGAACGACAGGCACGCCAGCCTTTTCCATCAGCGCCTTGGCGGCATCCTTCAGCCCCATGGCGCGAATGGCTTTGGCCGATGGGCCGATGAAGACAAGTCCCGCTGCTTCGACCGCATCCACGAAACCGGCATTTTCGGAGAGAAACCCATAACCCGGATGGATGGCCTCTGCGCCAGTTTCCTTCGCAGCCTTGATGATAGCCTCGACATTCAGATAGCTTTGCGCAGAAATGGCAGGACCGACGCGCACCGCCTCATCGGCCATCTCGACATGAAGCGCATTGGCATCCGCATCCGAATAAATTGCGACGGTGGCAATACCCAATTCCCGCGCCGTGCGAATGACCCGGCAGGCAATTTCTCCGCGATTGGCAATCAGTATCTTTTTGAACATCTGATTGCTTCCTTACATCCGGAACAAACCAAAGCGCGTTGGCTCAACTGGTGCGTTCAGCGTGGCGGAAAGCGACAGACCAAGCACTTCGCGGCTCTTGCGCGGATCGACGATACCGTCATCCCAAAGTCGGGCAGAGGCATAAAGCGGATGACTCTGGCGTTCGAACATTGCGAGCGTCGGGCGCTTGAACTCCGCTTCCTCATCCGCCGACCACGTGCCGCCGGTGCGCTCGATCCCGTCGCGCTTGACGGTTGCCAGCACGCCTGCCGCCTGTTCGCCGCCCATCACCGCAATGCGGCTGTTCGGCCAGGTCCACAGGAAGCGCGGCGAATAGGCCCGCCCCGCCATGCCGTAATTACCCGCACCATAGGAAGCGCCGATCAGCATGGTGATCTTGGGTACATTGGCCGTCGCCACCGCCGTCACCAGCTTGGCGCCGTGTTTCGCGATGCCTTCGGCTTCATATTTGCGCCCGACCATGAAGCCGGTGATGTTCTGCAGAAACACCAGTGGAATGTTGCGCTGGCAGCAAAGCTCGATGAAATGCGCGCCCTTCAAGGCCGCTTCCGAAAACAGCACACCGTTATTGGCGATGATCCCCGCCGGCATGCCATAGACGCTGGCAAAACCGCAGACCAAAGTGGTGCCGTAGCGCGCTTTGAACTCATCGAAGTCCGAACCGTCGACCAGCCGCGTGATAACCTCGCGCACATCATAGGGAATGCGCGTATCGGCGGAAACGACGCCCAGAATTTCCTCCGGATCATAAAGCGGGGCGGCACTATCGCCGCGCGGAATAAACTCACACTTCTCGCTGTTGAGATTGGCTGCAATGGCGCGCGCAATCTGCAATGCATGGGCGTCGTCATTGGCCAGATGATCGGCCACGCCGGAAAGCCTTGTGTGCACATCGCCGCCGCCGAGGTCTTCCGCGGTCACTACTTCGCCGGTGGCAGCCTTCACCAGCGGCGGACCGGCCAGAAAGATCGTGCCCTGCCCCAGCACGATCACCGTCTCGTCGCTCATGGCAGGCACGTAAGCACCGCCTGCCGTGCACGAACCCATGACCACGGCGACCTGCGGAATGCCTGCCGCCGACATCTGCGCCTGATTGTAGAAGATGCGCCCGAAATGGTCGCGGTCCGGGAACACCTCATCCTGATTGGGCAGATTGGCCCCACCGGAATCGACCAGATAAATGCAGGGCAGACGGTTCTCGCCCGCGATCTCCTGTGCGCGCAGATGCTTCTTGACCGTGACCGGATAATAGGTGCCGCCCTTCACGGTCGCATCGTTGCAGACGATCATGCAGTCCCGGCCCGATACGCGCCCGATGCCGGTGATGATCCCGCCCGAAGGCGCCGCCCCGCCATACATGCCATGCGCTGCCGTCAGCCCCACTTCCAGAAAGGGCGCCCCCGGATCGAGCAGTTGCGCCACCCGCTCGCGCGGCAGAAGCTTGCCACGCGCGACATGGCGCTCGCGCGCTTTCTCGCCGCCGCCATCAATCGCAATCCGCGAGGCTTCACCCACCACGTCGATCGCCGCCAGCATCGCCTTGCGGTTAGCCTCGAAGCTGGCGCTGCGCGTCGAGATTTCCGATTTCAGAACCGCCATCAACGGGTCTCCTGAAAGAGTTCCCGTCCGATCAGCATGCGCCGGATTTCCGATGTGCCCGCGCCGATTTCATAAAGCTTGGCATCGCGCAAAAGACGGCCCGTCGGATAATCATTGATGTAGCCATTGCCGCCGAGAGACTGGATCGCCTGCAGTGCCATCTGTGTCGCATTTTCCGCCGTATAGAGAATGCATCCCGCCGCATCCTTGCGCGACGTCTCGCCCCGGTCGCAGGCCGCCGCCACCGCATAAGTGTAGGCACGCGAGGCATTGAAGGTCACATACATGTCGGCAAGCTTGCCCTGCATGAGCTGGAACTCGCCAATCAGCTGGTCGAACTGCTTGCGCTCATGCACATAGGGTACCACGACATCGAGGCAGGCCGCCATGATGCCGAGCGGACCACCCGCCAGCACCACGCGTTCATAGTCAAGACCGGACATCAGCACATTGACGCCCTTGCCTTCTGTCCCGAGCAGGTTTTCGGCAGGCACTTCACAATCCTCGAACACCAGTTCGCAGGTGTTGGAACCGCGCATGCCAAGCTTGTCGAGCTTCTGCGCGGTCGAGAACCCCTTGAAACCTTTTTCAACGATGAAGGCGCTGATACCGCGCGGGCCTGCTGCCGGATCGGTCTTGGCATAGACTACCAGCACATCGGCGTCCGGGCCGTTGGTGATCCACATCTTGTTTCCGTTGAGAACGTAACGGTCGCCGCGTTTCTCGGCGGCAAGTTTCATCGAAACGACATCGGAACCCGCGCCCGACTCGGACATGGCGAGCGCGCCGACATGCTCGCCGGAAATAAGTTTTGGCAGATATTTCGCGCGCTGGTCGGGAGAACCGTTTCGCTTGATCTGGTTGACGCAGAGATTGGAATGAGCGCCATAGCTGAGACCGATGGAAGCGGAAGCGCGGCTGATTTCTTCCATCGTAATACAATGGGCGAGATAGCCCATGCCAGCGCCGCCATATTCTTCTGGCGCCGTAATGCCGAGTACGCCAAGCTCACCCAGTTCACGCCAGAGATGCATGGGAAATGCATTGTTGCGGTCGGTTTCAGCGGCCAGCGGCGCAATGCGGCTTTCCGCAAAACGGCGCACCGTATCGCGAAGGGCTTCGATCTCCTCGCCAAGACCGAAATTGATGCCCGATGCAAACATACTCGTCCTCCACAAGTTCTGCCCGGCAACCACCGCTTTCGCGATGGGCTATGTCCAGGCCAGAGTGTCCCGTGGCGGTCAATTAGGCAATGGCCTTGCGTGGCGTTCTGTGGCTATTTATTACCCGATAACGAAATTTTGTTGCGTCCGTTACCCGGCAACTCCAAGCAATTGGAGGGTGATCAAATCAATCCTCATGAAGCGCGGCAATATCGCGATAAAGCTCCAGCGCTTCGGGGTTTGCCAGCGCCTCGCGATTCTTCACATCGCGCCCATGCACGATATCGCGCACGGCAAGCTCCACGATCTTTCCCGACTTGGTGCGCGGAATATCCCGGACAGCAACGATTTTCGCCGGAACGTGACGCGGCGTGGCGCCGGTGCGAATCTTGGTCTTGATGCGCGCCTTGAGGTCGTCGTCCAGCGCCACACCTTCGGCGAGCCGCACGAACAGCACCACCCGCACGTCATTATCCCAATCCTGCCCGACACAAAGCGCCTCGGCGATCTCCGGCATCTGTTCGACCTGATTGTAAATCTCCGCCGTACCGATACGCACGCCGCCGGGGTTGAGTGTCGCGTCCGAACGACCATGGATGACGATGCCGTCATGCTCGGTCCATGCGGCAAAATCGCCATGGCACCAGATATTGTCGAAGCGCTCGAAATAAGCGGCCTGATATTTCGCGCCTTCGGGATCGTTCCAGAATTGCAGCGGCATGCAAGGGAATGCCTTGGTACAGACCAGCTCGCCTTTCTCACGGCGCACCGGCTTGCCGTCATCGTTCCAGACGTCGACGGCCATGCCAAGGCCCGCGCCCTGAATTTCACCCAGCCAGACAGGTTCCGTCGGAACGCCCAGCACGAAGCAGGACACGATATCCGTACCGCCGGAAATGGAAGCGAGATGCACGTCCGGCTTAATCGCTTCATAGACGAAGGCAAAGCCTTCCGGCGACAGCGGTGAGCCGGTCGAGGACACCGTGCGCAGTGCCGAAAGATTATGTGTCTCGCCGGGCTTCAGACCGGCTTTCAACACCGCGTCGATGAATTTCGCCGAAGTGCCGAAATAGGTCATGCCCTCGGCGGCGGCATAGTCGAACAGCACATTGCCATCGGGATAGAAGGGCGAACCGTCGTAGAGCAAAAGCGTAGCGCCGGAGGCGATACCGGAAGCCAGCCAGTTCCACATCATCCATCCGCAGGTGGTGAAATAGAAGAAGCGATCACCGTCGCGAATATCCGCGTGCAGGCGGTGTTCCTTCAAATGCTGCAACAGCACGCCGCCTGCGCGATGCACAATGCATTTTGGAATGCCCGTCGTGCCGGACGAAAACAGGATACAAAGTGGATGATCGAAGGGGAGCCGCGTAAACTCGACGTCTTTGGCCTTGAACGGTTCCAGAGCCGCATCAAGCGCAATGCCCTTTTCAGCGCGGTCAGCAACGGCTTCCGCTTCGCCGAGATAGGTGACAATGACCGCACGTTTCAGCCCCGGCAGCTTTGCCGTCACTTCAGCAACCTTGTCGGCCACCTCGATGCGCTTGCCATTGTACCAATAACCGTCACAGGCAAAAAACAGCTTCGGCTCGATCTGGCCGAAGCGGTCGAGCACGCCCTGTATGCCAAAATCCGGTGAGCATGAAGACCACACCGCACCGATGGACGAAGCGGCCAGCATCAAGGCCACCGCCTCCGGCATATTGGGCATCATGCCCGCCACGCGGTCGCCCGGCTGAACCCCTTCCGCCAGCATGAATTGCTGCAGTTTCGAGACCAGCGCGTGAAGATCGTCCCATGTCAGGCGGCGCTCGACCTTGTCCTCACCGCGAAAGACGATGGCTTCCTCGCCACCCTCATGGCGCAACAGGTTTTCGGCAAAGTTGAGTCGTGCCTCGGGGAAGAATTTTGCGTCACGCATATGGCCTTTATCGACAAGGGCTGGTTTGCCACACTCGCCGATAACCTCGCAGAAATCCCACACAAGCTGCCAGAAGCCGCCGCGATCCTCGACCGACCAGCGATGCAGCGCGGCATAATCCGGCAGGCTCAAGCCCGTGCGCTGTTCTGCGCGAATACGGAATTGCTCCAGATTGCTGGCGGCGATGCGCCCCGCATCCGGTTGCCATAGCGGATGGTCATGCGAAAACCGCGTGGGGACTGCGTTGGTGCTCATCATTCCTCCCAGAACCATGTGGAATTAGACCCTCTCCCGATCAACTCCGACACGAGTTTCTAAAAGAGAGTTTCCGATACGTCCATGCTTTTCCCGTGACTTGGCTATCAAAGGCTCATCCCTTGTGTTGTCCTGCACTCAATTGTGATTGCCGGACAGGCAGGCAGAACCTAGCCTGCACCTTGCTTTATGGGAAAGCGTAACATAACTACAGCCCGCGTCGGAGTTCATCCTGATGTCCTTCGGTGCAAACGAAATATCCAGTTCTCAGGGCGGGGCGAAACTCCCCACCGGCGGTAACGGACCAGGTGTCCGAAGCCCGCGAGCGCCTGACACGGCAGACGTGTCAGGGTCAGCAGATTCGGTGTAATTCCGAAGCCGACGGTCATAGTCCGGATGAGAGAGAACGAGGTTGGAATCATGCTCGGCTGGACGGCTTGCCGTCTTCGTCCTGCAGTCTTTCTTCCCGTACCCTGAGGTAACAGGCTTGCCAGAGCAAGTTCCGCCTGAAGCGGAACGCTCTGTCCATTTGTTTTGCCGCATTTATGCGACGTCAAATGTTTCCATTTGGCTGCAAAATGCTCCGAAGGAAGAAACCGTTGAGTCAACTTGCCTCTTCGCCAACTTTGAAACCGACCATTCGCGGAGCAGCGCTGATGGTCGCGGCCTGTTCGGCCTATGCCGCCGTCAATGTCGCCACCCAATGGGCGGGAACGCGTACCGGTATTCCCTCCGTCATCATCGCCTTCTGGCAATATGTGATCGCGCTGGTGCTGACCTTGCCCCTGCTCATTCGCGACGGCACGAGAGCCTTGCGTACCAGGCATTTCGGTCTTCACGTCATTCGCGTCGCGCTGGCTGCCGCTGGCGTACAGGTCTGGATTTATGCGCTGACCCATGTGCCGATCTGGCAGGTGGTCGCGCTGTCCATGACATCGCCATTCTTCGTCATCCTGTGCGCACGGCTCTTTCTGCAGGAAAAGGTCACGCCGGCACGCCTGATGACCACATTCACCGGATTTATTGGCGCACTGATCATCATCGCACCCTGGTCGGATTCCTATACGGTCTATTCGCTCCTGCCGATTCTGGCCGCAGCGTTGTGGGCCGGCTATTCGGTGATGACCAAATATCTGACCCGTTTCGAAAAGCCCGCCAGCATTTCGACCTATATGCTGGTACTGCTCACACCCATCAACGCGGCACTCTGGCTGGCATCCGGCTTAAGCATGTCCGCAATCACCGCTCCGGGCGTCGAAATCTGGTCCATATTGATCGTCATCGGCGCATTCACAGCTCTCGCCCAATATTTCCAGACGGCAGCCTATTCGATAGCGGATGCGGTCTATCTGCAACCGTTCGATGACCTGAGACTGCCGATCAACGTGATCTTCGGCTGGATCGTGTTTGCAGCAGCGCCAAGCATCAACTTCTGGCCGGGGGCGGCGCTGATCATCGGCGCATCGCTCTATCTGATGCGGCAAGACAGCGGTACGTCGCGCACCGACTGATCGATCCGGTGAGGATGCCTGCCTATCGGGAGACAGGCAGGCCGTTTCGCGTAGAACCAGAAAACCCGCTTGAGCCTTCCGATCTGCTGACCCATGCGTCAATTCTTTTCACCAGCCAGCGGTGAACGGGATTTTCGAACAAGTGATAAGAGGCAATGGCAGTCAACACGCTTGCAAGAACACCTGCAGCGATGAGCGGGACCGCGCCTGCCGTCGCCTCGCCCCATCGTTGCGGAGCAGCTTTGAAGAAAACCATTCCGACCGCAGGATGTAGAATGACGATGCCGAAGCTGTAACGGGAAAGCCTTGTGAATCCGCGCCATTGCAGCGGTGTATAAATGCCCCGAGTGGATGCGGCATAAAGCACATAGACATCCGCATAGAGGAAGGCCAGCCGCCAGGGGCCTTCAAGCGTGTGCGGTTCGTCCGGCCCGTTTGCCGGGTGATAGAACAGAAAGACAATCAGGCAAGCGGCAAGCAATGCCTTGATTGCCGGTGCCGGCATCGGTGGATGTTCCCGGCGAGCAAGCCGCATTCCAAAGACAAAGGAAGGCAAGGCTCGCAAGACCCCGGCATCGGACAATTGAAGCGTGTGAGTGACAATACGCCGAGCTGTTGCGCCAGATAATCACCGCCCACGGCTGCAGCCATCACACCGACAAGAACCCAGCTCCCGAAACGACGACACAACATATCGAACAGCGGAAAAGCGAGATATATGGCAAAAAGGGCACTCAGCGACCAACTGACATAATTGTAGGACAAGGTGCGCCCAAACCCCAATTATGAATCAGCAGTAACTGGGGCAGCCCGTCTCACCAGCTCATGCTGGGTTCGACCAGAGGATGCAGAATTCCCGCTGCTGTCAGGACAGAAAGTAGCGCGAAACAGGAGAACGTCACCACGTGCAGCGGATAAATCCGCGCGAGCCGCTTCCCAACGAAAGCTACATAGCGCGGCCAGCTCCAGAGATAATTTCGTCGCCTCGCCAGAAATAATCCAGGCACATTAAAAAAGACATCGGTAAAATAAGAAAATGTTAATATAAAAGAATTCAGAATCTCATTATTTACCGTAACCCGGAATTAAAAATGGAAAATTGCGATTCCTATACATAATAAAGATCGCACTTCATCAAAATCTTGGAGTCTTTTCATTTAAAAACACTGGAACTACTTAACACAATTTCTGTTTAGCAATTTTTTAAGAATTGTCGAATGCAACTTGAGCGTGAAATAGCGCGATCATGCTAATTTCAATGAGAGCGTCAGTCCGCTGCAGCAAAATGTTCCATCTGGTCGGTAAAGGCTTTCTGGAATGCGGGCCGTGCCGTCGCGCGCCCGACATAGGCCCGGCAGACCGGGTGCTGCGCCAGACCGTCGAAATGGTCGACCAGACGCAATACGTCGGCCATCAGAATATCGGCAACCGAAAACTGATCCGTGAGCCATTCGCGGCCTGACAGCGCCTGCTCCATGTGCGCCAGCCGACCGGCAAGGAAGCTGTCCATGAGCTGACGCCCCGGTGTCTGCTCCTCATCACCGGTGAATTTATAAAGGGCGAGCGGCAAGGCGGCCATTTCGACCGAGTTCAACGCCGCGAACAGCCATTGTATGACCTCGTTGCGTGCCCTCGGATCAGGCGGCAACAGCGCATCGCTCTTCTCGGCGATATGAAGCAGGATGGCGCCGCTTTCGAAGACCGACATATCACCGTCGATCAGCCATGGCACTTGCCCGAAAGGCTGATGGGTGAAGTGTTCCGGCCCGCGATTCTTGAATGGAACGCCTTCGACACGATAGGGCAATCCGGCTTCTTCCAGCGCCCAGCGCACGCGAAGATCGCGGACGAAGCCACGCGGCATTTTGGGAACCCAGTCGAATGTCGCCAAAATCATCTCTGTCATGGGAAACGACATAGCGCTCGGACAGGCTTTGTCCACCGACAGCTATTGTGCCGACCGATGACGGTGTCCGTTCTGGTTACTTGAGAAGAAACATTTGGTGGAGCCAAGCGGGATCGAACCGCTGACCTCCTGCATGCCATGCAGGCGCTCTCCCAGCTGAGCTATGGCCCCATCAGACCTCTTTCGAGGCGCATCAGGCAGGACTTGCTGCCCGGTGTGGCGGCTTATTAAATGGCGTTTGTCAGAAGATCAAGAGCTAAATCGCAACTCTTTTCACATCTGCCGAAAATAATTCACAGATCACGCCGAAGCCCAATCCGGGATATGCTCCAAACGCAGCGAGGCGACCTGAAGGTCGCCTCGCAAAAGCATCCGGTCTTGATCTATGTAACAGATCAGCCTTCCTCGTCTTCGCCGCCGACGCCGCCGCCGAGAATGCCCGACATGTCGTCGTCCTCGTCTTCCTCTTCTTCGAGGAAGGTGTCTTCATCGTCGTCGCCGAGATCGACATCGTCGTCGTCCATATCCGGCAGATCGTCGCCGCTGCCCTTCGTTTCGTCGTCGGCATCCTCGAGAGAGACGAATTCCGGCTTTTCGAGTGCCGTATCCAGTTCTTCCTCTTCGGTTTCCTCTTCGACAACGCGGCTTTCAAGCGTGGAGTCGAAATAGGAACGTGGATAGGAAATGCCGGTGTAAGGCGAAACGATCGGGTCGCGATTGAGATCGTAAAATTTCTTGCCCGTTTCCGGGTCGATACGCTTGGTACCAAGTTCAGCTTTTGCCACGTCTAGCCTCGTTAATTCGCACGGGGACACAAATTCATAAAATCGCGCCGGAATGCCTGCCTTGAAGCATATAGCCCTTTACCATGCTGTTCACGGAGCCATATGGCAAGGGGCAAGTCTTAAGCGCGTTTATATTGTTGTCCGGTGCATAAACGCAATTTGGCGCGTTTGTCAAAGCCAAACGCAAAGGGATGTGCAGACTCTTGGCTCTCCCTCCCGATTATGGGTGTCGCCCGCACCGCGTATTCGCGGATGACCGCACAATATTACTATGCTAGGGAAGCCCGGCTTATCTCTCAATCCCGGCGCGCGTCCGCGCCAAAAATGTGACTGTGAAAAATCCATGTCCCATTCTGCATCCCCGAAACCAGCAACCGCCCGCCGCTCGGAGGCACTTACGGGCGAAATTCGCATTCCGGGTGACAAATCCATCTCGCATCGTTCCTTCATGTTCGGCGGTCTTGCATCGGGTGAAACCCACATCACCGGCCTTCTGGAAGGCGAAGACGTCATCAATACCGGTCGCGCCATGCAGGCCATGGGCGCGAAAATTCGCAAGGATGGCGATGCCTGGATCATCAATGGTGTCGGCAACGGCTGCCTGTTGCAGCCCGAAGCAGCGCTCGACTTCGGCAATGCCGGAACCGGTGCGCGTCTCACCATGGGCCTTGTCGGCACCTATGACATGAAAACCTCCTTTATCGGCGATGCCTCGCTTTCCAAGCGCCCGATGGGTCGCGTGCTGAATCCGTTGCGTGAAATGGGCGTTCAGGTGGAAGCAGCCGAAGGCGACCGCATGCCGCTGACGCTGATCGGCCCCAAGACGGCCAATCCGATCACCTATCGCGTGCCGATGGCGTCCGCGCAGGTAAAATCCGCCGTGCTGCTCGCCGGTCTCAACACGCCGGGCGTCACCACCGTCATCGAGCCGGTTATGACCCGCGACCACACCGAAAAGATGCTGCAGGGCTTTGGTGCCGATCTTTCGGTTGAAACCGACAAGGACGGCGTGCGCCATATCCGCATCACCGGCCAGGGCAAGCTTATCGGCCAGACCATCGACGTACCGGGTGATCCATCGTCAACGGCTTTCCCGCTCGTTGCCGCCCTTCTGGTCGAGGGTTCGGATGTTACCATCCGCAACGTGCTGATGAACCCGACCCGTACCGGCCTGATCCTGACGTTGCAGGAAATGGGCGCCGATATCGAAGTGCTCAATGCCCGTCTTGCCGGTGGCGAGGATGTCGCCGATCTGCGCGTGAAGGCCTCGAAGCTGAAGGGCGTTGTCGTTCCGTCGGGACGCGCTCCGTCGATGATCGATGAATATCCGGTTCTGGCCATCGCCGCGTCCTTCGCGGAAGGCGAAACTGTGATGGACGGTCTCGACGAACTGCGCGTCAAGGAATCGGATCGTCTGGCAGCGGTTGCGCGCGGTCTTGAAGCCAATGGTGTCGATTGCACCGAAGGCGAGATGTCGCTGACGGTCCGCGGTCGCCCCGACGGCAAGGGACTGGGCGGAGGCACCGTCGCAACCCATCTCGATCACCGCATCGCGATGAGCTTCCTCGTCATGGGCCTTGCATCGGAAAAGCCGGTGACGGTTGACGACAGCACCATGATCGCCACGTCCTTCCCCGAATTCATGGACATGATGCCGGGACTGGGCGCCAAGATCGAACTGAGCGACGCGCGATGACGCCGTTCATCGTCGCTATCGACGGACCGGCAGCCTCGGGCAAGGGAACCCTTGCCCGGCGCATCGCCATTCACTACGGCATGCCGCATCTGGATACGGGGCTGACCTATCGCGCTGTGGCCAAGGCGCTGATCGACAAGGGGCTGCCGCTCGATGATGAAGCGGTGGCGGCTGACGCCGCGCTCAATCTCGATCTGCGCGAGATGGACAAGGCGGTCCTGTCCGCTCATGCGATCGGCGAAGCGGCATCGAAAGTCGCGGTCATGCCGAAGGTCAGACGTGCGCTTGTCGAAGCGCAGCGCAATTTCGCCAATGCCCTGCCCTCAAGCGTGCTTGACGGGCGCGATATCGGCACCGTCGTCTGTCCCGATGCTGCCATAAAGCTCTTCGTCACGGCGTCGCCGGAAGTGCGCGCCGAGCGTCGCTTTGAAGAAATCGTGGCACGCGGCGAGAAGGCAGATTTCGCGGAAATCCTGGCCGACCTCAAGAAGCGCGACGAACGCGACACGAACCGTATCGATTCTCCGCTCAGGCCCGCTGAAGACGCGCACTTGCTAGATACCAGCGAAATGAGTATAGAAGCGGCATTTCTAGCCGCAAAAAAGCTGATCGATCATGCTTTGGCGCAGCATCGGGGATGAAACCGACAAGTTTTTAGACTTTTTGGATCTCATTATGCCCCGAAAAGCTGGATTATCTTGAGTTCGGACCTATATAGGTTGCACTCATACTGAAAGCCTGACTTCGCGTTCCACGCGCCGGTTGTCTGCAAAGACGGGGCCGAGGTCGGGCATAACGCAACACTAACCCCCGGCGCCGCATCCGATGAATTTTCCGGATGCACCAGGAGTATTCATGTCAGAATTCAATCCATCCCTCGCAGACTTCGAGTCGCTGCTGGCGGAATCCTTTGCAACGAACGACCTTGCTGAAGGTTATGTCGTCAAGGGCCGCATCGTAGCCATTGAAAAGGACATGGCGATCATCGACGCCGGTCTGAAGGTCGAAGGCCGCGTGCCGCTGAAGGAATTCGGCGCAAAGGGCAAAGACGGCACGCTGAAGCCGGGCGACGAAGTGGAAGTTTACGTCGAGCGCATCGAAAACGCTCTGGGCGAAGCTGTCCTGTCGCGCGAAAAAGCACGCCGTGAAGAAAGCTGGGTCAAGCTCGAGCAGAAGTTCGCCAATGGCGAGCGCGTCGATGGCGTCATCTTCAATCAGGTCAAGGGTGGTTTCACCGTCGACCTCGACGGCGCTGTTGCCTTCCTGCCGCGTTCGCAGGTCGACATCCGTCCGATCCGCGACGTCACCCCGCTCATGCACGTCCCGCAACCGTTCGAAATCCTCAAGATGGACAAGCGTCGCGGCAACATCGTTGTCTCGCGTCGTACCGTTCTTGAAGAGAGCCGTGCGGAACAGCGTTCGGAAATCGTCCAGAACCTTGAAGAAGGTCAGGTCGTTGAAGGCGTCGTCAAGAACATCACCGATTACGGTGCGTTCGTTGACCTCGGCGGCATCGACGGTCTCCTGCACGTTACCGACATGGCATGGCGCCGCGTCAACCATCCGTCGGAAATCCTCACCATCGGCCAGACGGTCAAGGTGCAGATCATCCGCATCAACCAGGAAACCCATCGTATCTCGCTCGGCATGAAGCAGCTCGAGAGCGATCCTTGGGATGGCATCGGCGCGAAGTACCCGATCGGCAAAAAGATCACCGGCACCGTCACGAACATCACCGACTACGGTGCGTTCGTTGAAATCGAGCCGGGCATCGAAGGCCTCATCCACGTTTCCGAAATGTCGTGGACCAAGAAGAATGTCCATCCGGGCAAGATTCTTTCCACCACGCAGGAAGTCGAAGTCGTTGTGCTCGAAGTTGATCCGGTCAAGCGCCGTATCTCGCTGGGCCTCAAGCAGACCCTCGACAATCCGTGGACGACCTTTGCCCAGAAGTACCCTGTCGGTACCGTTGTTGAAGGTGAAGTCAAGAACAAGACCGAATTCGGCCTGTTCATTGGCCTCGACGGCGACGTTGACGGCATGGTTCACCTCTCCGACCTCGACTGGAACCGTCCGGGCGAACAGGTCATCGAAGAGTACAACAAGGGTGAAGTCGTCAAGGCTGTCGTTCTCGACGTCGATATCGACAAGGAACGCATCTCGCTCGGCATCAAGCAGCTTTCCGGCGACAAGGTCGGCGAAGCAGCAGCTTCCGGCGAACTGCGCAAGAACGCCGTTGTGACCTGCGAAGTGACCGCCGTTACCGACGGTGGCCTCGAAGTCCGTCTCGTCGACCACGATCTCGAAAGCTTCATCAAGCGTTCGGATCTGTCGCGTGACCGCGACGAGCAGCGTCCGGAACGCTTCACGGTCGGTCAGAAGCTTGACGCTCGCGTCATCGCTTTCGACAAGAAGACCCGCAAGCTGCAGGTCTCGATCAAGGCGCTCGAAATCGCTGAAGAAAAAGAAGCTGTCGCTCAGTACGGTTCGTCCGACTCCGGCGCTTCGCTCGGCGACATCCTCGGTGCCGCTCTGAAGAAGCAGGAAAAGAACTAATCTTTTCTTCTTCGATCGAACATGAGAAAGCCCGCCTCCTGGCGGGCTTTTTCTTTATCAGATAAATTTATGGTGATTTCTCCGCCACGAAATAGTCACGAACCGGCACAATTTTACATGATCGACCAATATTGATTCATTATCTTCTTTTCCAATTCGGCAGATAAGCGGCTAATAAAGCTTTCTCTGTATTAGTTGTGAAGGATAAAAGCTTCCAATCCGCCTATTCATAGCAAAATATCTATACAGAATTACTTTTGAATGGATTGCATAAGATGATTTCCAGAACCACCACCCTGACCGCAATGTTGCTTTCAACTGCGCTGCTGAGCGCTTCCTTTGCCGTGCCAAGCTTCGCCGAAAGTGCAACAAAGTCGAATGCCCCGGCGACAGAGAGCATGAAAGCTGCACAACAGGACGCCATCAAGAAGCTGGATGCCATTTCCGGCGATGGCCTTGCAGCGGTGCGCGGCGTTACACTGGCGCGACTGGCCATTTTTCAGGGAACACCCGACCAAGCCAAGGTCATTCTGTCGACGGTCAAGGATGATCTGGACAAGGCGCAGAAAGACACTCCATCCCTGCTTGACAAGATGAAAGCGGCTGGCGCTCCAGCCAACTAAGTCGCCGAAGTTCAGTCGGGCACATTGCCGGTCGATATGGAAGCCGGTGTGGTCGATGACTACAAGCTGACGCCTGAAAAGGCTGCCCACCTGAAAAAGGCCAATGAACATATCCAGCATGGCCGCAAGAAAGAGGCTCAGGATGAGCTGAAACTCGCGGATGTCGATCTGGTGATAACCGAAACGACAGCCAATCTGCCTGCCATAGACAATGATGTCGATCTGGCACTGGAACAGCTCGGCAACGGCAAATATTACGATGCCAACCTGACTCTCATCAAGGCGGAACATATGGTGACGATCCGCTCCAACATGTCCGGTGATGACAAGAAGGACGCCAGCAAGACAGTCAATGCATCAGTCGACGCAAAGCCGACTGATGCGGCCAAGAAGAGCTGACCATCGCTTGTGAGAATAAAGGCCGGGATGTGAACCATCCCGGCCTTTTTATGCAACGCTGAGCATATGGATCAGGCCAAGGCTGATGATGCACAGCGCAACCAGCGAAAGCACCGCGGTCAGTGTCACCCGACCGCCTGCCGATGCCACGGAGCGGATATCGACGCCAAGGCCAAGGGCCGCCATCGAAATGATGGTGAGTATGGTCGAGGCATATTGAATGCCAGGCAGAATCGTTTCCGGTATCAGATGCAGCGAATGCAGCGCCATCATGCCAAGGAAGCCGAGGATGAACCATGGCACCAACTGGAAGAAGCCCGGCTTGGCATTCGCATCCTTGTTACCGGCGAGAAGCGCCAGCGCAAGAATAACCGGTCCTAGCATCAGAACGCGCACGAGCTTCACCAGCGTGCCGAGCTGGACACTGATCGTCGCGACCGGCGCGGTGGCCGCCAGAACCTGTGGCACTGCATAAACGGTCAGGCCCGCCAGCACGCCATATTGCGTGTGCGACAGCCCCAGAACCGGCACCACCAGTGGCAGAAGCAGCACGACGACCACGCCGAGAATAGCGGTAAAGGCGATCGAAGCCGCCACGTCCTCGCTTCCCGCGCCGATAACCGGTGCGGTTGCGGCAATAGCGGAATTGCCGCAAATGGAATTGCCGCAGGCGACCAGCACGGCCATCCGATGCGGAAGCTTCAGCAAACGCCCGATCCCGTAGCTGAGCGTAATAGCCAGCACCACGACGCCTGCAATACCGAAAATAAGTCCCGAACCCGCGGCCACCACCGCGCTGGCGCTGATCGACGCGCCAAGCAATACCACTGCAATTTCCAGAAGGAGCTTGGCGGAAAAGCCGATGCCCTTGTTGAAATGCTTGCCTGGACGCAGGAACGTCCGCACGACCGTGCCGAGGAGGATGGCTATCACCAGCGCTTCGAGCCAGGCGCGTCCTGCATAATGTTCCTCGACTTTTTCGAGTCCGATCGCCGCAATTGCAACGGCAACGCTCAAGCCAAGTCCCGGGAGGATGTTCTGGATTTTGGAGTAGGTCATTTTCAGCATTTCAAATCTGACAGTCTGCATTTTTCGCATTGTCCTGCGCAAAACCGCTTCGCACTTTTGCTGGAAATGCTCGTATGAGAATTATTTTCTGATTAGATGCCTGTTTTTCCCTGTTCAATCCATTTCATTATATGGCATATTTCATTCGATAAAATCGAACGATTATCGCTATGACACTGGAACAGCTACGAATTTTCATTGAAGTCGCCGAGCGTGAGCACCTCACGCGAGCCTCGGAAGCCCTGCATCTGACCCCTTCGGCGGTCAGTTCAGCCATCCGCACCATGGAAGATCGCTACGGAGCGACGCTCTTCAACCGCATCGGGCGGCGGATCGAGCTGACCGGTGACGGGCGCATGTTTCTGGACGAGGCACGCGCAACGTTTGCGCGCGCCCGTTCTGCCGAGCGGATGCTATCGGAACTTGGTGGCGGCAAACGGGGCATTCTCGCCATTCATGCCAGCCAGACCATCGCCAGCTATTGGCTGCCGTCCTTTCTGGCACGGTTTCACGCCGCCTACCCCTTGATCGACGTGCGACTGACGCTTGGCAATACGGAAAGCGTTACCGAGGCGACACAGGAAGGCGTCGCCGATATTGGCCTCGTCGAAGGTGCTGTGCAGGCGCCGTCGCTATCAATCAGCAAGGTTGCAAGCGACCAGCTTATTCTGGTGGCGCGCCCCGATCATGACTGGGGTACGGGCGGCAAGCTCACCTGGGATCGGCTGTTCGAGGGAAAATGGATCTTGCGTGAACAGGGATCGGGAACGCGCAGCGTTTTCGAGGATGCGATGCGCGCTTCCGGTTATAATCCAGCGCGACTGCATGTGGCGCTGGAACTGCCATCGAACGAAGCCATCTGTTCGGCGGTGCGCTCCGGTGATTACGTGACGGCCATATCGGAACTTGTCGCCGCCCCGCATCTTGCTGCCGGAACGCTGGTAAAGGCGGATTTTGCTCTGCCGCAGCGCCAGTTTCTCATGCTGCAGCACAACGACCGCTACAGGACGAAAGCGCTGCAGTCTTTCGCCAACTTGCTGAGCGACGGGGATCAGCGGATCTGACGTAATAGCTCCGGCTGCGGGAAGCAGGTTGACGCCATGCCGTTCTTCGCCTGCCACAGGCCGATCGAGCGACGGGTCTTGAAGCCGGGCAGACCGTCCGGCTTGCCGACATCATAGCCCAGCACCTGCATGCGTTTCTGCATTGCGCCGATATCAGAGCGATACATGGAGCCGACGTCGCCCCATCCACGGTTGAAATCGCCCGCACCATAGGCGATACGATCACCGACGTGACCGATGAAGAGCGCGTAGAGATCGCTCATATTATAGTCTTTGAGCACGTAGAAATTCGGGCTCACGACAAAGGCCGGACCGTAGCGACCGGCGGGCATGAGCAGAAAGCCCTCGCCCTTCATTTCATTGGCCGGAAACGGTTTGCCATTCACCCGCGTAATGCCGAGCTTTGCCCATTCGGCAATCGTCTTGCCCTGATCCGGACCTTCCAGCGAGCAGGATACGTTCTGCGGGACGCTCACTTCAAAGCCCCAGTCACGCCCCTTCTGCCAGCCATACAGCTTCAGATAATTGGCGATGGAGGCAAGCGTATCCGGCACCGAGTTCCAGATGTCGCGCTTGCCGTCACCGTCGAAATCGACAGCATGTTTCAGATAGGAAGTCGGCATGAATTGCGGCTGGCCGAGTGCACCCGCCCATGAGCTTTTCATAGCGGCTTCGTCGATATAGCCCTTGGAAGCGATTTCGAGCGCAGCAATCAGTTCCTTCCGGAACATGTCCTTGCGAGTGGCCATAAAAGCCTTAGTTCCAAGAACCTCATAGGCATTGTAGGGAATCTTCACCGTACCGAAGCCGGATTCGCGGCCCCATACGGCAAGCAGGATCGGCCCCGGAACACCGTATTTCTGTTCGATGCGCTTCAGGAGATTGGCATATTGGCCATAGCGCGCCTTGCCGCCGCTTGTGACCGCGCCCATCGTCTTTGCATTGAAATATTTGCCGGGTGCACCGAATTCCGCCTGTTTCTGCTCTTTCGGTGTCGAGGGCTTTTCGCCGGGGATGACAAGGTCTGGCAGCTTCCAGTTGATCGAGATGCCGGCAAAAGCCTGATCGAACACGGCGCGCGATACACCTGCTGCCTTCGCTTCCGGCCAAAGGTCCTTTTCGAGCCAGTTGCGATACTGGCTTTCAATCTGCGCCTTGGACGGTGCGGCAATGGCGGGAGAAATGGCAAGGCTGGCAACCAGTGCGAGACCAATCTTCAGGCTATGCTTCCAATTTCCCGCTGCCATGCCTTCTCCATTAGTTCTAAAGGGTGGTTCTTGCCCGCAAGGCGGCAGCCAGCGTGCCTTCATCCAGATAATCAAGCTCGCCGCCGACCGGGACGCCATGGGCAAGCCGCGTGACACGAACATCGAAGCTCGACAGCTGGTCGGTGATGTAATGCGCCGTGGTCTGGCCTTCGACGGTAGCGTTGACCGCGAGAATCACTTCCTTGATCTCACCCGTGGAAACCCGTTCCACCAGTCCTTTGATGTTGAGATCGTCCGGGCCGATGCCATCGAGCGGTGACAGGCGACCGCCGAGAACATGATAGCGCACATTCATCGTGCCTGCCCGCTCCAACGCCCAGAGATCGGAAACGTCTTCCACCACAATAAGAGTGGTGGGATCACGACGTTCATCGGTGCAGATCGTGCATGGATCGGACGTATCGACATTGCCGCAGCAAGAGCAGATGCGTACCTTTTCGGCAGCTTCCTGCATGGCGCCACCAAGCGGTACCAGAAGCGCTTCTTTCTTCTTGATGAGATGCAGCGCCGCACGACGGGCCGAACGCGGCCCAAGCCCCGGCACGCGGGCCAGGAGCTGGATAAGACGTTCGATTTCGGGACCGGCTATTCGTTTGGACATCTTTTAAGGCAATACGGCAATAGGGCGGTAAGACAATAAGGAAAGCAGAGGCAGCAACGTTTCGGGCAGATAAAACATACTGCCCTAATGCCTTAACTGCCCTACTCACTTAAAACGGCAGCTTGAACCCCGGAGGAATCGGCAGACCAGCGGTGAGCGACTGCGTCTTCTCGGCCATGGCCGCTTCAAGCTTGGCCTTGGCGTCGTTATGCGCCGCGATGATCAAGTCTTCGAGGATTTCCACCTCTTCTTCCTTCATCAGCGACGGATCGATTTTCAGCGCCGACAGGGTGCCCTTGCCGGAAAGAGTGATCGTCACCAGCCCGCCGCCCGAAGAGGCTGAGGCTTCCATGGTGGCGATCTCGTCCTGCATGGCCTTCATCTTGGCCTGCAATTCCTTCGCCTGCTTCATCATGCCCATCATGTCACGCATGGGTTCACTCCATCATTCCGTAAATCAGTCGTCTTCAGACGGTGCGCCCGGTGTTTCCACCACGGCATCGAGGTCAATGTCCTCGTCGTCATTCTGTTCCGGTACGGCAATGCGCACGTCGGTGATTTTTGCCCCCGGAAAGGCCGCGAGAATAGCGGCGACATCGGGATCGGCGCGGGCATCGGTCACCAGATTGTCGCGTCGCTCGGTTTCCGCCTCCGAAATGGTCTGCCCGGCCACCTCACGCGCGACCGTCACCACCCAGCGAATGCCGGTCCAGTTCAGGAGGCGTTGGGAAATATCGCTCGGCAGAGATTTCGGCGCATCGTCGGTCAGTCCGATTTCGAGCCGCCCGGGTGCAATGGATGCAAGGCGCACGCAACCCTTGACCAGAATCTTGAACTGCATGTCGCGGTGCTTGTCGGCAAGTGCGACGACATCATGCAAGCTGTTGACCGGCACCGAAGGCTGCGGCGTGTTCTCGACAAATTGCTGCGGTGCGGCTGACGGCTGAACCGGCTGTGGTGGTGTTTCCACGATACGCATGGCCGTTGCCGGTCCACCGGAAGCTGGAGCCATCGAAGACGATCCAACCGCATCGGCGGCAAAACGCGCTTCCGGCGCACCACCGCCGCCATTCGGCCGCGGATTGCCCGGCTGCGGACGCGGCGCCGAAACGGAGCCATTGTCGAGACCGCGAATCGCCTCGTCCAGCGTCGGCAGATCTGCGGCATGGGCAAGCCGGATCAAAAGCATTTCTGCAGCCTGAACCGGTCTCGTCGCCGTATCGACTTCCGCAATGCCCTTGAGCAGCATCTGCCAGGTGCGCGACAGCACACGGACAGAAAGTTTCTGCGCGAATTCACGACCGCGCACGCGCTCATCTTCCGACAAGGACACGTCTTCGGCCACATCCGGCGTGAAACGCAGTCGTGTCACGAGATGGTTGAAATCGGCAAGATCGGTCAGCACGACCGACGGGTCGGCACCGACATCATACTGCGCGCGAAATTCCGTCAGTGCGCCAGCCACATCGCCACGCATCAGCATCTCGAAGAGGTCGATGATACGGGCACGGTCGGCAAGGCCCAGCATGGAGCGCACGGCTTCCGCCGTGACAGTACCCGCACCATGCGCGATGGCCTGATCGAATATCGACAGCGAATCGCGTGCCGAGCCTTCGCCTGCGCGTGCGATCATGGCGAGCGATGTATCATCCACCGCGATCTGTTCCGCTTCCGCGATGCGGCGCAGATGCTGCGCCAACGTGCCCGATTCGATACGGCGCAGGTCGAAGCGCTGGCAGCGCGACAGAACCGTGATCGGAACCTTTCGGATTTCGGTGGTGGCAAAGATGAATTTGACGTGCGGCGGTGGCTCTTCCAGCGTCTTCAACAGGCCGTTGAAAGCTTGATTGGAGAGCATGTGCACTTCGTCGATGATGTAGACCTTGTAGCGCGCCGAAACCGGGCGGTAACGCACCTGCTCGATGATCTCGCGGATATCGTCAATGCCGGTATGCGAAGCGGCATCCATCTCGATCACATCGACATGACGGCCTTCCATGATCGCCTGGCAGTTTTCGCCCTGCACGGAAAGGTCGATGGTCGGCTGGTCGATCGTATCGGTCTTGTAATTGAGCGCACGCGCCAGAATGCGCGCTGTCGTGGTCTTGCCGACCCCGCGAACGCCGGTAAGCATCCAGGCCTGCGCGATGCGGCCCGTCTCGAACGCGTTCTTGAGCGTGCGAACCATCGGCTCCTGGCCGATAAGGTCGTTGAAATTCTGGGGGCGATATTTGCGGGCGAGAACGCGATAGGCGCCATCGGCGGATTTTGTGTCCATAGCGACCCTTCCGTTCTTCCTGTTCCGCTTTTTCTCAGTCGCCAGTTTGGACCGGACGCATGAGCGGCGTCAACCAAAGAGGCAACCCATCAACAGTCGTCGGCGTAGCGAGAAAGGGTGGGAGGCTGGCACGATGACCCGTGCCGTGGCTCGTTAGGGCTGCTTCCTTCCGGACCTGACCCGGTTGGCGAGTGGCTCGTCCACCACCAACCTCCCACGCTGCATATCGTCAATTGTGAAGCAAAAAGCAAGGAGGGCGCCACGCAAAAAGCAAGCGCTGGACGAAAAAAACTGGTAAATGTCGGCCTATGGAACAATTCGAACTCGATAAACGGCTCAATGCCGACACTTTTTCCGTGGCCAAGCTCGGCCTGTGCGAGCTTCGGTTGATGAACGACCGGCGCTGGCCATGGTTGATCCTGGTGCCGCGCCGTCCTGGCCTAGCTGAAATCCATGACATGACGCCACTCGACCAGACCATGCTGACCTT
Source organism: Brucella cytisi (assembly GCF_038433355.1). Taxonomy (NCBI): domain Bacteria; kingdom Pseudomonadati; phylum Pseudomonadota; class Alphaproteobacteria; order Hyphomicrobiales; family Brucellaceae; genus Brucella; species Brucella cytisi. Next base: position 88,012 of record NZ_JBCAUP010000013.1, read on the forward strand.
CGAGTTGGGCATCGTTACGCAGGCACTCAAGACTGTGACGGGTTGCCAGAAAATCAATACGGGCGCGCTCGGCAATATCGTTCGGCAGCTGCATCTGCATGTGATCGCCCGCAATGAAGGCGATGCGGGCTGGCCCGGCCCTGTCTGGGGCTTTGGCACCCGCGAGACCTATGACGAAAAAGACGCCCGCCAGCTGATCGCCGACATTCGTACGGCGCTTTAATTTGCTTTCACGCGCATCTTTTCCGAAAACCGTTTCACGCTTTTCGGGATGCGCTTTAATCCCCCAACAATTCCGAGATAGATATGACTTTCCGTCTCTACGATCTGCCGGAAATCGAACCGAGCCGATCTGTCGGATTTTCCGGCAACCGCATCGACCGCCAATCCGAAAAGCGGCAGGATGATTCTGCCTTCACGGCGCTGGAACTTCCCGAAACGCGAATCATGTTGCTTGGCGGTAACCGGCTGCTTCTCGACTACGCCGATGAAAAAGCCCCACGCGCATTGTTCCGCCTCGGTGAGGCGAAGGACTTTGCGCCCGATCTTCACGAGCCGATTTTTCTCGGTCTTCAGGACGGCGCGCCGCTTGTCGCTTTGACGACACCGTTCGCCCCCGAGACGATGGAAGCGCCTTTCCGTCTGCAGGATTATCGCAGCATTTATACCGAAGGGCTGGTATCCGCCGACCTGCTCGGCGCGCTGGCGCAAGCCGCAGCGCTGACCGCATGGCATGCCAATCACCGTTTCTGCGGACGCTGCGGTGCAAAAACCGACATGCGCGCTGGCGGTGCCAAGCGGCAATGCCCGAACTGTGGTGCGGAACATTTCCCGCGTACCGACCCGGTAGCGATCATGCTGCCGGTGCGCGACGAAAAATGCATTCTGGCCCGCAGCCCGCATTTCGCGCCCGGTTCCTATTCCTGCCTCGCAGGCTTTATCGAGCACGGCGAAACAATCGAGGCCGCCGTGCGCCGCGAAAGTGTCGAGGAAATGGGGCTCTCCATCGGTCGCGTTGCCTATCATGCGAGCCAGCCCTGGCCGTTTCCCTATTCGCTGATGATCGGCTGTCATGCCGAGGTTTTGAGCGACGACTTCACTATCGACCGTTCGGAGCTGGAAGACGGTCGCTGGTTCTCGAAGGCCGAAGTGCGGACAATGCTGGAAGGCACACATGAAAATGGGTTGCGGGTGCCACCGTCCGGCGCCATCGCAACCCATCTGATAAAGGCCTGGGTCTACGACGCAGGCTGATTATTCTGCTGCCAGCAGATGCGTATCGCGGATATCGCTGCCCTTGTAGACGCCGAGAATCCGCACTTCCTTGGTGAAGAACCGCAATTCTTCCAGCGCAAGCTGCAGATTTGCGTCTTCCGGGTGTCCTTCGACATCGGCATAGAACTGCGTGGCAATGAAACGCCCGCCGATCTGATAGCTTTCGAGCTTCGTCATGTTGATGCCATTGGTGGCAAAGCCGCCCAGCGCCTTGTAGAGCGCAGCCGGGACGTTGCGCACGCGGAAGACAAAAGTCGTCACGATGCGTTCGCCATTTTCGGGACGCTGTGCCCATTGCTTGTTCTTGGACAGAACAACGAAACGGGTCACGTTATCTTCCGAATCCTCGACATTTTCTTCCAGAATATCGAGACCATAGAGCTCGGCGGCAAGGCTTGGTGCCAAAGCCGCCATGGAACGATCTTTCATATCGGCGACGAGGCGAGCCGCTCCCGCCGTATCGCCTGCGATGACGCCCTTCCAGCCATTCTGGCGGATGACGTTGCGGCACTGGCCAAGCGCATGGACATGGCTGTGTACCGTCTTGATTTCCTCGCGCTTGACGCCCGGAAGCACCATCAGTTGGAAATGGATCGGCAGGAAATATTCGCCAATGATATGCATGTCGGCGAGCGGCAGCAGATAATGAATATCGGCGACGCGACCGGCCAGAGTGTTCTCGATCGGGATCATGGCGAGGTCGGCAGCGCCGGTTTCAACCGCGTTGAAGGCATCCTCGAAAGTCGGGCACGGCAAAGGCTCCATATCGGGAAACATGTTGCGGCACGCCGTATCGGAATTTGCGCCCGCTTCACCCTGAAAGGAAATCCTGTTGGTTTTCATCGTACCGTGCTTTCTTAAATGCCACTCATCGGTGGCCCGTTAGATACCCTGTGCTACAAGAATGCGCGCGCGGTCAAGATCGGCCTGCGTATCAACGCCGAGCGGCACCGTCCTCACAAGTTCCACATCAATACGCATTCCGGCTTCAAGAGCCCGCAATTGCTCGAGTTTTTCGCGCTTCTCCAAGGGAGACGGCCCAAGCTTCACAAAGCGTTCAAGCGCTGAGCGGCGATAGGCGTAAAGGCCGATATGGTGATAAAGCGGGCCTTCACCGTAGGGCGCGGTTGCGCGGGTGAAATAAAGTGCGCGCAGGCGGCTGTTGCCGGCAAGCGGGGAGCCGACGATCTTCACCACACTCGGATTGGTCTTCTCCGACTCTTCCTCGATTTCGACGCCGAGCGTTGCAATGTCGGCAGGTCCGTCTTCCAACGGCAGAAGCGCACGGCGGATGATATCGGGGTCGATGGTCGGCAGGTCGCCCTGAACGTTCACCACGGCATCGAGCTCGCCCGCCGGATCGACTTTCATCAATGCTTCATAGATGCGGTCGGAGCCGGATTCGTGATCCTCACGCGTCATGATGGCTTCATGGCCATGCGCGGTAACGATTGAAAAAATCTCTTCGCTGTCGGTTGCAACCACCGTCCGGCCCAGCTTTGCAGCCGCTGCACGATCGGCCACATGCACGATCATCGGCTTGCCGCAAATATCGGCGAGCGGCTTGTTCGGCAGCCGCGTGGACGCCATGCGTGCCGGGATAAGAGTGAGTGTCTTTAATGTCTGAAGCATCATCGCCTCTTGAGATCGATAAGGTCGCGGACGTCTTTTAAACCGCTTTCGAGGCGCTGGAAATGCATCAAAAGTGTCAAAAAGTCACGGGTCTAGTTACCGTTATAGGTGTTGCATCGCCCTGGTAAAAGACCTAGTTTCCGCCCGATGCCGGGGAGAGAATTGCGACCTTTATTGAAGGTTTGCATGCCGGCTAGGAGAGCGTTCTCGGGGAGAGCGTTTTGGTAGAGGGAGCGCTGACCGGCGATGAATTCAACCCGGACTAACAAGTTTATCATGGCTTTTCTGGCAACGGTTTTCGTTGTCATGACGACGGGCATCCTGTCCGATTCGCTGTTTCACTCGCCTGCGCCCGAAAAGCCGGGCTTTATCATCGAAGCGGCGGAAGCCTCGACCGGTGAAGGGGGCGCTGCACCGGCCAAGGAAGAAGTTTCCATTGCGACGTTGCTGCAGTCTGCCGATCCGGCGCGCGGTGAAACCGTCTTCAAGCGTTGCGCTGCATGCCATACCGGTGAAAAGGGTGGCGCCAACAAGGTCGGTCCGCATCTGTGGGATGTCGTGAACCGTCCGGCTGCCTCTGTTGAAGGTTTCGGCTATTCGGCTCCCATGAAGGAGTTTGGTGCTGCGGGCAACAAGTGGGATTTTGAACATCTCAACAAGTTCCTGACCTCGCCGAAGGGCTACATCAAGGGCACGGCCATGGGCTTTGCTGGCGACAAGAAGGACAATGAACGCGCTGATCTGATCGCTTATCTGCGCACACTGTCCGACAATCCGGCTCCGCTGCCGACCGCTGATGCGGCACCTGCCGCTGGTGGCGATGCAAAGCCGGCTGAGGGCGGCGAAGCCAAGCCAGCCGAAGGCGAAAAGCCTGCAGAAGGTGCACCGTCAAGCGCCCCGGCAGGCGGCGAACAGAAGCCTGCAGAACCGGCACCCGCCAATTAGGCCTGCAGGATAGAAACATGATCAAAGCCCGGTTCGCCGGGCTTTTTTCGTGCCCGCATTAAATTTCTTGCCCGCATGCCTTTCTTCCTCCGCAAAAACCCATAAAACTCGTTCGAATAGATCCGAAACAGGAACGGAGAGGCTGGATGAGAGCTTTTTGGGCGGGTGCGTTTGCGGTGGCCATGCTTGCGAGCACGGTTTCAATTGGTCGCGCAAATGACGCGGAACCCCAATGGCGATATTCCTCCAGCCTGCTTGGCGAGCCCAAATATCCTGCTGATTTCAAGCACTACGACTATGTGAATCCCGACGCGCCGAAAGGCGGCACGCTGAACATGGTCGCCGTTGGCACCTTCGACAGTCTCAATCCGTTTGTGGTGCAGGGGGTCGCAGCCGCTGGCCTGTCCGATTTCGGCGGCGGTCTTCTCTACGACACTCTGATGACGGATTCGCTCGATCAGGGATCGACGCAATACCCGCTCATCGCCGAAGCCCTGCAGTATCCCGATGATTTCTCCTGGGTTAAGTTCAAGCTCAATCCAAAAGCGAAATGGCACGATGGCCAGCCGATCACCGTCGATGACGTGATCTGGTCGTTCGATGTGCTGAAGAGGCAGTCGCCGATGTACAACAAATATTATGGCGACGTGGAGAAGGCGGAAAAGACTGGCGAACGTGAGGTGAAATTCACCTTCAGCCAAAAAGGCAATCGCGAATTGCCGCAGATTCTGGGACAGCTTGCCGTTCTGCCCAAGCACTGGTGGGAAGGCAAGGATGCACAGGGCAAACAGCGCGACATTACCCGCGCGACGCTTGAAATCCCGCTCGGCTCTTCCGCCTACAAGATCGACAGCATGACGCCCGGACGCTCCATCACCTGGGCGCGCGTCGATGACTATTGGGGCAAGGATTTGGGCGTCAATGTCGGGCGCAATAATTTCGACCGCCTGCGCTACGAGTACTATTTCAACGAGGATGCAACCTGGGAAGCCTTCAAGAAGGGCGGACAGTACGATTATCGCAACGAGAATCGTGCCCAGCGCTGGGCTGAACAGTATAATTTCCCAGCCGTACAGCGCGGCGATGTCGTGAAGGCTTCGTTTCCCTTCCATGCCGCCGGACGTATGCAGGGCTATTTCCTGAACACGCGCCGCGACAAGTTCAAAGACCCGAAAGTGCGTCAGGCGCTGACCTACGCCTTCGACTTCGAATCGATGAACCGCCTGCTGTTCTTCAACCAGTACAAGCGCATCAACAGCTATTTCGCAGGAAACGAGCTGGAGCTGAGCGGCCCGCCGACACCCGAGGAACAGGCCATTCTGGAAACGGTGAAGGATTCGCTTCCTGCTGATGCACTGACGAAGGAATTCAAGCTGCCGGTCTATGACACACCGCAAGCCACCCGCGAAAATCTGCGCACCGCGCTGAAACTCTTTTCGGAAGCCGGCTGGACAGTGCAGGGCAACAAACTCGTCGATGCCAAGGGCAATCCGTTCACCATCGAATTTCTCGGCAAGGACCCGACGGACGAGCGTATTTACAATCCGTTCGCAGCAAGCCTGCGCAAGATCGGCATCAACGCGACCGTGCGTATCGTCGACACGGCGCAATATCAGGCCCGCGTCAATGATTTCGACTATGATGTGGTCACCTCAGTCATCCCGCAGAGCAGTTCACCCGGCAATGAGCAGCGCGACATGTGGGGTTCCAAGGCCGCCGACTTCAAAGGCAGCCGCAACTATGCCGGTATCAAGAACCCGGCCATCGACAAGCTGATCGACCATGTCATCTATGCCAAGGATCGTGAGGAGCTGGTCGCCTCGACCCATGCGCTCGACCGGGCGCTCCTGTGGAACTATTACGTCATTCCGCAATGGTACTCAGACCACATCAATGTGGCCTACTGGAATAAATTCGGAATGCCTGAAAAGCAGCCGGACTATCTTGGGATTGACCCGTTCTCCTGGTGGATAGACCCTGCGAAGGAAGCCAAGCTCAAAACCGGCAGTGAATGAGGGCGGAGCGAGAATGACAATCCTTCGCATGAACCGCCGCCATTTTCTGGGGCTTTCGGGAAGTGCCGCCGTTGCAGCCTTCCTGCCGCCAAGGGCCTTTGCCGACATCCCGACAGGCAAAGCGCTGCATGGGCTTTCGACTTTCGGTGACCTGAAATACGGTCCCGATTTCTCCCATTTCGACTATGCCAGTCCCGAAGCACCGAAGGGCGGCACGTTCAATTTCGCACCGTCGAGCTGGGTCTGGAACCAGAATGCCGACACGTTCAACACGCTCAATACCTTCACGTTCAAGGGTGATGCGCCGCCGCGCATGGAGCTGACCTTCGATACGCTGATGGCTTCGGCGCTGGACGAGCCGGATTCTGTCTACGGCCTGATCGCGGAAAGTGCGACGCTTTCGAAAGATCGCCGCAGTTGCACGTTCAAGCTTCGCAAGGAGGCGCGTTTTCACGATGGCTCGCCTATTGAGGCGAAAGACGTGTTGTTCACCTATGCGACCATCAAGCAGAAAGCTCATCCAACGCTGCGCCAGTATCTGGCAGGCGTCGAAAAGGTGGAGGCAACCGGCAACCGAGAAGTGCGCATGCGCTTCGTCGAAGGGCGCGGACCGAACGCCATCCTTGATGCCGTGGCCGTGCCGATCCTGTCGGAAAGCTGGTTCAAGGATCGCGATTTCGAAGCCACGACCATGGAGCCGGTGCTGGGCTCAGGCGCTTACAAGGTCGGCAATTTCGCCGCCGGTCAGTTCATCGAGTATGAGCGCGTCGAGGATTATTGGGCGAAAGATCTGCCGGTGCAGAAGGGCTTCAATCATTTCGACCGCATCCGTATCGAGTTTTTCCGCGACCGCCAGCCGCAGTTCGAAGCCTTCAAGAAAGGCAGTATCGACTACCGGGAGGAGACCGTCTCCAAGAACTGGGCGACGGCCTATGACTTCCCGGCCATCCAGCAGGGAAAGGTCATCAAGCGCACTTTTCCGAAAGAGAAGCGCCCGCTGATGCAGGCATGGGCGCTGAACCAGCGCCGCAAACGGTTCCGCGATCCGCGCGTGCGCGAAGCAATTGCGCTCTGCTTCGACTTCGAATGGACGAATGAGAACCTTTTCTACAAGGTCTATGCCCGCTCGCAGTCGTGCTTCAACGGATCGGATTTTCAGGCGAGCGGCATGCCGACGCCCGATGAACTGAAAGTTCTTGAACGTTATCGCGGAAAACTGCCGGATGCGGTTTTCAGTGAAGCCGTGCTAATGCCGGTATCGGACGGAACAGGCCGCGACCGCGCGCAGTTCGCGCAGGCCATCAAGCTGTTGGAGGAAGCGGGTTTCGAGCGCAAGAACGGCCAGTTCCACGACAAGGACGGGTCGAAATTCGCGCTGGAGATTCTTTCCAATTCGGAAGCCTTCACCCGGGTCTACAATCCTTATGTGCAGAAGTTGCGCGCCATCGGCATTGACGCCAGCCTGCGGTTTGTCGATGCAAGCCAGTATCAGGTACGGATGCAGGACTTCCAGTTCGACATGGTGGGTATGGCGTTGCAGTTCAGCCCCACGCCGACGCAGGAATCGCTTGCCGGGATGTTTGGTTCCGAATCGGCCAAGGTTCCGGGCAGCTATAATCTTCCCGGCACGGAAGACCCGTTGATCGATGCGCTGATTGCGGATATCGGCAAGGTTTCGACGCGTGAAGAACTCGTCGCCACGATGCAGGTGCTCGATCGGTACTTGCGTATCCGGCGCGACTGGATTCCAAATTGGACGACAGCGAATCATCTCGCGGCCTATTGGGACCGGTTCGGTTTCAAGGAGCCGAAGCCCGATTATGGCTTTCCCGTCGAGACGCTGTGGTGGATCAAGACGTGATTTCGCGAAACCGAAACCGGTTTTCGAGGTCACGCTCTATAATGAAAAGGCAGAAGCTGTTGGCAAGCCATAAGATAAACCTGAACCTGCGGAGAAAACCGGGCTGATGGGCGCATATATTCTCCGCCGTCTGCTTCTGATGATTCCGACGATACTCGGCATCATGGCTATTTCCTTCGCTGTGGTTCAGTTCGCCCCCGGCGGTCCGGTCGAGCGCGTGATTGCGCAGCTTTCAGGCCAGGGCGGCGACGCTCTCGACCGCCTTTCTGGCGGTGGTGGCGATTTCGGGCAGAGTGCCGTCGACAGCGGCTCGGTCAATTCCAAATATCGCGGCGCGCAGGGGCTCGACCCGCAATTCATTGCCGATCTGGAAAAGCAGTTCGGTTTCGACAAGCCGCCGCTGGAACGGTTCGGTCAGATGCTGTGGAACTATCTGCGCTTCGATTTCGGCCGCAGCTATTTTCGCGATATCAGCGTGATCGACCTCATCAAGGAAAAGATGCCGGTTTCAATCTCGCTCGGTCTGTGGCTGACTTTTCTGTCCTACATGATTTCGATTCCGCTCGGCATTCGCAAGGCAATCAAGGATGGTTCGCGCTTCGACACCTGGACCAGCGCCGTCATCATCGTCGGTTACGCCATCCCAAGCTTCCTGTTTGCGATCCTGCTGATCGTGCTGTTTGCGGGCGGCTCGTTCTTCGACTGGTTCCCGCTGCGTGGCCTCACCTCTCCCGATTTCGCGCAAATGTCGTTCTGGGGCAAGATCGGCGACTATCTGTGGCATATGGTGCTGCCGGTGACTGCACTCGTGCTTTCCGCCTTCGCCACAACGACGTTGCTGACCAAGAATTCGTTTCTGGAAGAAATCCGAAAGCAATATGTAACCACGGCGCGCGCCAAAGGGCTGACCGAGAATCAGGTTCTCTATCGGCACGTCTTCCGCAATGCGATGCTGATCGTGATCGCCGGTTTTCCGGGCGCCTTCATCTCGGCCTTCTTCACCGGTTCGCTTTTGATCGAAACCATCTTCTCGCTCGACGGGCTTGGACTGCTGGGCTACCAGTCGGTCATCAACCGCGATTATCCGGTAGTCTTCGCCAATCTCTTCATCTTCTCGCTGATCGGCCTTCTGGTCGGCCTCCTGTCCGATCTCACCTATACGTGGATCGATCCGCGCATCGACTTTGACCGGAGGGACGTGTGATGACCGACACCACCCTCACCCCTGTCGTGCAACCGGTAAAGCGCCCGTGGCTTTCACCACTCAACAAGCGCCGCTGGCAGAACTTCAAGGCCAACAAGCGTGGTTACTGGTCGCTGTGGATCTTCCTGTTCCTGCTCATCGCAGCGCTTTGTTCCGAGTTCATCGCAAATGACCGGCCCATTCTCGTTTCCTACAAGGGCGAGTTGCTGATGCCGGTTTTCGTGGACTATCCGGAAGAAAAATTCGGCGGCTTTTATGCCGTCACCGACTATCGCGACCCGGTGATACAGGATGAAATCAACAACAATGGCTGGGCCATCTGGCCGCCGATCCGCTATTCCTACAACACCGTGAACAACGAGATACCGGAAGCCGCGCCTTCCAAACCGTTCTGGCTCTATTCGGCGGAAGAGCGCTGCCAGCGCTATCCGCAAGGAGTGAGCGATCCCAATTGTCGCTTCGGCAATTTCAATCTGCTCGGCACCGACGATCAGGCGCGCGATGTATTCGCACGCGCACTCTACGGCTTCCGTATTTCGGTGCTGTTTGGCCTGATTCTCACCTTCTTCTCCGCCATCATCGGAGTGACGGCAGGCGCGGTTCAGGGCTATTTCGGCGGCTGGGTCGATCTTCTGTTCCAGCGCTTCATCGAAATCTGGTCCTCGATCCCGGTTCTCTACCTGTTGCTGATTATCGCGGCGATATTGCCGCCCGGCTTCTGGGTGCTTCTGGGCATCATGTTGTTGTTTTCATGGGTGGCTTTCGTCGGCGTCGTGCGCGCGGAATTTCTGCGAGCACGAAACTTCGAATATGTGAACGCGGCGCGTGCGCTCGGCGTGAAGAACGGCACCATCATGTGGCGGCATCTCCTGCCCAACGCCATGGTCGCGACACTGACCTTCCTGCCTTTCATCCTGAACGGCTCGATCACCACCCTCACCTCGCTCGACTTCCTTGGCTTCGGCCTGCCTCCCGGTTCAGCTTCGCTGGGCGAACTGCTCGCACAAGGCAAGAACAATCTGCAGGCACCCTGGCTCGGTATTACCGGCTTTGTGGTCATCTCGCTGATGCTGTCGCTTCTGATCTTCATCGGTGAGGCAACACGCGACGCCTTCGATCCGCGAAAGGCATTTCAATGAGCGGGTCAATGATCGAATCAGGGAACAATATCCTGCTGTCCGTTCGCGATCTGTCCGTCGCATTCCGCCAGAATGGCGAGGAACGCATTTCCGTCGACCGCGTATCCTTCGACATTGCCGAAGGCGAAACGGTTGCCCTTGTCGGCGAATCGGGATCAGGCAAATCCGTCTCGGCCTTGTCCATCCTGAAGCTGCTGCCTTATCCGTCTGCCAGCCATCCTTCCGGAGAAATTCTTTTCAATGGCAAGGATTTGATGAAGGCTTCGGAGCCGGAACTGCGCCGTGTACGCGGCAACGACATCACGATGATCTTTCAGGAGCCGATGACATCGCTCAATCCGCTGCACAGTGTGGAGCGGCAGATCGGTGAAATCCTGAAAATGCATCAAGGCATGGGGGAGCAGGCCGCACGGACACGGACGCTGGAACTTCTGAACGAAGTCGGCATTCGCGAACCGGAAAAGCGCCTGTCGGCCTTCCCGCACCAGCTTTCCGGCGGCCAGCGCCAGCGCGTCATGATCGCCATGGCGCTTGCCAACAAGCCGAAGCTGCTGATTGCCGACGAGCCGACCACAGCGCTCGATGTCACCGTGCAGGCCCAAATCTTGAAGCTGCTGGCCGAGCTTAAAGCCGCACAGGGCATGTCGATGCTCTTCATCACCCACGACCTCGGCATTGTGCGCAAGATCGCCGACAAGGTCTGCGTGATGAGCAAGGGCAAGATCGTCGAGGCCGGGCCGACCAAAGAGATTTTCGAAAACCCGCAGCATCCCTACACCAAGCACCTGCTTGCGGCTGAACCGAAGGGCGAGCCGCCTGCCGCCGATCCAGCAGCAAAAACGGTGATGGAAGGCAAGGATATCCGTGTCTGGTTCCCGATCAAGAAGGGGTTCATGCGCAAGACCGTCGACCATGTAAAGGCGGTGGACGGCATCGACGTAAACTTACGCGCCGGACAGACGCTCGGCGTCGTCGGCGAATCGGGTTCCGGCAAGACGACGCTTGGCCTCGCACTGTCGCGCATGATTTCATCCAAGGGCGAGATCAGGTTCGACGGGCGCGATATCGCCAAGTTCAGCTTCAAAGATATGCGCCCGCTGCGCCGCGAGATGCAAATCGTGTTTCAGGACCCATTCGGCTCGCTCTCTCCGCGCATGACCATCGCGGACATCATCGCCGAAGGGCTTCTGGTGCATGAGCCTAAACTGTCGGCAGACGAACGCGATGCGCGTGTCGTTGCCGCGCTCAACGAGGTCAATCTCGATCCGGAAACCCGCTTCCGCTATCCGCACGAATTTTCAGGTGGCCAGCGCCAGCGCGTCGCCATTGCGCGCGCCATGGTGCTGAACCCGAAATTCGTTATGCTGGACGAACCGACCTCCGCGCTCGATATGAGCGTGCAGGCGCAGGTGGTCGATCTGTTACGCGCATTGCAGAAGAAGCATGATCTCGCCTATCTTTTCATCAGCCACGATCTGAAAGTGGTGCGGGCGCTGGCAAATGACGTGCTGGTGATGCGCAACGGCAAGGCGGTCGAATATGGCGCGGCGAAGGATGTTTTCGCCAACCCGCAGACCGACTATACCAGGGCGTTGATGGCGGCGGCCTTCCGGATGGAGGCAACAGAGGGAGGAGCAAGACAATGAGCGAAACCAAGGGCAACATCCTTTTGGCGATCACCGACTGGGACCCTGAAATCTGGCTGAAGACGTTTCGGGATCACGCGCCGGATCGTCCGGTGGTGACGGATCGCACGGAAAAAGATCCGTCCGTCAAATATGCGCTCGTCTGGAAGCAGAAGCCGGGCTCGCTTGAGAACCTGCCCAATCTGAAGGTGATCTTCTCGCTGGGCGCAGGCGTCGATCACGTCTTCCGCGATGACCGGATTCCCGATATACCACTGGTGCGCATCATCTCTGACGATCTCACTATGCGCATGACGGAATATGTCGTCTGGCAGGTGCTGGATCATCACCGCCTCGGACAGCGCTATCGCAAGCAACAGCAGAATCATGTCTGGCATGAGGATCGCCGCCAGCCTGCTGCTCATGAAGTCACTGTCGGTATCATGGGCCTCGGAGTGCTGGGTCGCGACGCGGCTGAAAAGCTGAAGTTGCTCGGCTTCAATGTCACCGGCTGGAGCCGTCGCCCGCAAGAGATCGATGGCGTGCAGACCTATCACGGCAAGGACGGCTTTGGGAAATTCCTCAAGACGGCTGACATCTTCGTCTGTCTGCTGCCGCTGACGCCCGACACAAAGGGCATCCTCTCCATGTCGATGTTCGCGCAATTGAAGAGCGACGGGCCGCTCGGCGCGCCGGTGCTGATCAATGCCGGACGAGGCGGTCTGCAGAACGAGGCCGATATTCTGGCCGCACTCGACCGCGGGCTTCTTTCGGCAGCTTCGCTTGACGTGTTCACGCAGGAACCGTTGCCGACCAGCAGCCTGCTCTGGGATCATCCGCGCGTGACGATCACTCCACACGCGGCGGCAAGCTCATCCGCAACCGCTCTTGTGCCGCAGATCATCCGGCAGATCGAAGCCTTCGAGCGGGACGGAACGCTGGAACATATTGTAGATCGCAGCACGCAATATTAGGCAGCAATCCCAATTGCTCCATCCTCGCCGACCGTCACCCGATGGCCGGCGAGTTGCTTTTGCGCCTCGCAGTCGAATTCAACGGCGATAGGCACATCATGCCCCATTTCACGAGCCACGATGAGGCCAAGGAGCAGGATCGCATCCGGTTCATGCAGGACAATGGCCGCCGGCGCATGACCGCTATGGACCAGCTCCAGAAGAACGGCTGCTGCCGATGACGACCCGATGGTTCCGGGCAGGCACAACACACGCCCGGCGATGCTCCGCCCATGTTCCGGATGGCGCACATCGGCAATCCGCCCGCTCTTCGGATCGACACCGCCCCAGAAGCTAATCGGCGCGGAGAGAACCAGCGCCTCAGCATCTGCGCCTTTTCCTGCGACGAGTACAGTGCTTTCCCCGATGCTCATGCCGCCTGCCTCCCGAAAACCGGCCTGCCTGCGACAGCGCTTTCCACGCATTCTTCCAGCGAACCGTAAAGCACGCCATAGCCTGTATTGCCAGGTGCATAATGGGCGAACTTGCCAGAGTTTGTCATCAGAACCGCATCATTCTTAGCTGGCAAAATTGGTGTAACAACCACGCATGTGTCGGCGACAATCACGACGCCTGCTTTTTCAAGCACCTGCCTGCGCCCGTCTTTCTCCAGCTCAACCAGCGCATGACGGCCCGTGCAGGCATAAAGCGGCACCGCGAGCTTGCGTTCCGCTATGGCGCGCTCCAGACGGTCGAATTCGGTTATCGAAAGATGCGGACTGCCAATGGCTACTGCATCGATATGATCCACCTGCCCGACAGTTGAAAGCCGCTTGCGCGTCGCCTCGATCATTTCTTGCGTGACGTGGATAACACCTTCCGGCTTCTGATGCTGCAAAGCCGTTTCAAGATCGGGGGCTTCGGGCGTGACACCAGCAACATGGAACAGACCAACTGCGCCAACCGATGCCGATGCCGCGCCGAAAGCCTTGAGATCGTCTTCATCGGGATGGACCGGACTGCCTGCAACGACACCAATATTCGTACCCACGCTGCGACCAAACAGATTGCCGAGAATAGGCCAGGCGATTTCCGAAGACAGAAACGCCGGGTCCAACCCTGAAATATCGATCACCACCGTAGCGCGACGGTTTTCGCTGCGATGCAGACCATAATCGGGCGCGCGGCCAGCAATCGCACAGGCAATATCGAGGAAATCGCCATAACGATTGGTACGCGCACCCAGAACCGAATTGCAGAACACGACTGCATTGGATTCACCCCAGGCGACATCTGTGCCCTTTGCTGGCCTGTGTCCCGCTTGATACGGAGCGCAGGTCCAGGTCGGCTCGCAACCAAGCTTGATATATGCGCGCATCATGCGCTTGGCCATATCAGCTTCGTGAGCCGGCAAAAGATTATGCGAGCAGCCAGTCAGATCGATGGAACCGACATTAAGCGTTGAGCGGACTTTGACCTTTGCACCACCCTCAACCAGCTTTTCTGCGAAAAGCGTTCCGCTATCGCCGTGATAAAGCGCTCCGTCAATATGTGCCGATGCAACCGGGATCAGACGCGGCGCGCCCATCAGCTTTGCTGTTTCGGCCACAATGCGCATGGCCATCGCAGCGCCTTCTCCCTGTTCCCCGGCGGCTATCGACCGCTCTTCATGGGTTAATGTCAATGCCATGCTCAGCCCTTCTTGCGTGCCTTGTAGCGAATGGTTTCAAAACGGACATTCAGTGCATTATAGAGTAGAAGGCGACCAACCAGCGGCTCGCCGATGCCAGTGATAAGCTTGATGACCTCCATCGCCTGCAGACTGCCGATCACACCCGGCAGGACGCCAAGCACACCGGCTTCGGCACAGGTTGGCACCGTTCCGGGTGGCGGCGCTTCTGGAAAGAGATCGCGATAAGATGGGTTCTGCGTACCATCCGGCCCAGTCGTATAGGGCATCAGCACGGTGACCGTGCCATCAAAACGGCCCATGGCGCCCGTCACTAGCGGTTTTCCCACCCTGGCAGCAGCATCGGCCAGAATATAACGCGTGGTGAAATTGTCCGAGCCATCCACCAGGACGTCATAATTGCCGATCAACGTCTCAACGTTGTCCGCATCAAGGCGAAGCTGGTGTCCCTCGACCTTCACATGCGGGTTGATGCGGGCAATGGTGGCAAGCGCGCTTTCCACCTTTGGCAGGCCAACGCTTTGCGTATCGTGAATGACCTGTCGCTGCAGGTTCGACAGCGATACAGTGTCGTCATCGACGATGCCGAGCGCGCCGACACCGGCAGCCGCCAGATATTGCAGCACAGGCGCGCCAAGACCGCCTGCGCCGACGATCAGCACGCGAGCGGCCTTCAGCTTCTGCTGGCCCGGACCGCCGATTTCTGGCAGCACGATATGGCGCGCATAGCGTTCAAGTTCTTCGGACGAAAATGGTCTGGATGGTGCATTCATACCTCCAAACATATGCCTCTCCCAAGGCGCTGTCAGCGGATATTTTGCCTCACGGCGCGATCCATAAAATGGAACCGGTTCTCGGATCAGGCATCAGACAGTCTCGTGAGATGACCGGCAGAGACGTTGAAGAATTGCGCTTCCCCTTCGAGCGCTTCGAAAAGCGCGCGATCCGTGCCCGTCATGAAGGCCTGTCCGCCAAGCTCATCAAGGATGCCAAAGAGCGCGGCGCGGCGCCCCGTATCGAGATGCGCGGCGATTTCATCGAGCAGGAGAATCGGAGCCATGCCGGAAAGCTCTGCCGTCAGTCGGGCATGGGCAAGCACGAGACCAATCAAAAGCGCCTTTTGTTCGCCCGTGGAACAGAGCGCGGCTGGCATGGATTTGGGCCTGTGCTGAACGATCAGATCGGTGCGATGCGGGCCATCGAGCGTGCGGCCTGTCGCCCGGTCCCGCGCGCGGCCATCGCGCAAGGTACGGCGGAAGTCCTCTTCAAGATCGAGCGCCGCCTCGACATTGATTCTCTGCTCCAGCGCGCCTTCCAGAAAGCAATCGGCCTTTGGAAATGGTCCTTCGGCAGGCAGCCGTTCGATCATCGCCGCAATCAGGCGCATGGCTTCGGCGCGGGCAGCGGCAATGGCTGTGCCCAGTTCCGCCATCTGACTTTCAATGGCGTCCAGCCATTGGTCGTCATTACTGCCATCGTTCAGCAAGCGGTTGCGACTACGCATCGCTTTTTCGTAATCGAGCACGCGCTTGCCGTGGGCGGTATCGATAGCAAGCACCATGCGGTCGAGAAAACGCCGGCGATCAGAAGCGCCTCCAGTGAAAAGCCCATCCATCGACGGCACCACCCAAAGGATGCGCGCATAGTCGAGCATGTCGTCGCCGGAACCCGCAATACCGTTGATACGAACCTTGCGCGCCCCCTCGCCGCCGCCTGCTGTGCCGGTGCCGACTTCCGCTTCGCCATAAATCATACAGTCGAGCGCCGCATGAATGGCAAAGCCGTCGAGCGAGTTGGTGCGGGCAACATCGTCATAGGCAGCGCGACGCAGGCCGCGTCCCGGCGACAGAAAGGAAATTGCTTCGATCAGATTGGTCTTGCCGGAACCATTTTCGCCAGTCAGCACGACATGGCCGGGCCCAAGCGGCAGTGATAGTTCCGCATAATTGCGGAAATTCACAAGCTTGAGCCGCCGGATCGAAACACGTTCCGGGCGGCTTTGATTAGGCTCAGGCGTATTCACTTTTCTGTTCTTTAAACACGCATAGGCATCAGGACGTACAATACGTCTTCATCGCCGGTGTCGCGCACCAGCGTCGGCGAACCTGCATCGGCCAGCATGAAGACCGCGTCCGAACCCGAAAGCTGGCTCGTAATGTCGAGCAGGTATTTCGAGTTGAACCCGATATCGAGCGGATCGGCGTCATAGTCCGCCGCAAGCTCATCAGTTGCGCTGCCGGAATCGGGATTGTTGACGGTGAGCGTCAGTTGGCCATCGGCGATTGAAAGCTTCACCGCGCGGCCGCGTTCGCTCGAAATGGTCGAAACGCGATCCACGGAGGCCGCAAACTCCTGGCGTCCGATGGTGAGCTTCTTGTCGTTGCCAGACGGAATCACGCGCTGGTAATCCGGGAAGGTTCCGTCGATCAGCTTCGAGGTGAGGACCACCGATCCAACCGTGAAGCGAATCTTGCCGTCCGACAGTTCAACCGTAACGACCACATCCGGCACATCGACCAGCTTCTGCAGTTCGGCAACCGTTTTGCGCGGGATGATAATGCCCGGCATGCCTTCCGTGCCGGACGGTGCTTCCAGTTCGGCGCGCGCCAGACGGTGACCGTCGGTCGCGACAGCGCGCAGCTTCAGAGCACCCTCGCTTTCGATGGCGTGAAAGAAAATGCCATTGAGGTAATAGCGGGTTTCTTCCGTCGAAATCGCAAACTGCGTGCGGTCAATGAGACGCTTCAGAGCCTGCGCCTCGATCCGGAAGGAATGGGTAAATGCACCAGCGGTCAGTTCCGGGAAATCGGACTGCGGCAGGCACTGGAGGCGGAAAGACGACTTGCCGGAAATGACCGAAATGGAACCACCATCCGGATTGGTCGACAGCATGACTTCAGCGCCATCCGGCAGCTTGCGGACGATGTCATAAAGAAGATGTGCCGGAACCGTCGTAGCGCCTGCCTGTTCCACCATGGCGGCTGTCGCTTCGTTGACCTCAAGATCAAGGTCGGTCGCCTTGAGTGCGAGGCTTGCGCCCTCCGCCTGCAAAAGCACATTCGACAGGATAGGTATCGTGTTGCGACGCTCCACGACGCGATGGACGTGGTTGAGAGATTTGAGAAGGTTCGATCGCTCTAGGGTAACACGCATGTTCAAACGCACTCGCTCGCTGGGACAGGACAACTGCATCTGACGGGCAGGCAGGCGGCCCCTGTCGATAAGGCGCCGGGGGCGCCAGAAGGTCCGTTAAAGTGGCAGATTTTTAAGGAGAAAAGCAAGCCCGCGCCATGTCGGAAAGCGACAGGGCCCGGGCTTTTTGTTGATAACCGCGATTGATAGCGGGGAAGCTACTGTAATCAGGCCGCCTGATCGTTGATGAGGCGCTTCAGAAGCTCCAGTTCCTGCGCCAGCTTGGTGTCGGCGCCCACCAGATCTTCGATCTTGCGCACGGCATGAAGAACCGTGGTGTGATCGCGACCGCCGAAGCGGCGACCGATTTCCGGCAGGGACCGTGGCGTCATCATCTTGGCAAGATACATTGCCACCTGACGCGGCTTGACGATGGTGCGCGTGCGGCGGTTCGACAGCAGGTCCTGCTTCGAGACATTGTAATGACGCGCCACGATGCGCTGGATTTCCTCGATGCGGATACGCTTCGGTTCGCCAACGCGGGTCAGATGACCGAGCAGCTCATCGACGCGGTCGATGGAGATGTTCGGCTCGAAGGACTGACGGAACAGAAGCTGGTTGAAAGCACCTTCCAGTTCGCGGCCCGATCCGGTGACGGTGCGGGCAACGTGGGAGAGAATCTCTTCACCAATGTTCAGGCTCGAATCTTCTGCCTGCGCGACGGCGAGACGACGGCGCAGCATCTCGACACGCATGTCATAATCAGGGGCCGCCACTTCGAGCGCAACGCCACCCTGAAGACGCGAGCGAACACGCACATCGAGTGATTCCAGTTCGGACGGCGCACGGTCAGCAGCGACAACGACCTGCTTGGCGCTGTCGAGCAGCGTGTTCAGGAGGTGGCAGAACTCATGCTGGATCGACTTGCCCTGCAGGAACTGCATGTCGTCGATGACGAGAAGGTCGATATCGCGCAGCTGTTCCTTGAAGGACAGCGCATTGTTGTCGCGGATCGCGGTGGCGAAGCGCCACATGAAATACTCAGCCGTCAGATAGACAACGCGGGCCTTTTCCTGCCGCTGGAGCGCGGCGGCGGCGATTGCCTGCAGAAGGTGCGTCTTGCCGAGACCGACGGAAGCATGGATGAAAAGCGGATTGAAGCGCACCGCGCTGGAACCAGCTTCAGCAATGGTGCGAGCGGCGGCAAGGGCCACGCGATTCGATGCGCCATCGACAAAGCTGTCGAACGTATAGCGCGGGTCGAGCGGCGAACCCAGAACGGAACCCGATGCCGATTCTGCAACGACTGCAGAACCGCGCTTCTCGCCGAGCGACTGCCCAACGGGAAACACCATCTTTTCGCGCGGAGCCACAGCAGGCTTGGTTTCAACTGCTTCGCAGGCTTCCACTGGAGCTGCGCTGCGCACCACGCGGCTTACACCGCGAACCACGACTTCAACTTTCAGGATCTGCGAGTTTTCTTCCTGCCACAGCTCGGTCAGCAGTTCGGAATAGTGATTGTTGATCCAGGAGCGCAAAAATGCTGTCGGAACCGACAGGCGGACAATGCTCTTGGAAATATCGTCGAGCTTCAGACGACCGAACCAGCTGGAATAAATCTCGGTGCCGACGCGGGCTTTCAGCTTTGCCGTGAGGCGCTCGAAAACCTCGTCACTTGCATTGCCGCTCAACTCGACCAGGCTCTTTTCATTTCCGGTAGCAGAAGATCCATGGATACGGTTCGCATGTGCATCATCACCCATCGTTGCCGTCGATTTGCCGGTCATCATTGCCATCGTCTCGCCTGCCTTCACATTCGTACGCGCCGTTTTTTGGCGCTTGTCATTTTTTCCTGTCCGAACCGCGGATTTTTTATCCGTCTGGCCTGGCAGGTACTCACTCATAAAGCCCGGCTCTACAGCTCTGGGCCAAACACAAACTCAAACGGTCCCATCAGGACCAACACCCGGATACTCCTTCCCGGCGACCTTTTTACGACTCACAACACTTTTACCGGAGGCTGATTGCCCGGAAAGAAATCCGCCACAACCATTCAATTGTCGGGGACATGCCTAAAACGGCATTCCGGTTAACGAACGGTAAGCAAACAACCATGAGGAACAGGACCTTACGACCAGAATATAACACCCGCGGGCTGTGATGCCCACGCCGACAAACTCGCTATTTGATGCTAACTCCGGGCCGGTGGCCCACCCCTCTTATGCCCTGACTTTAGCGAAGCCTCGCAGCAAAGGGCAAGCCTAAGAAAGCCACATTTTTTTGCCGATAGCCCTTGCAGGGGGACTCGACAAAAGTAGGGAATCGGACGCCAGCGAAATAACACCTTTGGATTCAATGTGTTTTCGTGGGGCAATTTTTAGGTGATCTTGATATGTTCTTCCTAAAAATAAATTTAAAAATATTCCTTGACTCAAACCCCCTTCCGAGTCCCTAAACCCGCCTGTGGATAACAGTGGATAATAATCCGCAACCATTTGAAAATACTACTTAAATAGCCTCATGCGAGAATAACCGCTCTCTGAAATATTCCAGCTAGGCATTGAAAAATCTCTACAATTCAGGGTGGTATGAAAGAATGCCAGTGCTCTGAGAAACGCTCAAAAAAGAAAACCCGGCTAACAATGAGCCGGGTTTCGAAAACAATCCATAAAAATGGATGAATGCTTAGGCGTTCAGAGCCTTAACGCGCTGAGCAAGGCGAGACACCTTACGCGAAGCGGTATTCTTGTGCATCACGCCCTTGGAAGCAGCGCGCATCAGTTCAGGCTCAGCAGCCTTGAATGCGACTTCTGCAGCCTGCTTGTCGCCGCTCAACAGAGCGTCTTCCAGCTTGCGCACGAAGGTACGAACGCGCGAACGGCGGGACTTGTTGATTTCGGTGCGGGCAGCGATCTTGCGCACTGCCTTCTTGGCCGAAGGAGTATTGGCCATAAATGCCTCTCTTTTTTCTGTCAGCTAGCCAGGGGCAAAAACCGCCGGGCACAAAACCTCTAGGGCAGCCGAGAAAATCCCTTGAAGATCCCTGGGGGCCGCCGATCCGTGGCGGGCTTATAGATCAGCTTTGGCACGGCGTCAACGTGGATTCTGCCCCAAAGCTCGATCAAAAAGCCGCAAACCCGGCCTGAAAGCCCGCCGAAAGCGACCGGAAGGCTCCCATGATGCTCTTGTCAGGGCCGTCACTCGACCACCAGCCGATCAATTAGAGCGGTTCCAGCTAAAACCGAGTCATTGAAACTGCTCTATCTATTTGTCTTTTCAAGCATGTCTTTATCCCGAAACCGGTTCCCACTTTAGGGAGACAAGCTTTAGCGATTCTTGAACGACGGCGTACGCTTGTCGATGAAGGCTGCCATGCCTTCCTTCTGGTCTTCCGTCGCAAACAGCGAATGGAACTGGCGCCGCTCGAAGCGGAGTCCTTCGCTCAGCGTCATTTCGTAGGTACGATTGACCGCTTCCTTGACCATCAGCACGGACGGACGCGAGAAGGATGCAATGCGTTCTGCGGCCTTCAGCGCTTCGTCAAGAAGCTCCTCCGGTGCAACGACGCGCGAGACGAGACCGCTGCGTTCTGCTTCCGCCGCATCCATCATGCGTCCGGTCAAGCACATATCCATCGCCTTGGACTTGCCGACATAGCGCGTGAGACGCTGCGAGCCGCCCATGCCGGGCATGACGCCAAGCGTGATTTCCGGCTGGCCGAATTTTGCGTTGCTGCCCGCGATGATGAAATCGCACATCATGGCGAGTTCGCAGCCGCCGCCCAGCGCATAGCCCGAAACCGCCGCGATGATCGGCTTGCGGACCCGATCCACTTTCTGCCAGTCAGCGAACATGTCCTGAAGATAGGCATCCACGAAATCGATCGGCTGCATTTCCTTGATGTCGGCACCGGCAGCGAAGGCCTTTTCTGAACCGGTGAGAACGATAGCGCCGATCTTGCCGTCCGTATCGAAAGCGCCGAGAGCTTCCGTCAATTCGTCGAGAACCTTGCGGTTCAGGGCATTGAGCGCCTGCGGGCGGTTGAGGCGGATGAGGCCGACGCCGCCACGTGTCTCGACGATGATCGTTTCATAGGCCATGGATTGAACTCCTCCTTCGGACAGATCAAGCGTTTCCTGTTTTTCCTGAAACACGGGAAATGCTCTATCTTTTCGGTTTGAACCGCGCATCTTGGCCGCAAACCGTTTCACACTTTTCGGATGCGCTTTCGCTGGTTGGCGGGCAAAGTGGACCGGCGTCACTTCTTTTTCAAGGCCTCATTGCTGGCAAGAGGCACAGAAAAAAGTCGAACGTCCCGACTGTACCGCCCGTTCCACAATGCCGTTGCAGGCAGGGTTTTTGCAAGACTCTCCCTCGCGCCCATAGACGGAGAAGGAGTGTTGGAAATAGCCAAGCGCGCCATCTGCCTGAATATAGTCCTTGAGGGTTGAACCGCCTGCGGCAATGGCTTCCGCGATCACTGTGCGGATATCGGCAGCCAATTGCTCCATGATTGCGGGATCCTGCGCAACAGACCCGGCTGTCTGCATGGGCGACAGGTGGCTGCGCCAGAGCGCCTCGCAAACATAGATATTACCAAGACCAGCTATCAGCCGCTGATCGAGCAGCGCCGCCTTGAGCGGCGTCCGACGCCCCTTGAAGAGTTCGGCCAGAATGGTGCCCGAGAGCAGATTGCCTGTCGGCTCTATGCCGAGGCTTGCCAGCAGCGGGTGGCTATCGAGCGTGCCTTCTTCCGCAAAAAGCATGAAGCCGAAGCGACGCGGATCGTTGTAGACGATACGGGCCGGAGCGCCATCGGCTCGCAGAAGATGAAACACGACATGGTCATGCGCACTCAGTTTGGAGCGCTCATGATGGAATTCGCCGGGCGTGCCGCCGTCATCATCGGTCTCGATGCGAAACGAACCCGACATGCCAAGATGGCTGATGACGGATAGGCCGTCATTGAGATGGATCGTCAGATATTTCGCGCGACGTCCAAGCGCCAAAATGCGCCGACCGGAAAGCCGTTCGACAAAGCGGTCGGGAAAGGGAAAGCGCAAGTCCGGGCGTCGTTGTTCGACTTGGCTGACGGTCGCGCCCTCCATGACGGGCTGCAGACCACGGCGAACCGTTTCGACTTCTGGCAATTCGGGCATAGAAAACTGATCCTGAACAAGAGCCATGCATTGGCTTTGCCCTTATATGTTCAGTTTTGTCCGCAATGCCAAGATGTTCAGCAATTGGTACAGGGAAGCGTGTTCGTATAGCGGGGCGCCAGATAATAGGTTTCGCTCATCGGAATGCTCGTGGAAATCCATGCATTGAGCGGCTTGTAGTCGAGTTCGACGTCGACTTTGATGAAATACGATCCTTCATCCAGAAGGCTTGACGGAATATCGCCGACATCCCCCTTCTTGGCGGCAAAATCCGCAATGTTGGCATAGGACCAATCGACCTCCGGCGTCAGGTTGCTGGCCCTCGCCGTTCCGTCAATCCTGATTGCGGTGATCCTTATCTTCGGGGTGCTCCGACAATAGGGCAGCAGTGACGCGCGACTGATGTTGAACATATCGTTCAGATCATTCTTCGTGACCGACAATTGGCGAGCAACCAGATCGGCGAGGCTGCTCGCCGAGCGCGACACTTTCTTGTTCGTGTCGACCCCGTCAGCCAAATCAACCGAGCCAAGATAAATCAGAAGCAGGGCGGGCGCGATCAGTGCGAATTCAACCGCACCCAATCCGCGTTTATCATTCAGGAATTTTCGAAGACAATTACGCATGGCAATCGATCGCTCCAGAATGCATTCCGAAAAGTGCGAGGCGATTTTCGGGATGCACATCAGTTGTTTTAGTTCGGGAAGGGTTCGTTCTGCCAGGTGAGGGTCGCAAAGAGCGGCATGGTGCCCCCTGCAGCATGTGGATTTTCGATCAGATAAAGGATGTTTGTCAGCACGGGCCAAGCATAAACCACGTTGAGCTGATTGATCGTTGAGGTTCCACTGGTCCCGATAATACCTGTCCGTGTGAGCTTGCCCTCACCGTCGAGAATCTGGTCAATCGGAACCTTGTCGAAGCCTTCGTAGGTTCCCAGATTGAGCGAAAGATTGGGGCAGCCTTGCGCGACCATAAACTGCATCTGCTGACAGAGTTCGGTGCGCAAGGTTCCTTCGCTGATTTGAGCCCCTCTGATCTGCCCCGTCTGCAATCGGCGTGCAACAGTCTCTGTCGCATTGGATATGACCTGACGCGCCACAAAACTCATACCGATTTCGATCGTCGCAAAGATGATGATCAGGAACGGAACGATGAGCAACGCGAACTCCACCGCCGCCACACCATGTTGTGCACGGGCAAAACGGCGTAAGTTCGCGCTCGCCCCTGCAAGGCCAAGCGCCAAAATCCGGAAAGTCATAACCCCACCCAACTTCACATGAATTCGATTGGGAGTATCGTTACAACAGGACAACCTGAAAGAGTATTAACGGAACAGGGACTCACGACTGAATAGCGTTACTTGTCGTCGAAGCCGTTCTTCGTTGAGGCTTTTTCGCAGTAAGGCGTACAGGAAAGCGTTTGCACTTCGGCCTGCCGGTAAATTCGCGTCGTGCCGCGTGCATTGCGGGAAACTACCAGCTCACGATCGAGGATTGGTTCGCCCTGCTTGTCCATGACGACAATATTGGTGACGCCAAAATCCTTGCCAGTCAGAACAATAGTCTGTGCATCCTGAACGACGGCATCGGCAATCGACGGATTTCCGATCACGACACTGTCGGCTGGCCGCGCGAGCCGCAAGATGCGCGCCTGGCTTGTTTCAAGGGCAATGTAGTCTTCTGCAGACGCCGGTTTGGCCGCAAAGACCGTCATGAAGGCAATGCCCATGGCAGACACCTTGCCGAAGCCACCCAAAGCAAACAATCGACGCGTCACGCGACATTCCCCCGCAGATATAGTGGGCTCAGCGAATGGAACCCCATCAATATAATGAGCAAAGAATGAAGGGGATTGGTGAAGGAAGAATTAAGTCGCTACTCTTCCGTGCAGACCGCGTTCACAATTCGCCAAAGATTAACCAATCGTGCGATTGCAGTGATCCGGAAAGCGTCGAAACACTTCATTAACCCTGATTGTTAAGAGGGCCACAATTCCTCTCTCTTATGCTTCAGCTCATCCGAAATTAGAGCGCGTTCCCAAAAACCAGCGCAATCGGAACAGCGAGGAGCATGTGATGCCGACATTGATGACGCGCTTCATGAAGAACAGGGCCGGTTCGACAGCAATCGAATATGCGCTGATCGGCACACTCGTTTCCATAATGATCATCAGCGGCGTTGCGCTCGTGGCTGGCAATGTCGGCGAAAAATTCAATGACACGGCCATACAGTTCGAACAGGCGACGAACCGCTAATCATCAAAGCGCAACTCCGTGCAAACGGTGACCAAATGATGGGATGACAGGCGACGCGGGGGCATCGGCAATGACAGCAGCAGCCATGACCGCAATCTTTGCTCTGGCAATGGTGACGGCCATGATCACCGACTTGACCTCGATGACCATCCGCAACCGCGTTTCCATCGGACTGAGCCTGGGCTTTGTCCTGCTCGCACCGCTCTGCGGAATTTCCCTCGCAGACTATGGCTGGCATCTGGCTGTCGGCGGTATCGCGCTCATCATCACCTTTTCGCTCTTTTGCCTGCGCGCCATGGGTGGTGGTGACGCCAAGCTCATTGCGGCAACGGCCTTGTGGTTCGGTCCCAATGCCAGCCTCATGGATTATATTGTGATGGTTTCGATCCTGGGCGGCGCGCTGACACTCACGATCATCCTCTACAGGATGATCCCCCGTCCGCTACTGGCGGATCGCTATGCCTTCTTGGGAACGCTCGCCCGCAAGGATGTGGGCATTCCCTACGGCATTGCACTTGGAGCTGCCGGTCTCTGGACATTTCCACTGTCGCCAGTCGGGGAAACGATGAAGACCTATTTGACAGGGGCATTTTAAGCGCATTTATGCGCAACTTTCGCGTGTATTCCCAATCTTTCTTTATTCGAATAAGATTATATTAACCATAATTACACGATTCCCAGTGCAATTTTGGAACACGTCATCAAGACGTGGGGATTTGCGCGGGGCACATCATGAAATCAGCTCGACTGCTCATTTTAGGAGTGGCCGTTCTTGCGGCAGGTGGCGCTGGCTATATTGCCATGAACCTCGCCGCACCGCCGCCTGCTCCCATTGTCGTCGCGCCTGAAACGCCGCAGATGAAGCTGGAAGACGTGTTGGTTGCCACCGAAAATCTCGGTGTCG
Source organism: Brucella cytisi (assembly GCF_038433355.1). NCBI lineage: Bacteria > Pseudomonadati > Pseudomonadota > Alphaproteobacteria > Hyphomicrobiales > Brucellaceae > Brucella > Brucella cytisi. The sequence goes on from NZ_JBCAUP010000013.1 coordinate 113,800, forward strand.
GCGCAGAGCTGACATCGCAGATGCGCTGGCAGCTCTGGCCTGCCGAAGCTGTCAGCGACGGCTATATCACCCGCGCAAGCGAACCCGACGCCATCAATCAGTTGAGTGGCGCAACCGTGCGCCTACAGTTCTTCACGGGCGAACCGATCCGCAAGACCAAGCTCATCGGTCCGGGACAGAGTTTCATGTCGTCGATCCTGCCGCCCGGCATGCGCGCCGTCGCGACACAGATCAATGCCGAAAGCTCGGCAGGCGGCTTCATTCTTCCCAATGATTTCGTCGATGTCATCATGACCCGCCGCAAGCCGGACAATGGCGATAAATCGCTGACACCATTCACCACGGAAACCGTGTTGCAGAATGTGCGTGTTCTGGCCATCGATCAGGCCATTCAGGAAGACGAGCAGGGCCGCAAGGTCATGGTCGGCCAGACCGCGACGCTCGAAGTCACGCCGGAACAGGCCGAAATCATCACCGTCGCCCAGCAGATGGCGGACCGCCTGACGCTGGCGCTTCGCTCGACACAGGACGTCGAGGACAAGGATATCAAGCAGGCCGACTATCTGGTTTCCTCGCCGACCCGCAGCGGAACGGTCAAGGTCATCAAGTCCGGCAGCGTTACAGAAATAGGACCGCGCTCATGAGAAAGACAAAACTCGTGCGCCCATATTCCGCAAAAGTCGCACTTTTAACCAGCGCGCTTGCCGCCTTCTCACTGCCGCTCACCGATATGTCCGTCATGGCGGCGGCGGGTATCGTCAAGGTCGGCAGCCAGCAGCGTTCGCAGACGATCAAGCTTGGCCTCAACAAGTCGGTCGTGCTCGATCTTCCGCAGGATGCTTATGACGTTCTCGTCTCCAACCCGACAATAGCCGATGCGGTGACGCGTACGTCGCGACGCATCTATCTTTTCGGCAAGCAGGTCGGACAGACCAATATTTTCGTTTTCGGTCCCAATGGCGAACAGGTCGCATCCATCGATGTCGAAATCGAGCGCGATGTGAGCGGGATTTCATCCCAGCTGAAGCGCCTCATTCCCGGTTCCGATATTCGCGTCGAACTGATCAACGATAATGTGGTGCTGACCGGAACGGTGCAGACCCCACAGGATTCGGCACAGGCCGCAAAACTTGCAGGCCTTTTCGTTTCCGGTGGCGAAGCAACAACCGGTCAGTTCACCACGACTGCGTCCGCGCCAACGGATGGCGGCGGTGTTGCTATCAACAATCCCGACCGAAACCGCCGCGCGAGCGCCATCGTCAATATGCTGACTATCGTCGGCGAGGATCAGGTGACATTGAAGGTCACCGTCGCGGAAGTCAGCCGCTCCGTCATGAAGCAGCTTGGCGTTAATATGGCAGGCAGCGGTGTTTCGAACGGCATTTCCTATGGGGGAATTTCCGAGAGTATTGCCGGAGCCATTGGCAACAACCTGTCCGATACCGGATTCGGCCTCGCGACAAGCAATTTTTCCACCTATCTGCGGGCAATGGAATCGGCAGGCGTCATGAAGACACTCGCCGAGCCGACCCTGACCGCAATCTCCGGCGAAAAAGCGGCCTTCAATGTCGGCGGCGAATATAATGTCATCAACAGCGTCAAATATGATGATGACGGAAAGCGCACCAATGAACTGGCCAAGATCAACTACGGCATTGGTCTCGAATTCATGCCGACCGTGCTGGGGCCGGGACGCATCAGCCTGAAAATCAGAACCTCCGTCTCTGAGCCGACGACAGAAGGCGCAGGCACCACCAACAAGATGGATGGCGTTGGCGCAAGTGTTCTATCGCTGCGCAAGCGTGTCGCCGATACGACGGTCGAACTTCCGTCCGGCGGTTCCATGATGATCGGTGGGTTGATCCGCGATGAAGTGCGCCAGTCGGTTTCCGGCTTTCCAGGCCTTACCAAGATTCCGGTCCTCGGCGCGCTGTTCCGCAGCAAGGATTTTATCCGCAACGAATCCGAACTGGTGGTGATCGTCACACCTTATCTGGCGCGCCCCGTTGCCCGCCAGCAGCTTGCGCGGCCCGACGACAATCTCAATCCGGCCAGCGATGGCGCGGGATACATCCTTGGCAAGGTCAATCGCGTTTACGGCACGATGGAAACCAAACTGCCGCCCGGTCGCTACAACGGCGTCGTCGGTTATATCTACAAGTGAGCGGGGACAGATCATGACATATTCAGTCAGAGGCTTTTGCAGGATTTCCACCCGACCAGCGCTTGTCGCTCTGTCACTGGCCCTCCTCGCGGGTTGTGCGAACCGCCAGCATGTCACCGTTGGCGCCTTGCCGGACGATTATCGTACCAATCATCCGATCACGATTGCGGAGCGGGAGCAGGTCATCGATATTCCGGTTGCACAGGCCGACCAGAAGCTGAGCCCGATGCAGCGCGGTATCGTTCAGGGCGCTATTGCCAATTACCGGCGCGGCGGCTCAGGCATGCTCTATGTGCTGGTGCCTTCAGGCACCTCCAATCAGGCGGCGGCCTATCGGTTAAGCACCGAAGTGTCGGCTATGCTCCGGCGCGGCGGCATCAAGGCAAACAATATCGCCATCGAAAACTATCCCGTTGAAAACCCTGAAGCGGCAGCGCCCATCAGGATCAGCTATTATGCGATGACCGCGGGCACGACGCCGTGCGGTCGCTGGCCGGACGATCTCGCCAGTACCCCTGAAAACAAGCATTATGCCAATTTTGGCTGTGCCTCGCAGAACAATCTTGCCGCTCAGGTCGCCAATCCGGCCGATCTTCTGGGACCACGCGTCATGTCGCCAATCGATTCGGACCGCACGACCGAACGTCTCAACGGCAAGCAGGGCTACGTGAAGATGTCGCCCGCACAGACGGATAACTGGAAAGAACCCCGTAGCACGCAGGCCGAGTATTAAGAGGGCGCCATGAGCAACTTCGCTTTCGAACCGGCGGAAGAAGAACAAGGCCCCGAGACGGGCCGCGCGCCGATCATGCTGGAAAATGTGCGTCCCATTCCGCGCATTTCGATCCAGGCCTTCTGCGTGAACGAAAGCGTCGCCATCCCGATCGAGCGCGCGGGTGGCGACCGGCGCATGGCCAAAACCCATCTGAAAGTCATGATGGGCGGCGTTGCAGCGGCAATAGAATTTTATCAAACAGCCTCCACACCCAATCTGATTATTGTCGAATCGGCGTCCGAACCCAATGTGCTGCTTGAAGAACTGCAGCAATTGTCAGAGGTATGCGATTCCGGTTCAAAAGTTATGGTGATCGGTCATTCCAACGAGGTCTGGCTTTATCGCGAATTGCTGCGGCGCGGCGTTTCAGAATATATCGTGGCGCCTGTCTCGCTCGCAGACATTCTGGCCATCGTTTCCTCGATTTTTCTCGATCCCGGTGCGGAACCGCTGGGCCGTTCCATAGCCTTCATCGGTGCAAAAGGCGGTGTCGGCGCTTCAACAATCGCACACAATGTCGCCTGGTCGATCTCCGACCTGTTCCGACACGATGTCGTGCTGGCAGACATGGACCTGCCCTTTGGCACAGCAAACATCAATTTCGATCAGGACCCCACGCTCGGCATCGCCGATGCCGTTTTCTCGCCGGAGCGGATCGACGAGGTCTATCTCGACCGATTGCTGGTTCAATATGGCGATCACCTTTCGATCCTCGCTGCACCTTCGAGTCTGGAACGGACATTCGATTTCGGCGAAGACGCCTTTGCCGAAATGATCGATGTTGCCCAACGCAATTCTCCGCTGATTGTGCTGGATGTGGCGCATGGCTGGAGCGGATGGACGCGGACCACATTGATGCGCGCCGATGAGGTCGTGATCGTGGCAACGCCCGATCTCGCCAATCTGCGCAACACGAAGAACCTTCTCGACACGCTGGCGCAACTGCGACCGAACGATGTGAAACCGCATCTCGTCCTCAACCAGATGGGCATTCCTAAACGGCCGGAAATTGCGCTCGCAGATTTTGCCGAGCCGCTCGGCATCGACCCTGTCGCGACTATAGACTTCGATCCGCAGCTTTTCGGCAATGCAGCCAACAACGGCCGGATGATCGCAGAAACCAATCCGGAAAGTCCGATTGCCGAAGCCATCAGCCATATTGCGCATGTCGTGACTGGCAGGGCCGATGTGCAGCCGCGCAAGAAGAGCAGCATTTCGAGCCTACTCGGCAAATTTGCACGCAAGACCAAGTAACGGCAGGAAATCATGTTCGGCAGAAGAGGCAACGATACGGGAAACAAGCCGGAAAGCGGAACGCGACCGGCTGTGCCGAAACCTGCCAGTTCCGCTGCGATGCCTGCTCCGACCCAGCCCGTCGTGCAACCGTCCCGCATGCAGGCAGCCGTACCAAGCACTCCGGCGAAATCCCATACCCAGACGGGTACGCAAGGGCGCGAGAAGACCGAAAGCTATTACGACACCAAATCGCAGGTCTTCTCGGCACTCATCGACACAATCGACCTGTCGCAGCTTTCCCGCATGGCGCCGGATGCCGCGCGTGAGGAAATCCGCGACATCGTCAACGACATCATCGCCATCAAGAACTTCGTCATGTCGATTGCCGAGCAGGAAGAACTGCTCGACGATATCTGCAACGATGTTCTGGGCTACGGCCCGCTGGAGCCGCTTCTTTCTCGCGACGACATCGCCGATATCATGGTCAACGGTTCGCGCCGCACCTATATCGAAGTGGACGGTCTGCTGCAGGAAACCGGCATTCGTTTCCGCGATAACCAGCAGCTTCTGAACATCTGCCAGCGTATCGTGAGCCAGGTCGGACGCCGGGTCGACGAATCGAGCCCGATCTGCGATGCGCGCCTGCCCGACGGCTCGCGCGTCAACGTCATCGCGCCACCGCTGTCGCTCGACGGCCCCACCCTGACCATCCGCAAGTTCCGCAAGGACAAGCTGACACTCGACCAGCTGGTGCGATTCGGCGCCATATCGAATGCCGGGGCGGAACTGCTGCAGATCATCAGCCGGGTGCGCTGCAATGTCATTATTTCCGGCGGCACCGGTTCGGGCAAAACCACGCTTCTGAACTGTCTGACACGCTATATCGACACGCATGAACGCATCATCACCTGCGAGGATTCGGCTGAACTGCAATTGCAGCAGCCGCACGTAGTGCGTCTGGAAACCCGCCCGCCCAATCTGGAAGGCGAAGGCGAAGTCACCATGCGCGATCTGGTTAAGAACTGTCTGCGTATGCGTCCCGAACGCATTATTGTCGGTGAAGTGCGTGGATCCGAAGTGTTCGATCTTTTGCAGGCCATGAACACCGGCCACGACGGTTCGATGGGCACGATCCATGCCAACAGTCCGCGTGAATGCCTCAACCGTATGGAAGCCATGATCGCCATGGGCGGCTATGTGCTGCCACAAAAGACCGTGCGCGAGATCATCGTCGGTTCTGTCGATATCATCATTCAGGCCGCACGTCTGCGCGACGGCACACGCCGCATTACCCACATCACCGAAGTGGTGGGGCTGGAAGGCGACGTCATCACCACTCAGGATCTCGTTCTCTACGATATCAAGGGAGAAGATGCCTCTGGCCGTATTCTTGGCAACCATAGTTCGACCGGCATCGGGCGACCTGCCTTCTGGGAACGCGCCCGCTATTATAATGAGGATAACCGCCTTGCTTCTGTGCTCGACAGCATGGAAAGGGCAAACACATGACAGGATCCGGTGCCAGCATTGTGATGTTCATCGTGCTCGCCGTTGTCGCCTGCGCGGCTCTGTTCTATGCGCTCTTTTATGAAAAGCTCGGCAAGAAGGACCACGCAGCACGGCGCTTTGAAACCGTGCGCAACAGCGGTTCAGAACGGGCGATAACGCGTAGCGAACGCGACAGAAACGCCGACATCCAAAAGCGCCGCAAGCAGTTGCAGGATAACATCAAGGATCTGGAAGCGCGGCAGAAGCAGCGCGAGAAGAACCAGAAATATCCGCCCCTGCGCATTCTTCTGGCGCAGGCGGGGCTGAGCCTCACTTTGCAGAAATTCTACATCTATTCCGGCATGGCGGCGTTTCTCGCAACATTCATCGCACTGATTTTCGGCGCGCCGCTGCTTTTCCTGCCAGGTATCGCAATTGCCGGTTTTTTCGGTTTGCCGCGCTGGTTCGTGCTGCAGAAGCGCAAGCGTCGGCTGAAGAAATTCCTCGAAGAATTTCCCAACGCGCTTGATGTCATCGTGCGCGCAACCCGGGCAGGACTGCCGCTTAATGACGGTCTGAGACTTATTGCGAGTGAGGCGGTTGAACCGGTCAAGAGCGAGTTCAAGAAGGTGGTCGAGGCACAGCAGATCGGCCTTTCTATCCCTGAAGCAGTCGGCAAGATGCCCGATTCCATGCCCTGCCCGGAAACCAACTTCTTCGCCATCGTCATCCAGATACAGGCGCAGGCAGGCGGTAATCTTTCCGAAGCGCTCAATAATCTTTCAAAGGTTCTGCGCGACCGGAAGAAGATGAAGGCCAAGGTCGATGCGCTTTCCATGGAAGCCAAGGCTTCGGCTGCGATCATCGGCGCGCTGCCTTTCATCGTTATGGTTCTCGTCTATCTGACGAGCCCGCAATATATGACGCTGCTTTTCACGTCATCCACCGGCCATATGCTCCTGGGCATTGCAGCCGTTTTGATGCTGACCGGCATCTTCATCATGAAGAATATGATCAATTTCGATATGTGAGGCACCGGACATGTTTTCTCTCCTCACACAAAAATTGACCGACCCGCAGTTTCTCATCGGCGTTTTGATCACGGTTGCGGTTTTTGCAACTGTAGTAACGATCATCATGCCGGTTCTGAGCGGCAGCGCACTCAAATCACGCATGAAATCGGTCGCCACCGAGCGCGAAGCCATTCGCTCACGGGAGCGTGCCCGTCTTGCAGCAGAAAGCGATCGCCGCAACAGCCTGCGGCATCAGCAGAAACAGGGCATCCGCGAATTCGTCGAAAGGCTTGATCTCAAGCGCGCGCTTGCCGACGAAAAGACGATCGCTTCGCTCAGACAAGCAGGCTTCCGGGGACAAAACCCTCTCAACATCTTTCTGTTTCTGCGCTTTGTGCTGCCTTTCGGCGCCATGTTGATTGCCGCCATCTACATTTTCATGCTCGGTGTGCTTGCCGATCAAACCTTCTTCGTTCGTTTGCTCGTCTGCGTTTTCGCGGGCTACGCCGGTTTCTATGCGCCGAACCTCTACGTCTCCAACAGGGCAACCAAGCGCAAGCAATCCATCCGTCGCGCATGGCCGGACGCGCTCGACCTGATGCTCATCTGTGTCGAATCGGGCATGTCCACGGAAGCTGCCTTTCGCCGGGTGGCCGATGAAATCGGTATTCAATCCGTCGAGCTTGCCGAAGAACTGATGCTGACCAATGCCGAGCTTTCCTTCCTGCCGGAGCGCCGTCAGGCCTATGAAAACCTCGCCAATCGCACGGGGCTGGATCCGGTGAAGTCCGTAACGCAGGCACTGATTCAAGCCGAGCGTTACGGCACCCCGGTGGCGCAGGCGCTTCGCACGCTTTCTCAGGAAAGCCGCGATTTACGTCTGCTGGACGCTGAAAAGAAGGCTGCGGCCCTGCCGCCAAAGCTGACCGTGCCGATGATCGTTTTCTTCCTGCCGGTACTCTTTATCGTCATCCTCGGCCCGGCCTTCATCCAGATTTCGGCGCAAGGCGGATTGTTTGGCGGTAACTGATAACCGGTCATTCAGACATGACGAAAACTAAGAGAGGCCTCAGCCCTTCGGCTTGTCCTTGAGCATGTTCCAGGAGTTCTGCTGGGCCAGCATGGAACGAAGATAATCCGTATTGGCCTTGGCCTGTTGCGGAGAAATCTCGCGCGCGGCAATCGCTTCCGCCTCCTGAAAGCGGCCTTGCAAACCGACTGACAGCGCGAGGTTCTGACGCACGCGGCTGTCGGCGCCTGGAGCGTCAGCGGCCTGCTTGAAATAGGTTTCGGCAGTTCGTGCATCGCCTGCCAGAAGATAGGACATCCCCATATTGGAGATGATCGACGGTTCATTCGGCTGAAGCTGCAGCGCCTTCTGATAAGTCGCGCGCGCTTCTTCCTTCCTGCCCATCTGGTCGAGAATGGCGCCTTCTGCGGAAACCAGTTTCCAGTCGGGATAGGCCGGGTTTTGTGCGCGGCGAATGGCATCAAGTGCGCCTTCAAACTGGCCTGCACCCGCAAGCGCCTTACCATAAGCCGAAAGAACAGCCTGATCTTTCGGATAAACAATGGCGAGCGCCCGCATGACGGCCAGCGCCTGATCGTTGCGGCCAAGGCGCGCCAGCACATTGGCGTAGTTGAGCGCCGTCTGACGGTCCTTCGGATTGCGCTCGTATTGCGCCCCGAGCCGCCCGGCCATCGCAGCAAGCTGCGTGTCGTTCATGTGATCGAAAGTGGCGACCGTCGCCGCACGGCGGACCGAACCGGTCGTGGTTCGGTCGACGGATGTGCAGCCGGAAAGAACCAATGCTGAAAGAATGCAGGCGAAACCAAGACGTGTTGCGATAACGTCTTTTCGAACGATGTTCAGCATCCCGCCTCTCCTGCTAAAGCGTGTCGCGCATCCAACATGCTTTAGTCTCTGGTTTTCACCCTCAAGCCCAATTCCTGCTAAATCAATAATCTGTTAACCCTAATGATTGGTTAATATAGCGATTGCGGTTTCTGTTTCCGCGCGGCAATAATCACGCTATCTGTTTGTTTTAGCGCGCATCTTATCCGAAAGCCGTTTCACACTTTTCGGGAGGAGCGATATCTGTTTGTTTTATGAACTTCCGACAAAATGCCAGCGCTTTTGCCGGACATCGCTTACTGGTCAGAAAGAGCATCATGTCTGTCGAACTTCTTTCCCAAAAATCCGAACAAAGCCGTCCGATCTGGTTTACGCCGAAAGGCGGACTGGAAACCGCCGGTCTTCCCGCCGATGCAATTGCATGGGCTAGGGCCAACGGGTTTGACGACGAAGCCGGACGAGTGCTCGTCCTCCCCGGCGCAGGCGGAGCGGTGTCAGGTGCACTTTTCGGAACAGGCAGCGAGGAAAAGGGCAGCCAGTCGCAGCTTCTGGCCGGAAAGCTGGCGCGCAACCTTCCGGAAGGAGACTGGCATATCGAAGGCGCGGTCGATGAGGCGGCACTTGCCGTTCTCGGCTTCCTAATGGGCGCTTATAGTTTCACGCGTTATCGCAAGGCGAACGGCAAGGCGATCCGCCTCGCTCTGCCCCATGGCGTGGACGAAGCGGAAATCCGCCGCATCGCCGCTGCGGTTATGTTGGTGCGCGATCTCATCAACACGCCGACCAACGATATGGGACCAGATGCTCTCGAGAATGCGGCCCGTGAACTGGCGTCCAAGTACAAAGCCGATATTGCCGTTACCGAAGGCGATGCGCTTCTGGAGAAGAATTTTCCGATGATCCATGCGGTCGGTCGTGCTGGCGCTATTGCGCCACGCCTGATCGATCTTAGCTGGGGCAAGGCAAGCGACCCGAAAATCACGCTGGTTGGCAAGGGCGTCTGTTTCGATACCGGCGGCCTCGACATCAAACCGGCAAGCGGCATGTTGCTGATGAAGAAGGACATGGGCGGAGCCGCCAATGTGCTGGGCCTCGCCTCCATGATCATGGACGCGCAACTGCCGGTGCGGCTGCGTGTATTGATCCCGGCGGTGGAGAATTCGATTGCCGGTAATGCCTTCCGTCCGGGTGACGTGTTGCAAAGCCGCAAGGGCTTAACCGTCGAAATCGGCAATACCGATGCCGAAGGCCGACTGGTTCTTGCCGACGCGCTTGCGCTTGCCGACGAGGAAGAACCTGCACTCCTGATCGACATGGCGACGCTGACGGGCGCGGCACGTGTCGCACTCGGTCCCGACCTGCCGCCATTCTACACGCATGATGACGGACTTGCTGCTTCCATCGCGCAAAGCGCGGATTCCACAGCAGACCCGCTATGGCGCATGCCACTCTGGAAGCCCTATGCGCAGAAACTGTCTTCACGGATCGCCGACATCAACAATGTCACCACCGACGGCTTTGCCGGATCGGTCACGGCTGCGCTCTTCCTCAGCAAATTTGTCGAAAAAGCTCAAGCATGGGCGCATTTCGACATTTTCGGTTGGGTGCCGGTCGAAAAACCCGCTTCCCCGGTCGGCGGCGAAGCGCAAGCCATTCGCGCTCTTTACCAACTTTTGAAGGAGCGTTACCCGGCGCGCTGAATCCACTTGCCTGAAACGCCGAAAACGGATTGAATAAAACGGTTCCGAAACAATCCCCATTTGGGTGGAACCGGATGCCAATTGAGCTGAAGCCGTTGCAGGCGCTGACATTGCTGAGAACCCTGTCGCTGGAACAGGTACGTGATGAGATGCCCGATCTCACCACGCGACAGGCAGCCATTCTCCTGACCATCTATCTGGAGCCCCCGCCGCATACCGTGCGGGGACTTGCAGCAAAACTGAATGTCACCAAGCCGGTGATTACCCGCGCGCTCGACACGATGGGCGCGCTTGAACTCGTCTCCCGGCATCGTGATGAAAAAGACCGGCGAAATGTGCTAGTAAAGAGGACAGTCGCCGGTGCACTTTATGTTGAAAGACTGGGCGATCTGGTGATCGCCAAAGCCAGGGAGTTACCACTTTGACCATGCTCGACCGCCGCCTCAACGCTTATCGCCCCGACCTCGCCGACGAACGGCTGACCGGTCGGGTGGAAGCGGCGCGTTTTACCGCCGGAGCACCAATGCAGGTTTCCGCATCCGTTGTCGATCTGCGCGCCGAACCGCGTATGGATAGCGGTCCGCAGACACAGATGATTTTCGGCGATCCCGTTCGTGTCTTCGAGGAAATGGACGGCTGGTCGTGGGTCCAGGCAGAACGCGACGGCTATACGGGTTATGTCTCCTCTGCCGCGCTGGAGCAGACTGCTGGCGCCGAAACACATCTGGTCATTGTGCCGCGTACTTTCGTCTATCCCGGCTCTGATCTGCGTTTCCCGCACACCAAGGCACTGTCGCTCGGCTCTCGCGTACGCATCGTCGGCGCAGCCGAAACGCGCGGTACGAAATATGCGCTGCTGGAAAGCGGCGAGGCGCTGATCGCAAGCCACCTTGCGCCAGTCGGTGAACATGCAGCCGACTATGTGGCGGTCGCCGAAACCCTTCTTCATACGCCTTATCTGTGGGGCGGCACATCAGGCTTCGGCATCGACTGCTCCGGCCTTGTGCAATTGTGCATGTGGGTGGCAGGCCGCAAGGTTCTGCGCGATTCCGACATGCAGCAGGATACGCTCGGCGAAATCATCGAACCCGATGCGACCTATTCGAATTTGAAGCGCGGCGATCTGGTCTTCTGGAAGGGCCACGTCGCCATCTGTGCCTCGCCTGACATGCTGATCCATGCGAGCGGTCATACGATGACCGTCACGCTGGAACCGCTGCAGGACGCCATCAAGCGCATTGCCTATCTCTACGATCTGCCGACGCTTATCCGCAGCCCCTGAAAATGAGACCGGGGATCCATGAAGGGAAAGACCACATTAACGATAGCCGCTTTGCTGATCGGCTTTGTTTTGTCTTTTCCATCCCCCGTTTCACCTGAGAGAATTGCACGCATGACCATTCCCGCGTCGCCTGCCGTCTTTGCCGAAGTCAACGGCATAGAAATGTATTACCGGATCGTCGGCGAAGGCTCGCCAATCCTGCTTATTCCTGGCGGCCTGTCCGACCAGCATGTATGGGATGCACAGCTTCCAATCCTTGCGCGCGACCACACCGTAATCGTTGCCGACAGTCGCGGACAGGGACGCTCCACCCGCACCGATGATCCGATCACCTATGGACTGATGGCCGACGACTATGTGGCGCTGCTCGACTTTCTCCACATCGACAAGGTCGATCTAGTCGGCTGGAGCGATGGCGGCATTATCGGCCTCGACATCGCCATGCGCTATCCTGAACGGCTGACAAGCCTGTTTGCGCAGGCGGCAAACGTCACGCCTGACGGCAATACCGGTTATGCCGAGGCCCGCGCCGAAGGAAAACCGATACCGGAACTACGCCACTATGAGAGCATTGACAAGGAAATCCACGCGCTGTGGGCGAACGAGCCGAACTTCACGGACGAGGACTTGTCCGGCATCAGCGTGCGCACGGCGATTGTGATCGGAGACCGCGATACGGCCATCACACGCGAACATACGGAGTTCATCGCCAGCCAGATATCGGGTGCTGAATTGATCATTCTGCCCGATGCCGGGCACGGCGTCCCGGTCGAAAACCCGCGTCTCTATGCGCATACGGTGCTTCGTTTCATTGACGGCAAAAACGCCGAAGAAACGAAGACCGCGAGCCGGAAAAATTAAACCCGGTTCGGCAATACGCGATCGGGCGGGCGGTGCCCGTCGACAAAAGCCTTGATATTGATGATGACTTTGTCGCCCATATCGATGCGGCCTTCCATGGTGGCCGATCCCATATGCGGCAGCAGGACGACCTTGCCCTTTTCGGCAAGCGCCAGCAGCCGCGGATTGACCGCCGGCTCGTTCTCGAAAACATCCAGCCCCGCCCCGGCAAGCTTGCCTTGTTCGATCAGCTCGATCAGGGCATTTTCGTCAATGATCTGGCCGCGTGCTGTGTTGACCATATAGGCGGTCGGCTGCATCAGCGCGATGCGGCGTGCGGACAGCAGATGGAATGTGGCAGGCGTCGAAGGGCAGTTGACCGAGATGATATCCATCCGGGCCAGCATCTGGTCGAGGCTATCCCAATAGGTCGCTTCCAGTTCTTCCTCGACTTCAGGATTGACGCGCTTGCGGTTGTGATAGTGAATGGAAAGCCCGAAAGCCTTGGCGCGGCGGGCGACAGCCGTGCCGATGCGTCCCATGCCGACGATCCCGAGGCGCTTGCCCCAGATGCGCCGTCCGAGCATCCAGGTCGGAGACCAGCCTGGCCATTGTCCGTGGCGCTCGCCCAGCACATTGGCACCTTCCACCAAACGTCTAGGCACGGAAAGCAAAAGTGCCAAGGTCATATCCGCCGTGTCTTCGGTCAGGACATTCGGCGTATTGGTGACGGTGATTCCACGCTTTGCGGCGGCCGCGACGTCGATATTATCCACGCCATTGCCGAAATTTGCGATGAGCTTGAGATTGGGGCCCGCCTGTTCGATCGCAGCTGCATCGATGACATCTGTGATGCAAGGCACCAGAACGTCCGCTTCCTTCATCGCAGCGATGATTTCCGGCTGATTCATGCGGTGGTCGTCTATATTCAGACGCGCATCAAACAGTTCCCGCATTCGGGTTTCCACTGGGTCCGGCAATTTTCGCGTAAGAACGACCAGCGGTTTCTTCTTGTTCGACATCTCCACCCCATCGTTGAGCAAAGCCCCCGGAACAGCCCGTATTGTAACCAACTGGCAGGGCACGCTCCAAGAAATTTCCTGCACATTTCCAGCGGAAAACCGACTCCCACTTTTCCCGAAAATGCGTTAACCGAAGCTTCATGTTGAGACCTCCTTAACCAAGGCGGTGCAATATGGGATATTGCTTCGGCTGAACATCTCTATCAAGGCGAAGCGGCAAAGACAAAGAAAAACCGGAAACTTCAGGTGTCTCTTGGAAAGTCCACATCGATTTTCTGAAAAGATACATTTAAAATCAAACAATTAGATCGCTTTCGATCTGTTCCACACAGACGGATGTGTGATCTGAAAACAGGACGGCAACGTCGCCTCGCAGCCCCCTTAAACTGCTGAAGCTACTACCGTGCTGTCGTGACAGGACGGCGAGAGGTCGCAGTTTGTACAGAGTACTTTCGCAACGCTTTTGGATAGCCATGCTTGGCTTTCTGGCATTTTTTCTCATTCTGGCGCCGCTTGGCGCTTCACACAGGCATGCCGCACGGGCCGCAGAGCCCGCGGGCACGACTGTCGGCGCAAGCGGACTTCCCGTGCCACGTTTCGTCAGCCTTAAACCCGCACGCGTCAATCTGCGCATCGGTCCGGGGCGCGACTATGCGGTTTCATGGCTTTTCATGAAGGCGGGACTGCCCGTCGAGATCATCCAGGAATATGACAACTGGCGTCGTATCCGCGATGCGGACGGCACGGAAGGCTGGGTCTACCAGTCGCTGCTTTCCGGAAAGCGAACTGCCATCACAGCCCCCTGGCTCAAGAACAATCAGGGTTCGATGATCAATATGCGCCGCGATGCCGCCGACACATCGGGACTTGCTGCCGAAATCGAACCGGGTGTAGTCGGCACCGTGCGTGAGTGCACCGGTCAATGGTGTCGGGCGGACATGGGCGGCGTACGCGGCTGGATCAAGCAATCGGACCTGTGGGGTGTTTATCCGGGCGAAGTCTTCGACTGACTTCGGTCTCACGGAGTTGGATAAGGGAAACTGGCCGAGCTTGACTTCGCCAGACACGAACCGATATTGCGATCAGAGCGTCGATCTCATTCAATCAGATCGAAGTGCGCTCTGAATTGAGTTTGAAAGGAGTTTTATGCGCAGACGTTCATCACGACCGTTTTAACGGATTTGAACCTGCCCGTACGGCGGAACTCTTGTGCATATTCAAAACTCTGGAAGACCATGAAAGATCATGACGTGATAATCCGCGCCTATCAGGCGTCGGACTAGCCATCCCTGTCGTCCATCTGGTATCGCGCCTCCCTGGAGGCCCATTCCTTTCTCGGAGGAGATCGGCTTCAAGACCAGCGCAAACTCATCGAAGACGTCTATCTCGAGAAGGCAGAAACATGGGTTGCCACGATCAATGACAGGCCGATTGGCTTTATCGGCTTGCTGGATAGCTTTATCGGCGGGCTGTTTGTCGATCCTGACGTGCAAGGCTGCGGAATAGGGCGAATTCTGATCCGCCATGCCTTGGCATTGAACGGCGAGTTATCGCTTGAAGTTTATGCCGACAATGAGCGGGCATGTCGTTTCTACAGCCATCTCGGCTTCAAGATAACCAGTCAGCGATCGGAAGACGATGAAGGCCTTCCCTTTCGCAACATCCGGATGGAACTGAAGGGCTGATAAGCGAGCGGGGCGAAAAATCGCCCCGCCTCCACCTCGGAATATCACCAGGCAGGCGCCACCGATCCCTTGAACGTCGTGGCGATAAATTCCTTCACTTCATCGCTGTGGTAGGATGAGATCAGGGTTTTCACCCAGTCGGCATCCTTATCGGCGGTGCGAACGACGAGAATATTGACGTAAGGCGCTTTCTCGCCTTCCCGCACCAGCGGATCGGTTGCCGGGTTCAAGCCAGCTTCCATGGCATAGTTGGTGTTGATGACGGCCGCATCGACGTCTTCCATCGAACGCGGAAGCTGTGCCGCATCGAGTTCAACGAATTTGAGGCTCTTCGGGTTTTCAACGATATCGAGGGCACTGACCTTCAGCCCCTTGGCCGGGTCGATTTTGATGATTTCGTTTTCAGCAAGAACCAGCAAAGCGCGACCACCATTGGTTGGATCATTGGGGATCGCAATTGTCGCGCCGTCGGCCAACTCCGAAATATTCTTCAGCTTCTTTGAATACAGCCCCATCGGAAAGTTGACCGTCTCGGCAACGCTAACAATGTCGAAGCCGCGATCGGCAACCTGATTATCGAGATAAGGCTTATGCTGGAAAGAGTTGGCTTCCAGTGCGCCATCCGCAAGCGCCATGTTCGGGATGACATAATCCGAGAATTCCTGAATATTGATTTCAAGACCGTTCTTCTCGGCGACTTGCTTCACCTTTTCCATGATTTGAGCGTGCGGCCCCGACGTTACTCCGATCCGGACGGTCTTTGCAAAGGCGCTGCCAGCGGTAAACACAGCGAGAATGGTCGCGGCGACAAGTAGCTTACGCATGATATCTCCTTCGAATGTGCTCCAGCCAGGCTTGGGAGGCGATTCAGCCGGGGGTGCAGAACTTTATCCCTTTTCAGCCCTATACGGTCCAATAGGCAACAAAAAAGCGGCCATGGCCGCTTTCTTTTCATGTCCAACTAAAAGGAGCGCTCGTTACTGGCTCTTGCGGCGCAGGCGAACGATAATATCCACGTTCACGATTTCCATGCCATGCGGCGCATCCGGCATGTTGGCAACCGTAGGTTGACCTCTTTCGCCGTGTGGAATATCGAACACGACATTTTCCCCTTCGAGGAAGAAATGCTGGTGATCCGAGATATTCGTATCGAAATAGGTCTTCGAGCCCTCAACCGCGATGATACGCAGCATACCGGCTTCCGTGAACTGGTGCAGCGTGTTGTAAACCGTCGCCAGAGACACCGGCACGTCGGCCATCACGGCCTCTTCGTGCAGGTCTTCTGCAGACAGATGGCGATCGCCCTGGGCGAAGATCAGGCTCGCAAGCGCAACGCGCTGCCGCGTCGGACGCAGGCCCGCGCGGCGGAGCTGCTCTTCCATCGAGACCGTCGAGTGGGTATGTGAAGACTGCATATTCACCGTTGGTTCCGTCACAAGCTTGTTGCAAAATCATCAATCGTCAAACGGGCTGTTGCCCATTGCATACTGACATTGATATATGCCGTTGCGAAATAAGTATCAATAGGCTTGGGAATTGGCCGGTTTTTCGGATAAACCCCCAAATAACTCAATGCATGATTTTACTGCCGGAAACAGTCTGTGGTAGGGATGTTCCGGTGAAACCTACAACCGGGCCGGATTGCCGGTCGATACAGAATGAACCTCAAGGGAGGCGTAATGGCAGAACAGAAATCAAGCTATGGGTATGAAGAACTCCTGGCCTGCGCACGCGGCGAGATGTTCGGCCCCGGCAATGCTCAGCTTCCCCTGCCTCCGATGCTGATGGTCCATCGCATCACCGATATTTCCGAAACCGGTGGTGAGTTCGACAAGGGCTATATCCGCGCCGAGTATGATGTGCGCCCCGATGACTGGTATTTCCCGTGTCATTTCATGGGCAATCCGATCATGCCGGGCTGCCTCGGTCTTGATGGCATGTGGCAGCTGACCGGTTTCTTCCTCGGCTGGCTTGGCGAGCCGGGTCGCGGCATGGCTCTCTCCACCGGTGAAGTGAAGTTCAAGGGCATGGTGCGTCCGCATACCAAGCTTCTCGAATATGGCATCGATTTCAAGCGCGTCATGCGTGGCCGCCTTGTGCTCGGCACGGCTGACGGCTGGCTGAAAGCCGATGGCGAAACCATCTACCGGGCGTCTGACCTGCGCGTCGGCCTGTCGAAGGACAGCGAGGGCCAGTAAGGCGCCTCAATCACCATCATCCACGAGCGCGACTGCAAAAATGTGAACAGTTTTCATGCGGCCGCGCTCAAAACATGCGAAGATCGCACCTATGTAACCGCGAACAGGCGGCAGTCCGCATGATGGACACGTCGCTCACGGATCAGGTGTAAAGGAGAACGCGATGCGGCGTGTGGTCGTAACGGGTATGGGGATCGTATCCTCGATTGGTAACAACACCGAAGAGGTCACGGCTTCGCTGCGTGAAGCAAAGTCCGGCATCTCCCGCGCTGAGGAATATGCCGACCTCGGCTTCCGTTGTCAGGTGCACGGCGCTCCGAATATCGACGTCGAAGCACTGGTCGATCGTCGCGCGATGCGCTTCCATGGCCGTGGCACGGCCTGGAACCATATTGCGATGGATCAGGCCATTGCGGATGCGGGGCTTTCCGAAGAGGAAGTCTCCAACGACCGCACCGGTATCATCATGGGTTCCGGCGGTCCATCGACCCGCACCATCGTCGATTCTGCCGACATCACCCGCGAAAAAGGCCCAAAGCGCGTCGGCCCGTTTGCCGTGCCAAAAGCCATGAGCTCGACGGCTTCCGCGACGCTTGCGACCTTCTTCAAGATCAAGGGCATCAACTATTCGATTTCTTCGGCCTGCGCGACTTCCAACCATTGCATCGGCAATGCGTTCGAAATGATCCAGTATGGCAAGCAGGACCGCATGTTCGCAGGCGGCTGCGAAGACCTCGACTGGACGCTTTCGGTCCTGTTCGACGCCATGGGCGCCATGTCGAGCAAATATAACGACACGCCATCCACTGCATCGCGTGCCTATGACAAGAACCGCGACGGCTTCGTCATTGCTGGCGGTGCTGGCGTGCTGGTGCTGGAAGACCTCGAAACCGCACTGGCCCGCGGCGCCAAGATTTACGGCGAAATCGTCGGCTATGGCGCGACGTCCGACGGTTACGACATGGTCGCCCCGTCCGGCGAAGGCGCGATCCGCTGCATGAAGATGGCCCTTTCGACCGTCAAGGGCAAAATCGACTATATCAATCCACACGCCACCTCGACGCCAGCTGGCGACGCCCCGGAAATCGATGCGATCCGTCAGGTCTTCGGCTCAGGCGACGCCTGCCCACCGATTGCTGCGACCAAGTCGCTGACCGGCCACTCGCTCGGTGCAACCGGTGTGCAGGAAGCGATCTACTCGCTTCTGATGATGCACAACAATTTCATTTGCGAAAGCGCACATATCGAAGAACTGGACCCTGCCTTCGCGGACATGCCTATCGTTCGCAAGCGCATTGACAACGCTCAGCTCAATACCGTGCTCTCCAACTCCTTCGGATTTGGCGGCACCAATGCGACGCTGGTTTTCCAGCGCTATCAGGGCTGAGGGAGAGGGAAAATATGGAAGGTTTGATGAAAGGCAAACGCGGCCTCATCATGGGGGTCGCGAATAATCACTCACTCGCTTGGGGAATTTCAAAGCAACTCGCAGCACAGGGCGCCGAACTGGCCTTCACCTATCAAGGTGATGCACTCGGCAAGCGCGTAAAGCCGCTGGCCGAACAGGTCGGCTCTGATTTCGTACTGCCTTGCGATGTTGAAGATATCGAATCGGTCGATGCGGTTTTTGCCGAAGTCGAAAAGAAGTGGGGCAAGCTCGATTTCATCGTTCACGCCATCGGCTTCTCCGACAAGACCGAACTGAAGGGTCGCTACGCAGACGTCACCACGCGCGAAAATTTCAGCCGTACAATGGTGATTTCCGCCTACTCCTTCACGGAAATGGCACAGCGCGCTGAAAAACTCATGAAGGACGGCGGCTCGATCCTGACGCTGACCTATGGCGGTTCCACGCGCACCATCCCGAACTATAACGTCATGGGCGTTGCCAAAGCCGCGCTTGAAGCCATGGTGCGTTATCTTGCTGCCGATTACGGTCCGCAGGGCATCCGCGTCAACGCCATTTCGGCCGGTCCGGTGCGTACGCTTGCCGGTGCCGGTATTGGCGACGCACGCGCAATCTTCAGCTATCAGCGCCGTAACTCGCCGCTGCGCCGTACCGTCGACATCGATGATGTCGGCAAATCGGCAGTTTATCTTCTGTCTGATCTCTCGAGCGGTGTCACCGGTGAAGTCCATTATGTGGATTCCGGCTACAACATCGTCTCCATGCCGACGCTTGAAGAGCTGAAAAGCTCTGACGCGGAGCGCGGTGAATAAGCCAAGCCATCTTGTAAAAAGGCCGCCTTCCGGGGGCCTTTTCATTTATTTCTTCGCATCGAAGATTTTGAAACCGTTCGCCTCTTCGAGAAGAGTCACATTCTTGAACAGTCCTTTGAGCGTCGTCTCATAAGGCAATTGCCGGTTTGCGACCATAAGCAGACGCCCGCCCGGCTTCAGGCGTGATGCGGCAGCGGCAATGAACGCCTGACCAAGCGAAACATCCGTCACCCGCCCCTCATGGAACGGTGGGTTCATAATCACGGTGTCGTAGATGCCTGCCATCTTTTCACTCGTCACATCGAACCAGTTGAAGCTGATCGGCACTGATGCACCAAGCCGCTCCAGATTGCCGCGCGCCGCTTCCAGCGCCTCATAATCGGCTTCATAGAGATCGATAGACTTGATGCGATCCGCAAACTTCAAGCATTGCGCCGCAAGATAGCCCCAACCGGCGCCAAGATCGGCGACGTTACCAAAAACAATCTTTTCCATATGCGGCACGAGCAGCGCCGAACCCTTATCGATAACACCGTGCGAGAACATGCCGGGTTCTGTGCGGAACACATCGTCAATATCGGTCGCAAGCGGCTTCAGAGCCGCGATGAATTCATCGGTGAGGTCGGCTGGTCGTCTGAGCCAGAACGCCACGGCATGGTTCTTCGACATGCGGTCGCTGATCTCGGCGATATTGTTGGCCCATTTTCGAAAACTGTCAATGCCGAGCTTCTTGTCGCCTGACACGGCAATCCACCCACCCGGCTCAACACGCGCCAGAAGCTCCGCAAACCACGCCTCATTGCGCCCGCGATGTTTTCCGAGCAGCAGTAGCCCGCCGGAAAAACGCTTCTCCTCGCCCAATCTGGGAACTGTCTTGAAGCCCTCCTTTTCCAGCACCAGCCAATCGGGGCGCCAGGGCTGGAGGAAGGTGAGCGCTTGTTTCCATTCGTCCTCAAGACGCCGATCCGCAGAAAGACCACACGCAAGAAAGGATTGCCCCGCTTCGGGCATATCCAGAATGTCCTGATCGAAGGGGAGAAAGAGAGTTTGTTGTGCCGGTGTAATCATGGCTCATCCATGGTCTTGAATTGATTCCCATGCGACAAAAAAGCGCGCCACAAGAGCGCGCTTTCGATTGATTTACAGTAGCAGAAACGCTTATTCAGCGTCGGCTTCTGCCTTCTTTTCAGCAACAACTTCCTTGCCGGTTTCCTGATCGACGACCTTCATCGACAGGCGAACCTTGCCGCGTTCGTCGAAGCCCATGAGCTTGACCCAGACCTTCTGGCCTTCCTTGACCACATCGGTGGTCTTGGCAACACGGTCGGCAGCCAGCTGCGAGATGTGAACCAGGCCGTCGCGCGGGCCGAAGAAGTTCACGAAAGCGCCGAAGTCGGCGGTCTTGACGACCGTGCCTTCGTAGATTTCGCCGACTTCCGGCTCGGCAACAATCGAGTGAATCCACTTCTTGGCAGCTTCGATTTCCTTGCCGTTCGACGAAGCGATCTTCACCGTGCCGTCGTCTTCGATGTTGATCTTGGCGCCGGTCTTTTCCACGATTTCGCGGATGACCTTGCCGCCAGAACCGATAACATCACGGATCTTGTCGGTCGGGATGTTCATCACTTCGATGCGCGGAGCGAATTCGCCGAGTTCTTCACGCGACGTGGACAGAGCCTTCGCCATTTCGCCGAGGATGTGAACACGACCGCCCTTGGCCTGTTCCAGAGCGACCTTCATGATCTCTTCGGTGATACCGTCAATCTTGATGTCCATCTGAAGCGCGGTGATGCCGTTGTCAGTACCGGCTACCTTGAAGTCCATGTCGCCAAGGTGATCTTCGTCGCCGAGGATGTCGGACAGAACGGCGAAGCGTTCGCCTTCCTTGATCAGGCCCATGGCGATACCGGCAACCGGACGTGCAAGCGGAACACCTGCATCCATCAGAGCAAGCGAGGTGCCGCAAACGGTCGCCATCGAGGAGGAACCGTTGGATTCGGTGATCTCGGAAACCGAACGGATCGTGTAAGGGAACTGGTCGGCAGCAGGCAGCATCGGATGGATAGCGCGCCATGCGAGCTTGCCATGACCAACTTCACGACGGCCCGGCGAACCCATACGACCGGTTTCACCGACCGAATATGGCGGGAAGTTGTAATGCAGCATGAAGGATTCTTTGTACGTGCCGGTCAGGGCATCGATCATCTGCTCGTCTTCGCCGGTGCCCAGCGTGGCAACAACGATCGCCTGTGTTTCGCCGCGGGTGAACAACGCCGAACCGTGGGTGCGCGGCAGAAGGCCAACTTCCGAAACGATTGCACGAACGGTCTTCAGATCACGGCCATCAATGCGACTGCCGGTGTCGAGAATGTTCCAGCGAACGATCTTGGCCTGCAGATGCTTGAAGACGGTCGCAAATTTTTCAGCCGAGAATTCCGGCTCTTCCACGCCTTCCGGGAAGAAGTGAGCCTTCGCCTTGGCCTTTGCAGCGTCGACAGCAACGTAACGAGCCTGCTTTTCGGTGATCTTGTATGCATCGCGCAGGTCGTTTTCGACAACGGCAAGCATCTTGGCTTCGAGGTCCGAAAGATCTTCCGGCTGGAAGTCGCGCGGTTCCTTGGCAGCAACTTCAGCAAGCTTGATGATCGCGTCGATCACCGGCTGGAAGCCCTTCTGGCCGAAAACGACGGCGCCCAGCATGACTTCTTCAGAAAGCTCCTGCGCTTCCGATTCAACCATCAGCACAGCATCGGCGGTACCGGCAACAACCAGATCGAGCTTCGATTCCGGCATTTCGTCGATATTCGGGTTCAGGACGTATTCGCCGTTGATGTAACCAACGCGCGCACCGCCGATCGGCCCCATGAAAGGAACGCCGGAAATGGTCAGCGCTGCGGAAGCTGCAACCATCGACAGAACGTCGGGGTTGTTTTCGAGGTCGTGCTGAACAACAGTCAGGACAACCTGCGTGTCGTTCTTGTAGCCATCGACGAAAAGCGGGCGGATCGGACGGTCGATCAGGCGCGAGACGAGCGTTTCGTTTTCGCTCGGACGGCCTTCACGCTTGAAGTAACCACCAGGGATCTTGCCGGCGGCATAGGTCTTTTCCTGATAGTTGACAGTGAGCGGGAAGAAATCCTGGCCCGGCTTCGGCTCCTTGGCAGAAACGACAGTCGCCAAAACAACGGTTTCGCCATAGGTTGCGAGAACTGCACCGTCAGCCTGACGTGCGATCTTGCCGGTTTCGAGCGTAAGCGGACGACCGCCCCATTCGATTTCTACTTTATGGGTATTGAACATATCTTGTCCTCATGTGGTGATGCCGCGCAAAAGCGCCTGAAGGCATCGCCTCGGTTGGCGGACGGGCCACGGGCAAGACAACGGGAAGTTCGTTATGTGTCAGAACATTCGCTCCCGAATATCCTCTGACACGAACTGCCTGCAATCCTGCCCCATGACTGGTCCAGGTCATGAGCCTTTTGGCTCTTCATCGGCATGACGGAATGCACCCGGTGCGTCGTTTCATGCCAGCGGGCATTCGCCCGATAGAGCGGATGCGCTCACATATGTTCGCGCTTCCGCTCTATCTGTTTGTTTTTACGCATGTCTTTGTCCCAAAACCGGTTCCCACTTTTGGGAGACATGCTCAAGTGTCGCATTTTATCTGTAAGCGGCTATCCGCACGACAAAATGCCGAATAAATCAAATGGGCGACGTTTTGAG
This sequence comes from Brucella cytisi, assembly GCF_038433355.1. Taxonomy (NCBI): domain Bacteria; kingdom Pseudomonadati; phylum Pseudomonadota; class Alphaproteobacteria; order Hyphomicrobiales; family Brucellaceae; genus Brucella; species Brucella cytisi. Next base: position 137,001 of record NZ_JBCAUP010000013.1, read on the forward strand.
ACGTCGCCCGATTTTACCGTTAGCGGCGCAGGCCGAGACGGCCGATCAGCGCCTGGTAACGTGCCTGATCGATGCCCTTGACGTAGTCAAGAAGGCGACGACGCTGCGAAACCAGCTTCAGGAGGCCGCGACGCGAATGATTGTCATTCTTGTGGCCCTTGAAGTGTTCGGTGAGGTTGGCGATACGCTCGGAAAGAACGGCAACCTGTACTTCTGGAGAACCGGTGTCGCCTTCCTTGGTGGCGTATTCCTTGATAAGTGCTTGCTTGCGCTCAGCAGTAATCGACATCGTAACACCCTTTCTAGATGAGAGGAAAACCAGACGCCCGGGCCGGGATGTCGTCCAGCGCGGGCCATTTACACGATCTGACATGCTTTTACGCACGATCGATGAAGGGGCATATAGTGCAAAATTGGCGGGAACGCCAGTCTCAATTCAATTTGCCGCCTTATCGCGATCTTCTGACGAAACGTCAGCCCGTTGTGAAAACGCGTTTCGGTTTGAACTGCCCGTGCTCGATGTAACCGATGGCGAGCAGTTTTCCGTGTGTCGTGACACACGCTTCGTCTGCTTCCAGAGGCGCATCGCGTCCGCGCAGGATCACCGGATTGCCAAGACGCACGCGTTGCGCCTGATCGTCGGTAAGCGGCACCTGCGGCAGACAATCGAGAGCAGCTCCCGTATCGATAACCAATGCATCAATCGCCGAAAAGTCGCGACGCGGAGCGGGTTCGACGACATTGCCATCCTCATCCTTGGGCGGAAGCGGCGGCCAAGCCTGTTCAAGTTCTGCCAGTGTTACAGCGTCTTCTTCCGTGAACGGCGCAACTTCTATCCGGCGCAGCTCTGAAATGTGTCCGTAGCAACCTAGATCCCGGCCCATATCGCGTGCGAGAGAGCGCACATAGGTGCCCTTGGAGCATTCGACCTCGAACTCGGTGCGATCAGCATCCGGAATACCAACGATCTCCAGACGGTCAATCTCGACTTCACGGGAAGGTATCTCGACCGTCTCGCCTTCGCGAGCAAGATCGTAAGCGCGCTCGCCATCAATCTTGATGGCGGAAAACTGCGGTGGAACCTGCGAAATGACACCGGTGTAGTTCGGCAGCAATGCCTCGACATCGGCGCGCGACGGGCGCTTTTCGGAGTTCTTGGTGGCAACACCTTCCAGATCGTCCGTTGAGCGTTCCTCGCCCCAGCTTACCGTGAAACGGTAGATCTTGGTTCCATCCATGACATAAGGCACGGTTTTGGTCGCCTCACCCAACGCTATGGGCAACATGCCGGAAGCAAGCGGGTCAAGCGTACCGGCATGACCGGCTTTTTCAGCGTTGAACAGCCACTTGATCTTCGAGACCGCCTCGGTCGATCCCATCCCTTTCGGCTTATCGAAAATAACCCAGCCGGATATCGGACGACCTTTTTTCTTGCCCCGTCTTGCCATGCTTTATTCGTCTCCATTGCGGGAAGCCTTGTCTGCCTCCCGGTCTTCTTCATCGTCATGCCCAAGATCGCGGGCGACTTCCGGCGAGCGGAGCAGCGCATCGATCTTGGAAAAATTGTCAAAGCTCGTATCGGCCCGGAAGCGGAATTCCGGCATATATTTCATCTGGCTGAGGCTTGGCGCTATGCGACCACGAATGAACTTTGCGTTTGCAGCCAGCGCCTTGATAACCGCTTGCGTGTCGGCGTTACCAAGCGGAGTGATGAAACAGGTCGCAATCTTAAGATCGGGCGACATACGCACTTCCGAGACGGAAATCACGGTATGGGTGATAAGGTCGTCGCGAATTTCACCGCGCTGAAGCACCTGCGCCAATGCGTGACGCACCTGCTCGCCGACGCGAAGCTGGCGCTGGGAAAGGCCACCTGAGCCTTTTGGATCTGGAGAACGTGCCATAGCTAAATCCTCGATAAACAGCCGCCAATCGGCATCCAGCCGCGAAGGACTGTCCGACAACATGACTACAAATTGGCAGGCGTAATAATACGCAACTTACCACAATCCAGCTGGGAGTCAGACCCTCTGGACCGGATAATGAAAAGCCGGGCCACCTCTCGGCAGCCCGGCGGGATAGTACCTAAAGCGTGCGCGAAACGTGTTCGACGCGGAAGGCTTCGATAACGTCGCCTGCGCGAATGTCGTCGTAGTTCTCGAACGCCATACCGCATTCCTGACCGGCCGGAACTTCCGACACTTCGTCCTTGAAACGCTTGAGCGTCTTGAGCTTGCCTTCGTGGATAACCACGTTGTCGCGGATGAGGCGGACGCCTGCACCACGCTCGACCTTGCCTTCGGTGACACGGCAACCGGCAACCTTACCGACCTTGGTGATGTTGAAGACTTCGAGAATCTCGGCATTGCCGAGGAAGGTTTCGCGGCGTTCCGGCGACAGGAGACCCGACATCGCTGCCTTAACGTCATCGATCAAATCATAGATGATGTTGTAGTAGCGGATTTCGATGCCCTGCTGATCAGCTGCGTCACGTGCCTGCTTGTTGGCGCGGACGTTGAAGCCGATGATGGCAGCGTTGGAGGCTTCGGCCAGCGACACGTCGCTTTCCGTGATACCACCGGCGCCCGAATGCACGATACGTGCACGCACTTCGTCGGTGCCGAGCTTGTCCAGTGCATTGGTGATAGCCTCGATAGAACCCTGCACGTCGCCCTTGATGACGAGTGGGAATTCCTTCGTGCCCGACACCTGGAGCTGGTTCATCATCTGCTCGAGCGAACCACGCGCACCGGACTGGCGAGCAACGGCCTTGTCGCGGGCCAGACGCTGACGGTACTCGGCAATTTCGCGCGCCTTGGCTTCGTTGGCAACCACGGCAAAGCGGTCACCGGCCTGCGGCGTGCCCTGAAGGCCGAGGACTTCCACCGGCATCGCAGGACCGGCTTCCTTCACATGCTCGCCACGGTCGTTGACCAGTGCGCGCACGCGGCCCCATTCGCTACCGGCGACGAGGATGTCACCCGGATGCAGCGTACCCGTCTGAACCAGAACGGTTGCAACCGAACCACGGCCACGATCGAGCTGGGCTTCGACGACAACGCCTTCAGCCGTACGCGACGGATCAGCCTTGAGATCAAGAATTTCAGCCTGCAACAGAATTGCTTCAAGCAGTTTGTCGAGGTTGAGCTTGTTCTTGGCCGACACTTCGACGTCGAGAACTTCACCGCCCATCGATTCCACAAAGACGTCATGCTGCAACAGAGCAGTACGAACCTTCTGCGGATCGGCAGCCGGCTTGTCGATCTTGTTGATCGCCACGATGATCGGAACACCTGCCGCCTTGGCATGGTTGATCGATTCAATCGTCTGCGGCATCACGCTGTCATCGGCAGCCACCACGAGGATGGCAATGTCGGTCGCCTGCGCACCACGGGCACGCATTGCAGTAAAGGCAGCGTGGCCCGGCGTATCGATGAAGGTGATCTTCTGGCCGTTCTGCTCGACCTGATAAGCACCGATATGCTGGGTGATGCCACCGGCTTCGCCCGAAACAACATTGGCGTGACGGATCGCATCAAGCAGCGAGGTCTTGCCGTGATCGACGTGACCCATAATGGTCACGACCGGAGGACGGGAAACCAGCGCAGCCTCGTTGTCGGCAACACCGAAGATGCCTTCTTCAACGTCCGATTCCGCAACGCGCTTGACGGTATGGCCGAATTCTTCAGCAATAAGCTGCGCCATATCGGCATCGATCACGTCGCCCGGCTTCATCATCTGGCCCTGCTTCATCAGGTACTTGATGATATCGACCGAACGTTCGGTCATGCGCTGTGCAAGTTCCTGAAGCGTAATGGTTTCAGGAATGGTCACTTCACGCGAAATCTTTTCGCGTGTTTCCTGCATCTGCGAACGCTTGAACTTTTCCTGACGACGACGCATCGCCGAAAGCGAACGCGAACGACCTTCATCCTCAAGATTGCTGGAGATGGTCAGCTTGCCACGACGGCGATCATCTTCGGTCTTGACTACTTTTGGCGCGCGAACTTCCGGCTTGGCCGGAGCACCGCGACGGGCAGCAGTCAGGCCACCGCCACGACGGTCGTCATCGTCAGATGCAACAGTCTTGCGAAGCTGGCTCTGCGGAAGCGGCTTGCCCGGGATCGGGGCAGCATCGGCAAGGCTTGGCGCAGCCGAGCGCGGGCCACCCTGCTGCGGACGGCCACCTTGCGGCGGACGATTGCCCTGAGGACGACCGGCCTGCTGCGGGCGATTGCCCTGCGGTGCCGGGCGCGCATCGTCGCGACGCTCGGTACGGGCTTCGGGCTGCGGCATACGCTTGGCAGCCTCTTCCTCGGCCTTGCGGCGGGCATCGGCCTCGGCCTTGAGGCGAGCTTCCTCTTCCGCCTGACGACGGGCAGATTCTTCACGCTCCTTGGCGCGGCGGGCATCTTCCTCGGCGCGACGCTTGGCTTCCTCGACAGCGCGTGCGCGTTCTTCAACTTCACGGACCTGCGCTTCTTCGAGCGCACGGCGACGTGCATCCATTTCGGAGCGCGACAGCGTGTTCAACACCATGCCGGAGCGGTCGGACGGGCGCGGACGCTGTGCCTGTTGGCCGCCGGGACGCTGCTGTGTCGGGCGCTGCTGTGCGACATGCGGCTTCGTTACCGGAGCAGCAGGGGCTGCTGGCTTCGGTGCCGGGGCGGCTGGTGCTGGCGCGCGCACTACCGGCGCGGCTTGTGCAGGCTGCGCGGCTTGTGCCGGTGCAGGAGTAGATGCCGCAGGCGCGGGAGCAGCAGGTGCCGGAGCTGCTGGCTTCGGCGCCGCTGCCTCGACTTCCGGCTTCTCGTCAGGCCGCGAGAATTTGCGCTTTTTCGTTTCAACGACGACAGCCTTCGTGCGGCCGTGGCTGAAATTCTGGCGCACGGTGCTCTGCTCGACGCCCGGCCGCTTCATGGTCAGCGTCTTCTTCGTATTAACGCTCAGCGTCTTGTCGTCGTTCGTTTTATCGCTCATTACGTTTCCGTTTCCTTCGCGGCTCCGGCCGCTCTACTCGAGCTTTATCCAACGTGACCGGGTCATGTTGGATAAAACTCCAGTCATCCGCCTCAACGCGCAATCCGATCCGGGGTCTGCCAGGCCCCTCCAAAATTGCGCTCTAATCCGGGTCCGATGCGCTTTCACCGCGATAGCGATGCAACATAAGCGCCCGCTTTACGAACCCGGCCGCCGCCTTTCCTTCAAGTACGGCTGCATGTATCACATTTCCGCCCCCAAATGCCAAATCCATTTCTTCCCCCGTAAAAAGAGTGAAAGAAGGGATTTCTGGACCATCCAGATGCACCACGGCACGGCGAGCCTGATCGAGCTTGCGTACGCCGTCGGCGGCGGCTTCCTTTGCGTGCAACACCATGGCGGCTGTCCCGGTGCGGATCGCCTGATCCACCTTGGTCGAGCCAGATACCACAGCCCCGGCCTTGCGAGCCAGCGCGAGGCTGCCAAGGGCAGATTTCGTCAGCAACTGGTCCACCAGCGCGCCAAGATCCGCCTGCGGCGTTACACCTTCCTTCAGCGCCCGCGCAAAAAGCTTGCGCTTGACCGCTTCATCCACCAGACGGCGCTCGGCCTTGACCCAGCACCCCCTGCCCGGCAGAGTTCTTTTCAAGTCCGGCACCACGGAACCGTCGGGACCGGCCACGAAACGGATCAGATCATCGGCAGAACCGCTTTCGCGCGTGACGATACAGGTTCTGTCATTCATATCCTGCTCCACGCGAACTCCAGTCTTGCCATATTGCGGTCTGCCCGCACGTCGGACGTAACGCGGGCGCTGTACCAGAGCATAAGCCCCACCACAACCCGGAACATGTCCGAAACCTGAACTGGCCAATCAATTCGAATGAATGACGACCATTTTTTCAGGGATGAATTGCAAGAGCCGCATAGCTTACGCCTGAATTACACCAGACGTAAGAAGCCATGCGGCTCTTTTTATTCCGGCCGCTTCTTAGGAAGCAGCTTCCTCTTCACCGACTTCGGCTTCTTCTTCCTGAGCCGATGCCAGTTCTTCTTCCGTGATCCATCCTGCCTTCAAACGCGCAGTCAGGACCATCTGTTCCGCATCGACGCGCGAAACATCGAAGGAAGAGAAGATACCGCTATGAGCGACGGTTTCACCGTCCTTGCGTTCACGCCAGCCCACCAGATCATCGACGGCATAGCCGGCAAAGTCTTCCATCGTCTTGACGCCGTCTTCACCGACGGCCACGAGCATTGCCGTGGTGATACCCGGCAGTTCGCGCAGTTCGTCTTCGACGCCCAGTTCCTTGCGGCGATCATCCTGTTCGCTCTCGATGCGATCCAGATATTCGCGGGCACGTTCCTGGATTTCGCCAGCCGTATCCTCATCGAAACCATCGATGGAAGCGATTTCGCCCGGCTCAACATAGGCCAGTTCTTCAACAGATGCGAAACCTTCGGAGGCCAGAACCTGACCAACCATCTCGTCAACGTTGAGGGCATCCATGAAGAGCGTCGAACGCTCGGTGAATTCCTTCTGGCGACGTTCGGATTCTTCGTCTTCCGTCAGGATGTCAATGTCCCAGCCGGTGAGCTGGGAAGCAAGGCGCACGTTCTGACCGCGACGACCGATTGCAAGTGATAGTTGGTCATTCGGAACGACAACTTCAATACGTTCAGCATCTTCATCGAGAACAACCTTGGCAACTTCAGCTGGCTGAAGCGCGTTGACGATGAAGGAAGCAGCGTCCGGCGACCACGGAATGATGTCGATCTTTTCACCCTGCAGTTCGCCCACAACGGCCTGAACGCGGGAGCCACGCATACCGACGCAGGCGCCGACCGGATCGATGGACGCATCACGCGACACGACGGCAATCTTGGCGCGGGAACCCGGATCGCGGGCAACCGACTTGATTTCGATGATGCCGTCATAGATTTCTGGCACTTCCATGGTGAAGAGCTTTGCCATGAAGGACGGATGGGTACGCGACAGGAAAATCTGCGGACCACGCTGTTCGCGGCGCACATCGTAGACATAGGCGCGGATGCGGTCACCATAACGGAAAGCTTCACGCGGGATCAGTTCATCGCGGCGCACGATGGCTTCGCCACGACCGAGATCGACAATCACATTGCCATATTCGACGCGCTTGACGGTGCCGTTGACGATCTCACCAACGCGATCCTTGTATTCGTCATACTGGCGGTCACGCTCGGCTTCACGCACTTTCTGCACGATGACCTGCTTTGCCGACTGGGCAGCAATACGGCCGAAATCCATCGGCGGCAGCTGATCGGCGATGAAGTCGCCGACTTGTGCGTCCGGGTTGCGATCGCGCGCGGTGAAGAGCGAAATCTGCGTCGCGTAATCCTCGACATGCTCGACGACTTCGAGCAGGCGCTGCAGCTTGATCTCGCCGGACTTCGCATTGATGTCCGCGCGGATGTTGCTTTCCTGGCCGTAACGCGAACGCGCCGCCTTCTGGATCGCATCGGCCATGGCCGCAAGAACGATCTCGCGGTCGATCGACTTCTCGCGTGCGACCGCATCGGCGATCTGCAGAAGCTCCAGCCTGTTAGCACTGACTGCCATTGGACTCTCCTTGGTGTCGCACCCGGCTCCTCTAGATGCCGGACGCCAGAAACTTATTCTTTATCTTCAGCTTCGCCCGATGCGGTTTCATCGGACTGCTCGCCCGCTTCTTCGCTACCGAGGTCGTCACCGGGAATGCGGCCTTCGCGCAGAGCCTTGTCCTTGCGCAACGCATCGCGGATCAGGTCATCGGTCAGCACGAGGCGTGCATCAGAAATCAGATCGAATGGAATGCGGACGACAGGTTCGCTGCCGTAGGAAATCTGGTCGCTTTCGATCACGACCGATTCCGCATCCCCCAGGACGATGCGACCACGGAATTTCTTGCGGCCTTCGTGCACGACGGAGGTTTCCACCTTTGCGATGTGACCGGCCCAATCGGCAAAGTCCGACTTGCGAACCAACGGGCGGTCGATACCGGGAGACGAAATCTCCAGATGGTATTTTCCACTGATGGGATCTTCCACGTCGAGAACCGGGGCAACCGTACGGCTGACCAGTTCGCAGTCATCGACCGTCATCGTGCCATCGGGACGTTCGGCCATGATCTGCAAGGTCTGGCCATTGAGCCCCGAAAGGCGCACGCGTACCAACCGAAAGCCCAGCGTATTGATGACGGGCTCGATGATGGAAGCCACTTTCGCATCAATACCCGTCTCGCGAATGATGCGTTCATCCGCGCCTGCTGCGAGCGTTTCTGCTTCGTTTGCCTGAACCTGTTCCGTCAACCTAAAAACCTTTCAAAAGGCCGGAAAGCCCCTTCAAGTTAGCCGTAAGTAACAAAAAAGAGCGGGACCGGGTGGACCCACTCTTGTTCAAACGACCAAGAATTTGAGACTTATATACCAGCGGAAGCGGATTTTTTCAAGACCGCTTCTGCTGTTCGATTCATTCCGTTCGCTGCTGGTAGCTTCAACGACGGATGAAGGTCAGATAGGCTGCACGGCGTCCTTCGCGAAAAGCCTTTGCCTCATAGCGCGTGCCAGGCCAGCCTTCATAGGCGTCGTTCCAGTCGGACGGGCCTTCTGCCTGCCAGTCGAATGCAGGATGACGGCGACAATGCTGGAGAGTCCAGTTGACATAATGTTCAATGTCGGACGCAAACCGGAATTTCGCGCCGGGTTTCAGGACACGGGCGAAGCGGTCGAGATTGGCATCGCTGACGAAACGGCGCTTCCAGTGGCGACGCTTGTGCCATGGATCGGGATAGAAGAGATCGATACCCGACAAGGAGGCATCGGGCAGCCAGTCCAGAACCGCCGTCGCATCCTCGTCGTAGAGACGCAGGTTCGGCCGCGGTTCCCCGTCCAATGCCGCAAGCATCTTGGCCATGCCGTTGACGAAAGGCTCGACGCCAATGAAACCCGTTTGCGGATAACGGCCTGTTTCATGGTGCAGGTGCTCACCGCCGCCAAAACCGACTTCCAGACGCACTGCATCGACCTTCGCTTCAAAGAGCGTGCGCAGATCCTGTGGCGCTGGGCTTTCGACGTTGATCTTGAGGCGCGGCAGAAGATCCTCGAACAGGTTCTTCTGGTGGCTTCGCAAAGGCTTGCCGTGGCGACGGCCGAAGAAATTTCCGGCACCGCGCAGAGGATGAGATTCTTCGGTCATATTTTATCCGTCGGCATCATATCGGTGTTCTATTTATTCGTTTTGACGCGCATCTAGCGCGAAAACCGTTTCACACTTTTCGGGATGCGCTCCAATAGCAGAAGAGCGCGATCCAAGACCGCGCTCCTCGAAAATCGTCGGGACACATAACGCCAAGCGGCTTGCGATGCAACTTTCCGCCAAGAAAGTTACGCCACCGCGGCCTTCAGAGCCTTGGTCAGGTCCGTCTTCTCCCAGGAGAAAGAACCGTCACGACCCGGCTTGCGGCCGAAATGACCGTAAGACGAGGTCTTGGCATAGATCGGCTTGTTGAGGTCGAGATGCTTGCGGATGCCGGTCGGCGACAGGTCCATGACCTCGCGAAGCGCTTCCTCAACCGCAGATTCGGCTACCTTGCCCGTGCCATGCAGATCGACATAGACCGAAAGCGGCTGTGCCACACCGATGGCATAGGAAAGCTGGATCGTGCAGCGGTCGGCAAGACCGGCAGCAACGACGTTCTTGGCGAGATAGCGCGCGGCATAAGCGGCGGAGCGATCCACCTTGGTCGTATCCTTGCCCGAAAATGCGCCGCCGCCATGCGGAGCGGCGCCGCCATAGGTATCCACGATGATCTTGCGGCCAGTCAGACCAGCATCGCCGTCCGGTCCGCCGATGACGAACTTGCCGGTCGGATTGATGTACCAGTTGCAAGTGGCTGCGATCGGAAGCTCGCCGAGCGCATCACGGATATAGGGTTCGACAACCGAACGAACCTTTTTCGAATCCCAGCTTGCATCCAGATGCTGCGTGGACAGAACGATCTGCGTGACCTCAGCGGCCTTGCCGTTCTCATATCGCACTGTGACCTGGCTCTTGGCGTCGGGGCCGAGTTTGCCTGCGTCGCCTTCACCCTTGTGACGAGCTTCGGAGAGCTTTTCGAGAATCTTGTGCGAATAATAGATCGGGGCCGGCATGAGGTCGGGGGTTTCGCGGCAAGCATAACCGAACATGATGCCCTGATCGCCTGCACCTTCTTCGCCCTGACGATCGGCGGCGTTGTCCACGCCTTGCGCGATATCGGCGGACTGCGGATGCAGAAGCACGTCGATCTTCACCGACTTCCAGTTGAAACCGTTCTGCTCGTAACCGATTTCCCGGATTGCCTTGCGGGCTGCCGAGCGGAAACGCGAAGGATTGATCAGCGGATGCCCTGCAGCATCATGGGCGACAGTGCCGTCCTTATTCTTCTTCAGGAACGTATCCGGCACGCGCACTTCGCCGGCAATGACCACACGATTGGTGGTGGCAAGCGTTTCGCAGGCAACACGGACAGACCAGGGATCAACGCCGGTGCGACGCGCTTCCTTATAGATCATGTCCACGATTTCATCGGAGATGCGGTCGCAAACCTTGTCCGGATGTCCTTCGGACACAGATTCGCTAGTGAAGAGATAAGAACTGCGCGACACGGGTAACCCCTCTTGAAAATCCAACGGAGAATATCTCCGCCATGGAAACACAGTAGCGCCCGGAACAGGCTTTCAGCGTTCCGGGCACGGTAATGTGTTAGCGAAGTTGGGATTAAACCGTCAATGCATATTCTTGTTGCGACAGCGCATCAGCAGGAAAATTCATTCCGGATGGCATTTTCTGCCTGTTCAGGCACTGTAAATCGCAAAAACCGGCGGGACATGTCTATGTCCCGCGCTTACTGCACTTTTCGAATTCTGAAATCAGTCAGCGTCCGCAGCGAGCGACTTTACGAGATCGATGATCTTGCGGCGCACTTTCGGATCTGAAATTTTCGTGAAGGCGCGGGTCAGCTGAACACCTTCGTTGGAATTCAGGAAATCGACCACATAGGTTGCTTCATTGTCTTCTGCAAAACCGGCCTGGTTCGAGGAACCTGGTGCGTCTTCAAAAAAGAAGGAAACCGGGACATTGAGAATTGCCGAGATTGCCTGAAGGCGGCTTGCACCGACGCGGTTGGTGCCTTTCTCGTATTTCTGGATCTGCTGAAACGTAATTCCAAGGCTTTCGCCAAGCTTTTCCTGACTGAGGCCCAGCATGTTACGACGAAGACGGATGCGGCTGCCGACATGCACGTCAATTGGGTTGGGCTTCTTTTTATTCTCAATCATACAACTGTCACTCCTCGCAGCTGCGAGCTTCCATTCATGCTCTGTTCATCCGAACAGCGATAACAATAAGTTTTGGGAGGTAGTCTGACGATTTTCCGCAAAAACCGTCGCCGCCGCGCCATAACATCGTAACAATATTAGTCTGTCAATGAAAACGCCTGCCGATTGGCAGTCGGAAAGCCATGCTCAACACGAGTAAGGTTAACAGCGCTACCAGAGATTGTCGTGAGCCATGTGGCGTGCCCCAAAATGGTGCACGAGATGACGGTAGGTAAGCGTCAACGACCCCGACGGCGTCATGTGCAAGTCCGTCGGTGATTCGACCATAAGCATCAACGACAGCTGAAAGACCATTGTTAGCTGCACGAATGAGGGGGAGCCCTTGTTCCACCGCGCGAACCTGTGCCTGGCGAAAATGCTGGTACGGACCCGGCGTATCGCCATACCATGCGTCGTTTGTTACATTGATGACGGCGCTGGCTCTTTGGCCCGTATATCCAAGCTCATCCGGAAAAATGGCTTCGTAACAGATCAGCGGCAGAAAGGTCTGGCCGTCTTTGACGTTCAGCGCCCGACGCGACGCACCGGCGGTAAACCCGCCCGGCATTTCCACCACTTCCTGAAGTCCAAGCCTGCGCAAAAAACTCTCATAAGGCAGATATTCGCCAAAGGGGACGAGGTGCACCTTATCGGCGGCATCAACAATCACTCCACGATCATCAATCGTATAAATTGAATTATAATAGCGCGGTTCACCGCCCCCTGATGCCTTCTCTTCACGAACGGCACCGGTGAGCAGCATCTGCCCGTCCTGTAGAACCTCGCCGATGCGGGACAGAGCCTCGGGCGTCGAGGTGAGAATATAGGGAACAGCCGTTTCCGGCCAAATGACCACATCGGGTTTCGGCTTGCCTTCCGCTGGCACTTCGCCCGTCAGCGACACCAGCTTGTCGAAGATAGACCGGCGCTCCGCATTATCCCACTTCATGGCCTGGGCGATAGACGGCTGTACGATGCGAACCGCGAGCGTTCCTTTTTCTTCACCGATTGCCGGCGCTTTTGAAAGCGTCCAGGCACCGAACCCGACATGCACTGCTACCAGCAACAGGGCGAGAACAATGCCTGTCTTGGCAAACCGCCCACCAATCAGCAGAGCCGGTGCGGCAAAGACAAAGACGGCCAATGCGCTCATCCCGATCAGACCGAGCACGGCAACCGATTGCATCAGCAGCGGCGTCGGCATGATGGCATAGCCGATCGCATTCCACGGAAAACCGGTGAACAGGAAAAGACGCAGCCATTCCGCCAGCGCAAAACCAAACGCTAGCGCGAAGATACGCCCCAAGCCGTCCGACCAGAAGATGCGCGCAACCATGGCTGCAAACGCATAGAATAGAGCCAGAAATGCAGGCAGGCCTAGAACCGCCAGCGGCAAGGCCCAGGCAAACTGGTCCGCATCAACCAGCAGCGCCGTGCCGATCCACCACAGTCCGGAAACGAAATAGCCAAACCCGAACCACCAGCCAACCATGGCCGTTGGCAACAGACGGCGAACCGGTCCGGCATTCGCTTTCGCAATGGCCCCGTCAATCAACCAGACCAAAATGGGGAAAGAAACGAAACCCGCCACAAAACCATCGAAGGGTGGCTGGGTCAGCGTGGCGAAGGCACCGCTCAGGAAAGCGGCCAACGCTCGACGCCAGCCGCTCGAAAGAATGATTTTCCCCGCCAGCCTTTCGATCATCAGGCCTCTTTGGGAGCGTCGGTTATGGTTTCAGCCTCTATAGGCTGGTCACCCGGCTTGGCGGATACGACAGCACGCTGCTGGCGACGGCGATCAGCCGCGGAAAGCGGCACAATACGCACTTTCTTCACCCGGCGCGGATCGACTTCCAACACATGGAATTCATAGCCCGGAATAGCCTGCACCACTTCACCGCGAACCGGAATACGCCCCAGGACCGAAAAGATGAGGCCGCCGACTGTGTCGACATCCTCGCCATGTTCGCCGACTTCGAAGGATGGGCCGATTTTCGCGGCGAGCTCTTCCAGATCGGCGCGCGCATCGACAACGAACACGCCATCGGCTTCTTCGGCGATCATGATTTCTTCGTCGTCATGCTCGTCTTCGATATCACCGACAACCATTTCGACAATGTCTTCCAGTGAAACCAGACCGTCGGTACCACCATATTCATCAATGACCAGCGCCATCTGGATATGGGTCGCCTGCATGCGCGCCATCAATCCGCTTGCCATCATGGATGGCGGCACAAACAGAACCTTGCGCATTAGATTGAGTTCACCGATCGTCTTGGTGAGATCGATCCGGCCCATGTCGAATTTGGCGGCCTTGTCTTCGGCCGTCGCCTTGCTGCGCGCGCTGCTACGGCGCGTGGTCTTCTGGCGGGCCTGCTTGGTAATGTAATTGAGAACATCACGGATATGGATCATGCCGCGCGGATCGTCCAGCGTCTCGGCATAGACCGGCATACGCGAATGGCCGGATTTTTCGAAAAGCTCCAGCACTTCCCAGAGCGGTGTGGAAATTTCCACTGCCTCGACATCGGCGCGCGGGATCATCACGTCTTCGACGCGAATCTCGCGCAGGCGAAGGATGTTATGCAGCATCGCCTTTTCTTCAGGCGAGAATGCTGAATCCTGTTCGCTTGCCGTGCTGGAAAGGGCATCGGCCAGATCTTCGCGCAGGGAAGATGATTGGCGCGAGCGCATGAATGGGAAAATATTAGACAAGAGGGAACGCTTCTCGGCCACTACGGGCCGTTGCGTACTTTGCCCTTCGGCGTCTTGAGTCTCGCTGCGATTTTCGCCAGCGGACGGGGGGTGCGATGTTTGATCAGCCATGGTCAATCGTTGTTAAGGTCTTATTCGGATACAGCATAAGGGTCGGGGATGGCAAGAGCATGAAGGATTTCACGCTCGCGCCCCTCCATAACCTCCGCTTCCGCATCGGTTTCGTGATCGTAACCCAAAAGGTGCAAAAAGCCATGCACGACGAGGTGAGCGAGATGGTTTTCGAGCGGCTTGCCCTCTTCACGGGCCTCACGCTCGACAGTTTCGCGCGCGATGATGATGTCGCCCAGCATCGGGCCCGGCTGCGCCCCGGTCTTGACCGGAAACGCCGGAAACGACAGCACATTGGTCGGCTTGTCCTTGCCGCGCCATTCCGCATTCAGGCTCTGGATCGAGGCATCGTCGGTGAAGACAACACTGAGCTCACTTGCCGCGCTTTTCAGGCCAAGATTGGCCCAGGCGGCCTCGACCGACTTTCTGACGAGCCCTTCAAGGACGGTTTCATCCGGCCAGTTGCCAGCTTCAACCATGATATCGATATGGATCGCGTTATTTGACACGTTCTGCGGCGGCTCTCCGTGCTGGCTAGCCGCATCATCCTTTCAGTTACAAGAAAGCTGTCTGCCAAGAGCGGTTCCCACTTTTGGGGACACGCTCGAAAAGGCAGACAGCTTTTCTTAAATCGTGATTCCAATAGGCAATTGCAAGATCATTCCGAACGCGCGTGCTGTTTGCCGTCGCGGTCGTAAGCTCCGACGATTGCCGCCACCAGCGGATGACGAACAACGTCTTTCTCCGTAAAGCGCACCTTGATGACGCCTTCGACATCGTCCAGCACGCGAAGCGCTTCAACGAGACCTGATTTCTGGCCCGGCGGAAGATCGATCTGACTCGGATCACCATTGACCATCATGCGCGACCCCTCGCCCAAGCGAGTCAGGAACATCTTCATCTGCATGGACGTCGTGTTCTGCGCTTCATCGAGAATGACCGCAGAATGTGCCAGCGTGCGCCCGCGCATGAAGGCCAGCGGCGCGATTTCGATCACACCTGCCGTAATGGCACGCTCAACCTTTTCGGCAGGCATCATGTCGTAAAGCGCATCGTAAAGCGGGCGCAAATAGGGATCGACCTTTTCCTTCATATCGCCCGGCAGGAAGCCCAGTCGTTCGCCGGCCTCGACAGCCGGACGTGACAGGATGATGCGCTCCACCAGACCGCGTTCCAGCAGCATCGCCGCATGGGCGACGGCAAGATAGGTCTTGCCGGTACCTGCGGGGCCGACGCCGAACACCAGCTCCGACCGGTCGAGCGCACGCATATAGGCATCCTGCGTCGGCGTGCGGGCAAAGATGGTCTTTTTGCGCGTGGAAATCTGGGCAGCAGAGAGCTTGCCCTTGTTTTCCATGGTCGGCAGCGTCAGCTGGTCGTCCGCAGCGATTGCCATGCGCAAGGCGCCGTCGACATCCGACGTCGTCAGCTCATGACCTTTCTGCAGCGATTCATAAAGATGATCGAGTGCACGCCGCGCCTGCTCGGTTGCGGTCGGCTCCCCCCGGATCGAAAGCTGGTTTCCCTTGGAGCGGACATCCACGCCAAGCTTCTGTTCGATACGGGCCAGATTCTCATCGAACTGACCGTAAAGCGCGATGGCAAGACGGTTATTGTCGAAAGTGAGCACGATGTGGGCCATATCCGAGGCCCCGGTCGTCGGGCTTTTTTGCGTTTGATTGGTTGGCTTGGCAGACTTCAGCTTTTCCGTAGCGCTCAACCGTATCTCCTTAAAGCACAATCCTGAAAAGTTGCGACTTTTCAGACCAGATTATGCGTGAACGCAAACCGTTCACGCATTGCAATCGAAGTCTCGACAGGATTACCGGCAAGCGACTCAATACGCCGAAATTTTCTGCCTCGACATCATCATGCCTTCAGGCCAGTTTTTGCGCAATAAGGCTATTGGTCCCTGTGGATGTGATTTTCACATGAATGATGTCGCCGACCCGGTCATTGCTGTCATCGATGATGACAGGCAGGAGCCATGGCGAACGGCCCACCATCTGGCCTGCGACACGACCCGGCTTTTCAAGCAGCACATCCATCTCGCGACCGATCATGGAATCCTGAAATGCATATTGCTGTTCGGACAGGAGAGCCTGAAGGCGCTGAAGACGCTCATCCTTGACCGCTTCCTCTACGTGATCGTCGAGATCGGCACCCGGCGTGCCGGGGCGAGGCGAATATTTGAACGAATAGGCCTGCGCGTAATTGACTGCGCGCACCAGCCGCATCGTGTCTTCGAAGTCCTGATCGGTTTCACCGGGGAAGCCGACGATAAAATCACCCGACAGCGCCAGATCCGGCCTCACTTCGCGGATGCGTTCGATCAGACGCACATATTCATCCGCTTTGTGACGACGGTTCATCGCCTTGAGAATGCGGTCAGAACCGGATTGTACCGGCAGATGCAGATAGGGCATCAGCTGGCGCAGATCACGGTGGGCGGCAATCAGGCTGTCGTCCATGTCGCGCGGATGGCTGGTCGTATAACGAAGCCGGGCAATGCCCGGAATGCGCGCCAGGCGAAACAGGAGTTCGCCCAAGCCCCATTTGCGACCATCGTCACCAGCGCCGTGCCAGGCATTGACGTTCTGGCCAAGCAAAGTGAGTTCACGCACGCCGCTGTCGGCAAGGCGCTCGGCCTCTGTCACGATCTGCTTCACGCTGCGCGAAACTTCCGAGCCGCGTGTATAGGGAACCACGCAGAAGGTACAGAACTTGTCGCAGCCTTCCTGCACAGTGAGGAAGGCAGAAACACCGCGCTTGCGGGTTTCCTCGCGCTTGGGCGACGGCAGGTGTTCGAATTTATCTTCGAGAGCGTATTCGGTCTCAACCACCTTTTCGCCGCTGCGGACCCGCGCAAGCGCATTGGGCAGGCGATGATAGGTCTGCGGACCGATGACGAGATCGACATTCGGCGCCCGGCGCAGGATTTCCTGCCCTTCGGCCTGCGCCACGCAGCCCGCAACACCGATGGTCAGTTCCTTGCCATTCGCTTCACGCGCATCCTTCATCTTGCGCAGACGGCCAAGCGCGGAATAGAGCTTTTCCGACGCTTTTTCGCGAATGTGGCACGTATTGAGCAGAACCAGATCGGCATCGTCCGGCGTATCGGTCGCAACATAGCCTTCCGCTGCAAGGCTGTCGGCCATGCGCTGGCTATCGTAGACGTTCATCTGGCAGCCATAGGTTTTTACGAAAACCTTACGCACATTGGGACGCTCTGCCGTGGGTTCGAGATCGGTGATGTTGTCGCTCATGCGCGGCTATCTACAGCTTTTGTCACCATTTTGAAAGGTGACAATCTGAACACTTGGCTGAACACCCGATGGAGCAGTTGTTACTCTTCGGGAATCTCGCGCCCCAGCAACGCACTTTGCAAGAGCGAGCGCACACGGTTTTCCATTGTGCGAGCCAGCGCCTTGCGGTCTGTCTTGGCCGTTACGACGACCGGCTCGCCAAAACGCACTTCAACGTCGATAGCGCCTTCACGCAAGATACCTTTCAGGTGCGGCATCAGCTCGACGTCGCCCGGCCATGATGCGATCGGGCGGAAATAACGGCCCATGGCCATGCCATGCACGCCCGTATAGGCAATGGCAACCGGCTGAACCACGACTTCAGGTACATTGGCTTCCTTGATCGCGGCATGCGCGGCACCAAAAAGCGCGGTCTTGAACGGCAGAACGCGATTACCATCCGAGGTCGTGCCTTCCGCAAACAGCACCATAGCGTCGTCGGTTACCAGACGCCTTGCGATTTCGGATGTCTGTTCACCCGTTTTGCCCCGCCGTTCCCGCTCCACGAAAACGGTGCGCTGCAAAACGGCGAACATACCGAAAACAGGCCACTTCCTGACTTCCGACTTGGCGATGAAGGAGACCTGACCGACCGTCGACAGAACAATAATATCGCTCCACGAAGTATGGTTGGCGACGAGTAACAAAGGTCGGCCCTCGTGTATCTGGCCGACGGTCTTGATGCGAAAACCGAACAGGCGTGCAGCAATACGATGAAAAAGGGTCGGCAGACGCCGCTTCCAGTTGTTCTTCAGCTTAAGCAACAGATACTGAACTGGAATAAGCGACAGGCTCAATGCGACCATTGCCGCGACGACGAGAAAGATGCGGATTGCTCCGATCATCGTGGCCCTGCCGGAGTACGGCTCAGGTCGCGGCGCAATATCAGCGCAGCCGAACGCCCATTGGCGGTTTCATAATAAGCGGGTCTGTCGCCAACCTTTTGGAAGCCGAGACGGCGATAAAGCGCCTGGGCGGCAACATTGGCCTCATCCACTTCCAGAAAAAGCGTTTCGGCGCGCTCCTGATAGAGATGGCGCAACACGGCATCCATCAGCGCGCGCCCGACGCCCTGGCGTTGCACATCACGCGCGACGGCGATCGTCAGGATTTCCGCCTCACCTGCCACCAGACGAGCCAGCACGAAACCACAGGCATCGTTCGGTCTGCCTTCCGCACGGGCAACAAAACCGAAAACCGTATCCTGTGCGATCAGCGATCTGAAATCGTCGGAACTCCAGCCGTGATGGAAAGCGACTGCATGAATACGCTGAATCGCATGACTGTCCTGTGCGCCAAGCGGCTCCACCGAGATTTGTCTGCGACCGAAACGCCCAAACGGCAAGCCCATCATCGGCTATTCTCCGGTAGCCTTGCGCGGCAGCGCAAACCCGACCTGCGGCTTCGCATCAGGTCCACGCATGTAAAGCGGCTTCGGCGCATCGCCCGGCTGGCGCAAGCTTGCCAGACGCGCATAGATGCCGATTTTAGCGGTTGGCTCTATTGGGCCCAACTCGAAACGGCCACCAAGCACGTCATTGATCGCAGCGGCTGCAGAACCTGCAAGAACAGTATTTTCCGCTTGAGAAACAGCAAGAGCCTCCGCTTCCTCTCGCGACAGAACCAGCGGCTTCGCGTCCGGCAACCCTTTTGCATCGAATGATTGCGCATAAATCTCGCCACGATGCGCGTCGAGGAAAACCAGAATTGGCTTTTCCGGGGACAGTATCTGTGTTTCCGCAGCCAACGCTTCGAACGCCGTTATGCCGATAGCAGGAACGTCGAGCGCCAATGCAAAGCCACGTGCTGCCGAGACACCGATACGAACTCCGGTAAACGATCCCGGTCCGATATTGACCGCTATCCGATCCATATCGCGGAGCGACAGTTTCGCCTCAGTCACAGCACGTTCGATATAGTCCATCAATACTTCCGCATGTCCCTTGCCGATGTTTTCGCTCACATCGGCAAGCACGACCTCGCCGTCGGCATTGTAGACGGCAACGGAACACCACGAAGCGGCAGTATCAAGCGCAAGTATCTTCATGCGCAACCGGGTAAATCAGATTTTAGCTCGCGACAAGTCAAGTCTTGTCCAAAGGCTGGATCAGTTTCGTTTTTAAGCCCTTCTCGCGGAACAAAACTTGGCGATATGCGTTTGAAAACCGGGTGCGGCAACGTTTTTGCTTTGTCCTGACGGCGACAAGGCCCATCCGGCAATCGAGCCTTACAATGATCTGGCGGGTTCGTTTGCGTTTGGAACACCCACCCGTGACGATGAGCGACATCTCCCAGCCGCTCCAAGCCGGATTGAACAACAGGATATGAGGATAAAATGTCCAAGAAGTCGATGCATGCAACCCGCAACGATCTTCCTTCCAATACGAAGACGACAATGATCGCGCTGCTCAACGAAAATCTAGCCGCGACAATCGATCTTGCCCTCATCACCAAGCAGGCACACTGGAACCTCAAGGGACCGCAGTTCATCGCAGTTCATGAAATGCTCGATGGCTTCCGCGCCGATCTCGATGAACATGTCGACACGATTGCGGAGCGTGCCGTGCAGATCGGCGGAACGGCCTATGGCACCACGCAGGTCGTGGCCAAGGAAAGCAAGCTCAAGCCTTATCCGACCGACATCTATGCCGTTCACGACCATCTGCTTGCACTGATCGAGCGTTATGGCGACGTTGCCAATCTTGTACGCAAGTCGATCAAGGATGCAGATGATGCAGGTGACGACGATACGGCGGATATTTTTACCGCCGCTTCCCGTGGTCTCGACAAGGCATTGTGGTTCCTTGAGGCCCACGTTCAGGAAAAGAACTGACCTCACAGATGCAATGAAAAGGCCGGGAACTCCCGGCCTTTTCTATTCGTGATAATCAGTTGGCCCATTCGCCGCTGCGCATCACTGGCTCTCGGGTTCCATCCGTATTGATGCCATCGACGTCGATCTGGCCGGAGCCAATCATCCAGTCGATATGGATGAGACTCGAATTGCCACCCTGCGCCTTGATCTGTTCCGGCGTCAGTTTTGCGCCGTCGATAAAGCACTTGGAATAGCACTGGCCAAGCGCGATGTGGCTTGCGGCATTTTCATCGAACAACGTGTTGTAGAACAAAAGCCCACTCTGCGAGATCGGCGAGGAATGCGGCACCAGTGCCACCTCACCCAGATGACGGGCACCTTCATCCGTATCCAGCACCTTGTTGAGCACTTCTTCACCACGGCTTGCCTTCGCCTCGACAATTCGTCCACCTTCAAAGCGAACCGCGATATCCTCGATCAATGTGCCCTGATGCGACAGAGGCTTGGTGCTCGTCACATAGCCCTCGACCCGTAGTGCATGAGGTGTGGTGAACACTTCTTCCGTCGGAATGTTCGGATTGCAGGTAATCCCATTCTTCGCCGTAGACGCCCCGCCGTGCCATTCATGACCGTCGGCAAGTCCGACCGTCAGATCGGTGTTCGGACCTTTGAAATGCAGGGCGCTATAAGCCTTGCCGTTCAGGAAGCGGGTGCGGGTGCGAAGCGCTGCATTGTGTGCCGCCCATGCGCCGACCGGATCGTCGACATCGACACGCGAAGCCGCGAAGATCGCATCGGCTAGCTTGCGGGTCGCGATGTCCGCCGGTTCGTTCGGAAACATAAGCTTCGCCCATGCCGGATTGGGATAGGAGACAATGTTCCAGTTGATGTCGAAACCGGCAATCTTTTCGAGAGCCGGCTGATAAGCCTTCGAGTTGGCCCGGTTGGCGCGTGAAACCTTGGCCGGATCCTGGCTGGAGAGGAGCATCGGATTGTCGGCAGCAATAGCCAAACGGGCAGCGCCATCCGAATAGGCCTTCGCCATTCCCTCATAGAGCCAGCTCGCCGCACGATCGAAACTTGCGTCGGATGCGTTCTCGTAACGCGCAAGTGCCATTTCGTCATCCGCGAAGAATGGCGTTACCAGTCCGGCCCCAGCCTTGTAAGCATGCTTGGCGATAAGGCGAACCAGCGGCAAGGCCACGACCGGTGCGGTAATGACGAGATCCTGCCCCTCGCGCAATTGCAGACCAACGCGAACGGCGACTTCCGCGAGACGTTCGAGTTTCACCGGATCGATGACTGGGTTCAGCTGTTCATGAGCCATGGGTGGAAGACCTTTTTGGATATGGAATCACCGACAGTTTATCAGACGGCATAATTTCACCACCTTTTTTCCTGCCTTTGCAGTATAGTAATTCTGCGGTCAGTTGCAGGAGAAAGCAGACAGTAATGAATAAGAAAGTGCTTATCTTTCTGGGCGTTAGCGGCCTTCTGGCGGGCTGCGTGACCATGACACCTGAACAGCGTCGTGCGGCCGACGAACAGACCTGCCGCAGCTATGGCTTCAAGGCCAAGACTGACGCTTTCGCCAACTGTCTCATGCGACTGGATCTCGATCGCAGAGCTGACCGGCGTGCCTGGCAGAATCAGGTTGATTTCTACGACACTCCGATGGTGATCTATCGCCCGATCTATCGCTGAAACTTTCGCCGAAAAGCGACGACAATCAGCCAGAAAATCAAAACGCCGGTCAGGTAGAACTAGACCGGCGTTGCAGATTATCTGATTGTAAAATCGCCTCTTATAGCGGTGCTTCTGGACGGTCCTGGGACAGAAGTAGCGCGCCAATGGCGTCAGCCTGCTTCTGGCTTGCCGGAGCATAGCCAAGCGATGTCGGCTGCGGGGCTGTCGTATCGAATTGCGGCTGGTAGGAGGCCACCTGCATATGCTGTTCCTGCTGAGGTGCAGCCACACCGCGATGGCGTGCCAGTCGTTCGCCACGGGCCTGCGGACCGGCACCAGTGTTCTGGTCCACACTTTGAGCCTTTACCGCTTCCGCGAGTGCCACCTGAACGGTCGGTTCCGTTCCCGGAACTGGGCCGGTTTGTGGCAGGGTCACATCATAAGACGGATCCTGTGGAACGGAAGGTGATTGCGGCGAATAGGCCATAGCCAGATTGTATGGCTCCTGCGGAACCGGATTTTGCAGCGAACCGTCGCGATTGCGCTTCTCGTAGAAGGAATTTCCACCGGCTACGAGCACGTAATGCATATTGTTGTAAGGGAACTTCAGACCCGCCGTGTGGAAGAACATGGCGTTCTTGAGCTTCGGATGACGCTCACCCTTCAGAACCGCGTCGGCAGCGGCCTGAACATCAGGCAGCGCCTTGGAATTCATCTGGCGGGTAAGCACACCGGGCGCAAACTGGTTCTTCTGACCGACGACACCGCAAATCGTATCCGGATAACGTCCCGACGCGAGACGGTTCATGACCACCGTACCAACAGCCAGAAGACCGTCGGAACTCGAACGATTGGATTCGAAGAACATCGCACGTTCAAGGCAATTCTTGTCCCGTGCGGTGTAGGTGTAGGTCTTCACGCCATTGACGGATTTGACGTGGCTTGCCGCCGTCTTTTCCGAATTGGCTTTTCCCGAGGTTCCGGTTGTCGTGCAACCGGTCACCACGAAAGGCGCAATCACCAGCCCGATAAGAGCGGGCAATTTCCACTTCGCGGCGCGCGTCAATGGCTCAGTCTCATATTAGGACCCTTAACTGATCCAGTCATCCATTCAGGCGAACACATCTGGAATGATGCGCGCGAACGTCTGACTGCGGTGCAAGTCAAAGAGGACGAAGATCAAAATCTCACGTCCTACAGTCGCTCAATCGAATTCAAGGTTTTGGAATTTTTAGGCCAAAAAAAGGCAACAGGTCAAATCCCAACAATGCTGGAGACCGCTGAAAAGTCCTAAAACAATTCCGAATCGAGATTGCGAATGTGCCTACAAGCCCTTTAAATATATTAATAATTCCTTAACGAGAATTAGCAATTCAGGTAAGATATTGATTTCACGAGATTCAAAGTCTCGCAATACACGCCATATCGCTGCCTTAATTCACTTTTTCTTGTACTTTTTTTGCATACACATTTGTGGCGTTTCAAATCTTCTGTAGAATTTCTGCTTCCAGGCCGGTTCCATTGCTCTTTGTCAACTTTGACAACAGATTTGTAACATCGCGTGAGATTGTGCTTTTGAGACCCGTTTCGGGTTGTTGCAATGCGAATCGGGCGAGCACGATCCGCACCTTGCAAAGCGGGGTCTTAAACAAAAACGACCCGCCACGGATACCGTGGCGGGTCGGACAAGTTCAGTTCCTGACGCCGAAATGACCGCAGCGGTCACCCGAAAGAATAACCCGCACCCCGAACGGTACGGATCGGATCGAGCGCACGACCGACATTGATCGCCTTGCGCAGCCGTCCGACATGGACGTCCACCGTGCGGTCGTCGACATAGATGTCCGGTCCCCAAACGCCATCCAGAAGCTGGCTACGTGAGAAGACACGACCGGGCGACATCATGAAATATTCGAGCAGGCGGAATTCCGTTGGTCCGAGACGAACTTCCTTTTCCTTGCGATAGACACGATGCTGTTGACGGTCGAGAACCAGGTCGCCCACTTTCAGCACATGCGAAAGAATGCTCGGATTCGACCGGCGCAACATCGCCTTGACGCGCGCTAGCAATTCCGGCGTCGAAAATGGCTTCACGACATAGTCGTCCGCGCCGACGCTCAGGCCCCGAACACGTTCGCTTTCCTCGCCACGTGCCGTCAGCATGATGATGGGCAGGCGTTCGGTTTCCGGCCATTGGCGCAGGCGACGGCAGAGCTCGATGCCCGATACGCCCGGCAACATCCAGTCCAGAATGAGCAGATCCGGTACGTTCTCGCGCAAGGCGATCTCGGCTTCGTCGCCGCGCAGCATTGTATCGACCTGGTAGCCCTCTGCCTCAAGATTATAGCGAAGAAGAACGCTCAGCGCCTCTTCGTCTTCTACCACAGCGATTTTGGGTGCCTGTGACATCCAGTATTTCCCTATCCAAATTCGGCGGGCGGTAGATACAATCCCCCAATCGACCGCGTGCCGCCGCGCTATTCACTCATTCTCAACCGCCGGACCGTGTGGTCCGGTCGGCTGCAGTTCAGGGTTTACGCGCCTCATCCACGACAATAC
Organism: Brucella cytisi; assembly: GCF_038433355.1. Taxonomy (NCBI): domain Bacteria; kingdom Pseudomonadati; phylum Pseudomonadota; class Alphaproteobacteria; order Hyphomicrobiales; family Brucellaceae; genus Brucella; species Brucella cytisi. The sequence goes on from NZ_JBCAUP010000013.1 coordinate 161,547, forward strand.
CGTGGCTCAGGTCTTCCTTGGGTCGTTCGGCCGGCATTTGCAGGCCGGTCACGATGTAGTAGACGGTCTCCGCAATATTGGTCGCGTGATCGCCGATACGCTCGATATTCTTTGCGCAGAACAGAAGATGCGTGCAGGCGGAAATATTGCGCGGGTCTTCCATCATGTAGGTCAACAGCTCGCGGAACAGTGACGTGTACATGGCATCAATCTCGTCGTCGCGGTCGCGAACGACATTGATCTGCTGCACCGAGCGCGACGCATAGGCGTCGAGAACATCCTTGAGCTGGGTCAGCGCCAGCTCAGCGAGTGTTTCGAGCCCACGATAAAGCTTTACCGGCTGGCGCGATTCCGAAACGGCGGCAACGCGCTTGGCAATGTTCTTGCCCAGATCGCCCACGCGTTCCAGATCGGCAGAGATGCGGATCGAGCCAATGATTTCGCGCAGGTCCACAGCCATGGGCTGACGCTTGGCGATAATCATCACAGCCTTGTCGTCAATCTCGCGCTCGCTGGCATCGAGAATGAGATCGTCGGAGATGACGCGCTGTGCGAGCGCATTGTCCGCATTGACGATAGCGGCGACCGACTGCTCGACCATACGTTCCGCATGTCCGCCCATTTCGGCGATCTTATGGGAGAGAAACTTCAATTCCTCGTCGTAGGAGCGAACGGTATGCTGAGACGGCATAGTAGACCTCGTAATATAAATTGCGGGGAAGCCGCACTGTCTATCTGTTGAAGCGCAGTTGCGGATCAGCCGAAGCGTCCGGTAATGTAGTCCTGCGTGCGCTTTTCGGTCGGCGCGGTGAACATGGTTTCCGTGTCACCCACTTCGACCAGATTGCCGAGGTGGAACATGGCGGTGCGCTGCGAAACACGCGCGGCCTGCTGCATGGAGTGCGTGACGATCACGATCGTATAGTTCTGGCGCAGTTCATCGATCAGCTCTTCCACCTTCGCGGTCGCAATCGGGTCGAGCGCCGAGCACGGTTCGTCCATGAGAATGACTTCCGGGCTCACCGCAATCGCGCGTGCGATGCAAAGACGTTGCTGCTGGCCACCCGAAAGACCGGTGCCCGCATCGTGCAGACGATCCTTCACTTCCTCGAACAAGCTCGCCTTCTGCAAGCTCGTCACGACGATTTCTTCAAGATCGGCCTTGGTGCGGGCGAGACCGTGAATACGTGGGCCGTAGGCGACATTTTCATAAATCGACTTCGGAAACGGATTCGGCTTCTGGAACACCATGCCGACGCGGGCGCGCAGTTCGACGACATCGATCTTCGGATCGTAGATGTCTTCATTGTCGAGCGTGATCTTGCCACCGACCTTGCAGCCTTCGATCGTATCGTTCATGCGGTTAAGCGAACGCAGGAAGGTAGACTTGCCGCAACCCGAAGGGCCGATCAGCGCCGTGACCATCTTTTCCTGGATTTCCAGATCGACGTCGAACAGCGCCTGCTTCTCACCATAAAATACGCAAACCTTGTCGCCGCGCATCTTTATGGAATTGGCGTTGGCGTTCATCTTTTCTCCTACGGCTTTCTCGAGAGATCGTTCAGTCATCAGGTTCATAGCTTTCGACTCCCGTTTACCAGCGGCGCTCGAAGCGGCGGCGCAGAATGATTGCTGCAATATTCATCACGGCAAGGAACAGAAGCAGGACGATGATAGCGCCTGACGTGCGTTCCACAAAGGCGCGTTCTGCTTCATTCGCCCACATGTAGATTTGTACAGGCAATGCCGTCGCTGGATCCATTGGCGTGGACGGCACGTCGGCGACGAAAGCCACCATGCCGATGAGAAGAAGCGGCGCGGTTTCACCAAGCGCATGGGCAAGGCCGATGATCGTTCCCGTCAGGATGCCGGGTGCGGCAAGCGGCAGGACGTGGTGGAACACCATCTGTGTTTTCGATGCACCAAGACCGAGGGCCGCAGCGCGGATCGACGGCGGCACCGCGCGAAGGGCGGCGCGGGTCGCGATAATGATGGTGGGAAGCGTCATCAGCGTCAGCACCAGACCACCGACCAGTGACGCGGAACGCGGCAGGCCGAAGAAATTGATGAAGACAGCAAGCCCGAGCAGACCGAACACGATGGACGGAACCGCTGCCAGATTGTTGATGTTCACCTCGATCATGTCGGTGAAACGGTTCTTCTTGGCGAACTCTTCCAGATAGATTGAAGCGGCGACGCCGATAGGCAGCGACAGGCCGAGAACGATCAACATCATGTAGAGAGAGCCGACCAGTGCGACACCAAGACCGGAGGTTTCCGGACGGCTGGAGGCACCGAAAGTGAAGAGACCTGTATTGAAGGCCTCCTTCATGACGCCTTCTTCCGAAAGCATCTTCATCCAGCCCACCTGACGGTCAGAAACCTTGCGGCTCGTCTCCGGCACGGAAAGGTCGATCTGCCCCTTGAAGGCGGAATCGATATCGGCGCCGGCCAGAACCGGAACAGTCTGCGTCGTGCCGATGAGCGATGGATTGTCCATCACCAGCTTGCGCAGCTGAATGCGCACGCCGTCGGAATAGAAGCGGCCCAAATCACGCATTGCCGGACGGTCTGTCGCTGCAACACCCAGTTTTTCGGCCAATGCATTGCGCACCAGCAGCGGATAATTGGCCGTGATCAGCACATTCGGATCGGTCGCGCGCTTGTTGCCCGGGTCAATCACCTTCTCTTCAAGCTTGACCGGCAGATAAAGCGTCGTCTGCCAGAAGGCTGTATAGCCCTTGGAAAACACCGAGAAGAGAAGTGCGCACAGAAAGAACACGCCGATGGCGATCGCAGCAATACCGTAATAGCGGAAGCGACGTTCGGCAGCGTAGCGGCGTTTCAGTCCGATATCGCGGCGCGTCGGCTGTGCCGTGGCGCCGCTGGCGTTGAAGGTCGTATCGGTCATTATTCGTACTGCTCCCGGTACTTGCGCACGATATGCAGCGCAAAGATGTTCATGATCAGCGTCAGGACGAAAAGCGTGATGCCGAGTGCAAAGGCCACCAGCGTTTGCGGCGAGTTGAACTCAAGGTCGCCGGTGAGCTGGTTGACGATTTTCACCGTGATGGTGGTCATCGCTTCGAAAGGATTGATATTGATGCGTGCCGCAACACCGGCGGCAAGAACCACGATCATGGTTTCGCCGATGGCACGGGATGCGGTCATCAGAAGCGCGCCGACAATTCCGGGCAAAGCGGCAGGAAGGACAACACGTTTGACGGTTTCGGAGCGGGTTGCGCCAAGACCAAGCGAACCGTCGCGCAATGTCCGCGGCACGGCTGTGATAATGTCATCGGAGAGCGAGGACACGAAGGGGATCAGCATCACACCCATGACGAGACCAGCGGTCAGAACGCTCTGCGCCATGATGAAGCCCTGACCGCCTGCAATGGCAATCGAGAGATCGCGCAGGAAAGGTCCGACTGTCACAAGGGCGAAGAAACCGTAGACGATGCTGGGAATACCGGCCAGAAGCTCAAGGACCGGCTTGACGATCGTGCGCACTCGGGGCGACGCATATTCTGCCATGTAGATGGCCGAAAACAAGCCGACTGGAACAGCGAACAGCATGGCCACAAGGGCGATGTAAAGTGTACCAGCCAGAAGCGGAATGAGACCGAACTGGCCTGTCTCACCACCCGAGCCGGCGGCGGCAAAGCGCGGGTCCCATACAGTGCCGAAGAAGAACTCCCACGGCGAGACTGACTGGAAGAAACTGATCGTCTGGAACAGCATCGAGCAGATGATGCCGACGGTCGTCAGAATGGCGATACCGGATGCGGCGATCAGCCCCCAGAGAACGATCCGCTCGACATTGTTGCGTGCACGCATGCGGCGGCTGATCGTGGAAAGGCCGAAGATCAGGCCTGCGATGGCGATCACCAAGGAAACAGCTGAACCGATGGTGTGTGTCAGCGCCGTTGCCTTTTTCAGGTAAAGCGCGATAGGCACCATGTAATCCTGGCCTTCAGTCGCGAGCGCCACGCCCTTGGATGCAAGAACGGCGCGAGCATCCTGATAGTTTGCCGGGAAGCTTTCCAGTTCGGCAGGCGTCAGCCGGTCAAGCCCGTTGGCCAGACCACGCACCATGCCAAGCTGCAGGCTGCGATTGGTGAAGGAGCCGTCCTCGATAGCATCCGGCAGACGGGCGGTCGCGCTGTGATCGAGATAGACCGACGTTCCAACGGCCCATACAGCGAGAAACAGAATCGCAGGCAATGCAGAAACGAGGAAAACCCACCAGCCATGATAATGCGGGCGGGAATGCATTTTCTCGGTCGGCGAGGCTTTTGCGGAAGCAGACTGCGCCTTGTCCAGTGCAACGGCACGCTGGCGGCCTATGAAGAATCCGATCAGCCCGATTGCAACGATACTGACGAGAACCAGAAAGAAGGACATTCAATTTCCCCGGTTGCCCTGATGAATGCGGACGGTTTTGAGGTGCAGCTTCCACCCATACCGTTCCACGCGGATGCGCCTGTCATAGTGCAAAGGCGCGAAAGGAGAAGAACGCGGAGATTCGTCATCCCCGCGTTCCACAGATTAAAACTTACTTCGCAGCCAGCGTCTTGCCTTCGGTGAAGGCGGCGCGCTGTGCTTCACGTTCTGCGTCCGGAGCCGGAACCAGACCATATTCGGCGAGCGGGCCGTCAGGACCGATCATCTGGTCATTCAGGAAGAACTCAACATATTCCTTCAGACCTGGGATAACGCCTAGGTGAGCCTTCTTCACGTAGAAGAACAGTGGACGCGACACCGGATATTCGCCCGAAGCGACGGTTTCAGCCGAAGGGGTGATGTCGTTGACGGTCGCAACCTTCAGCTTGTCAGCGTTGTTTTCGAAGAAGTAGAGGCCGAATACACCAACGCCGGTCTTGTTGGAGTCGATGCGGGCGAGCGTTTCGGCATAATCGCCGTCGATGTCGACAGCTTTGCCGTCCTTGCGCACTGCGATACAGGCGGAAGCGGCAGCCTTGTCGTCAAGACCGGTCTTCTTGATTTCGTCCAGAGCGCCGGAGTGCTTGCAGCCGTCGGCAAGAACCTTTTCTTCAAACACTTCGCGGGTGCCGTGCTTTTCGCCTGGGATATAGGCAGCAATGTCCCAGTCCGGAAGGTTCGGGTTGACCTGGTTCCACTTGGTGTTTGGATTGTCGACCAGCTTGCCGTCGACGACGAGCTTGGCTGCGAGAGCCTTGTAGACATCTTCCGGCTTCAGCTTCCAATCCGGACCCTTGGCGTCGGTCGCGAAGACGATGCCGTCATAGCCGAAGCGCACTTCCTGAACATCCTTGACGCCAGCGTCGATGCATGACTTCAGTTCCGAGTCCTTCATGGCGCGCGATGCATTGGCGATATCGATGGTGTTTTCACCGACGCCCTTGCAGAATTCTTTGATGCCTGCGCCCGAACCGCCCGATTCAACAACCGGTGTCTTGAAGTTCGGAAAGGTTTCGCCGAACGTTTCGGCGACGATTTTTGCATAAGGCAGAACGGTCGAGGAACCGGCAACCTGAATCTGATCGCGCGCCTGAGCGGCGGAAACCGACATAACAGCAGCGATGGCAATCGCTGCGGTCGAGGAAATCATCTTGTTCATGAGCTGCGGCTCCTGTTGTAAAAGACATATGACGATGTGGCGTCGTTAGCCCTCTACGCGCTCTATATTACATTCATATGACACTATTGTTACAGGTTTGTATCAGAGCCGCTTGCCAGTGATTTTGTGGGGTTCTGCCGGTCCCTGAACCGGCAAAGATTTCAGCGCTTGAGCGGTTCCGGTTAACACAGAATCGCGGAACCGACCTATCTCTTTGTTTGTATGCATTATCCGACGCAAAACCACTTCGCACTTTTGCTGGAAATGCTCTTAGAAATGCGGCAAACGCGCACCGAGATCTTCAATCCCCGAAACATCGACATTGGCGAAGGCAAAGCGCAGAAATGCTTCCTGCCCATCACCGAAGAACCGGCCCGGCAAGGTGATGACGCCAAGTGACTTCGCAAGGCGCTCGGCAACCTCGACCGATGAGGCATCAGGATATGGGTGACGGACGAAGGCGAAGTAGGCTCCAACCGCCTCCACATGCCAGCCTTCGATATTGGCCATGACCGACCGCAATGCAGAGGCACGCCTTGCAATCTCGCCGCGATTATCGTCACGCCAGCCGGTCAACGGCTCGATGGCGCGTGCAACTGCGATCTGTGGCGCGCGGCCTGCGCATATCTGCAGATTGTCCATGACTTTTGCAACGTTCTCGACCATCGCCTGGCCCGCGACAATCGCACCAAGCCGGTGCCCCGGAATGCAGAACGATTTTGAGAAGCTGTAAAGCTGGATCAGATGCGACGGCCAGTCCGCCTCGTCAAAAAGCCGATGCGGCGGTTCATTGGGATCAGCCATAAAATCGCGATAGGTCTCGTCCAGAATGAGCCATGTTCCATTGTCGCGGCAGAGAGCATAGATTTCCGATAACAGTCCCGCCGAATAAATCGCCCCGGTTGGGTTGTTCGGGGAAACAAGCGCCAGCGCCGCAATACCCGGACGAAGCACAGCCCGGAAATCTTCCGCGCTTGGGATGAAACCATTCTGGGCATGGCAGGGCACCGAACCTGAATCGATGCCGAGCATTTCCAGCGATGAACGATGGTTGAAATAGAATGGATCGGTGGTCAGCACCCTATCGCCGCTTTGCGCCACACACATGATGGCAGCGATAAAGGCCTGATTGCAGCCGGATGTAATATGGACGTTGGAGGCATCGATCTGCGCGCGATAGAGTTGTCCGACATGCGCAGCATAGGCTTCGCGCAGAACCTTTTCGCCCTCAATCGGACCGTAACCGGCAGAGGCGACCGATCCGGCTGCCTCGCCGAGAAAGTGCAGCATGTCTGGATGCGGAGGATAGCCGGGAACAGCTTGCGACAAATCAATCAGAGCACCACGCGACCCGTCATAGTCCCGCGCCCAGGCCTGCACCGCTGGAATGGGCGGCGCGGAAAGGCGATTAATCAGCGGATTGACGGCAGACAAGGACATTGGCGGCTCCCATGGTGGTTTCGGCCACTCTTATCGCGATCGCTGGTGTGGTTGAAGCCATTATTCGCTCGGACGCGAAAGCACGTAAACAGCCGAGCCGAGCATGAAAACAGTTACCGATGTTGCCAGCAGCCAGCCGGGTTTCGCGCCCCACCAGAACAGGCCATAACCGACCGTCATACCAAGACAGGCATAGAGCTTTGCACGTGGCGGAATGGCTCCACGCTCACGCCATTTTATGACCAGAGGACCAAAACGCTGATCGGCAAGCAGGCGAGCCTCAAGCTTCGGCGATGATCGTGCAAAGAACCACGCGGCAAAAATGATGAAGATCGTTGTTGGCATGACCGGCAGGAAAGCACCGATGATGCCAAGCGCCAGCATCAGGAAGCCGAGGCAAAGATAGAGTATCCGCTTACCCGCCGAAATTGCTGGTGAAGCGGTCTCGATCCTGTCTTTTTCCGGGTGGTCCTGCATGGCGTTCCATCGTCTGATCTGGACGCTTATAACAGGATTCTGGCGCTTTCGTGCAGGTTCACAGCGGTCAAAGAAATGTCATCCCACTGCCTTTCAGCCCCTGTGGATAACTTTTTGAGACCGGTAAGGAATTGTAAAACACAGTCATAAATTGCAGCTTTGCCCCCGAAATGCCTTATTTCCTTAACTTTGCCACTCAGGATGAAAACTTGTTCTACAAATAAAAATTGCAACGCAATCGCACCGAACCTCCGTCCGGGTAAGCAGTTCTTCTTGCAATCAATGCGCGAAAACAAGGCGCAGCAAAGGTTGCCGCAGATTCCTAACGAATCGTAAACGGCACGACAGCAACCAAACAGAATCTTTCCTAATATTCCTTGGTTATGTTTATCTGATTAAATAAACAACGTTTAGTATAGGATGATTTTCCCGATGCGATATAGATTCAATTATCGCATAATGTTCTCATTCAAACCACGCCAGCGCCACATTTAGATTCCAGTTCGCGATTGTCTTTCTCAGCGACAACTGTGGGACACCCCGTTAACAACTAGTGGATCTGGCATGACTTTCAAGACCCGTATGGCTATGCTCGCCGTTGCGGCAACCGGTCTTCTCGCGACCACCGCAATCGAGGCTTCAGCACAGCAATGCGGCGGTGCCTCGTGGTACGCCCTCACTTCCCGTACGGCTTCGGGTGAACGTATGAACCCAGCCGGCCTGACCGCAGCACACCGCACCCTGCCGCTTGGCAGTAAGGTCAAGGTTACCAATCAGAGAAACGGCAAGTCACTCGTCGTGCGCATCAACGATCGCGGCCCGTTCATCAAGGGACGCGTCCTCGATCTGTCGAAGGGTGCCGCAGGCCGCCTTGGCTTCATCGGCGCGGGACACACCAAGGTCTGCTTTACGCCGCTTTGATTTTGGCGACATTTCGTCCGACTGTTGGATATGGAGCATTTCCGATCTAAGTTCGATCGTTAGAAATGCTCCATCGAATTGTTTTCGGCATTTCCTCGCCCCAAAATAGGTTCCCACTTTTGGGTGAGATGCCTATTTCCGATCCAGCCGGTCGGTGAACCAGCGGGTCAGCTTGATCCAGACCTCGTCCTTTTCGGCGGCATCCTCGATCCCGTGTTCAAGATTGGGATTGTCGTTGACCTCGATCACCACCACGCCATCGTCCGTTTCCTTCAGATCGACGCCATAGAGCCCGTCGCCGATGCAGCGTGCCGCGCGTAGCCCGGTTTCCAGAACCGATGGCGGCGCATCGCCCAGCGCATAGGAACGAAACCCGCCTTCCAGAGGCTTGCCGCCCGTATCGTGCTTGACGATCTGCCAATGGTTCTTGGCCATCATGTACTGGCAGATGAAAAGCGGCTTTCCGTCGAGAACGCCAACACGCCAGTCGAACTTCGTCGGCATGTATTTCTGCGCCAGCAGAAGATCACTATCCTCCAGCCATAAAGTGGCGAGCGCTTTCAGTTCGGCAAAATCCTTCACCTTCTTCACGCCGCGCGAAAATGACGAATCCGGTATCTTGATGACCATCGGAAAGCCGAGCATGTCGGCAGCGCGTTCCAGATCCTCCTCACCTGCAATCATCACCGTCGGCGGAACCGCCACGTCGTTCGCCTGCATCAATTCGTGCAGATAAACTTTGTTGGTGCAGCGGATCATGGAAATTGGATCATCAATCACCGGCATGTTTTCCTGCTGCGCCCGCCGGGCGAAACGGTAGGTGTGATTGGAGATCGATGTCGTCTCACGGATGAACAGTGCGTCATAGTTGGCAAGCCGCGGCAGATCGCGCTTGCCGATCGGCTCTACTTCCACTCCGAGCCGGGCTGCGATTCTTGCCCAATGCTTCAGCGTTGAAACGGTCGAAGGCGGCATTGGCTCTTTCGGATCGCATAGCGTTGCGAAGGAATAGCGCGCCGGGACCTTTGGTCGCGCGGCGCGCCACTCACGCTGGGTATAGCGATCAAGTGCGTCCTCGAAGCGTTCCTTCTGCGCCTTGGTAAACTTGGTGATATTCGCAAAGCCGATCTTCTGGATGCGCGCCCATTCACCGGGCTTGACCGTGACTTCCAGCGACGGCGCGCGAAACCAGTCGAAGAGCAGCCGTCCGAAGCGCTCAAACTCGGGGTTATCGGCAAGACCGAAATGCACGTGGATTGTTTCGGGCGCCCTGTCCGGATGCTTGCCGAGCGCCTTGTTCAGCATGTCTTCGAGTTCGGGAATAGCGTTTTCATAAAGTCGCCGTTCCGACAAATCGATCATCGTTTCCACAGAGGGGATGATGCGATGCCCCCGCGCTTCAGCCAGAAGCGAAGCGTAATAGCCACGGCTTTGATAGGCGTAGGAGCGCGACAGGTTGATGATGCGCGGGTGCAGCTGCCCATTGAAGAGAGCGGGATGCGCGAGATAGTCACGCGTGGTCATGACCTTGTGCGGCGTCGCCCCATTGTCGATATCCGAGAGGCGCCCTACCAGAATGACGCAGATCGTCATCAGTCCGTCCTTTTTTCCAGAATAACGGCCGCCCTGAGCCCATCACTGCCGAACCGTGCGATGCGGTCGAAAATGTGGAAGGGAACAGGGACATTTGCAGCATCGGCAATGGTTTCGCCGAGCTCTTCCTCCACCCAAGGGTCATGAATGAGAATATGCCGCCCATCTTCACCATGGGCGAGCACCCAGTGCGGCACTTTCTTGCCGAACATATGATAACCGCTGATCAGCACGATCACTGCCGCCCCACGGCGCAAGGCAGCGAGAATGTCGTGCAGCGTGAAACCGCGATAGTCCACCGGAATTGCATAGGCTTCTGTACGCTGGCGGAAATCGGTCTGCGCCAGTTGCATCACCTTGCGCTTTTCCTCCGAACGCACCGACTGCAGGAAAAGCATGTCCTCGATGGAAACGATGATCGATGCTTTCAGACCGCGCTCATGCGCAGCGACCGCAAGCCCAAACGGCTCACAACCGCCCGGCCCCGACATCATGTAAATCGTCGTCGCATCGCGCCAAAGGCGGACTTCCAGCACGGGGTCGAGCTGCGTCTCCCGATTGTGCCGGGCAAGCACCATCATCAGGCAGGCTGCACCGCAGGTAAAATCAGTCGTCTGCTCGTAATAGGGAAAGGCCGTGACGGGTGAAATGTCACCGCGAACCGTCTTTTCGAAACGCAACGCATCCGAATGGTCAGCGTAGTAATCGAGATAGCGTCCAATGGGGCGGTAGCCATGCCGCTTGTAAAGCGCGATACCGCGTTCATTATCCTCGCGCACTTCCAGCCGCAGCAACGGACGGTCGTGGTCGTAAGCTGCCGTTTCCGCCGCTTGCAACAGAAGAGAGCCGACGCCCTTGACCTTGGCCTCCGGGTCGACGGCTATCGAGTAAAGTCGCGCAAGCGCGGTGCCATGGCGGAAAAGAATCATCGCATAGCCGATGACCGTGCCATCCATTGTTGCAACAATGGTTTCTGCGGTTGGTCGTGCGATGAGGGCGCGAAATGAACGGCGAGAAATCCGGTCCGTCTCGAAACAGCGCTCCTCGATGCGCAGGAGCGCATCTATGTCGTCTGCCGTGGCCTTGCGCGTCGTTGCGCCTGTCATCTTTTGGCCTTTGCAAAGGGATCGTTACGATCCGGTCGACACCAACATTGGCTTATTCGAGGCAAAAGACAAGCGCCCGGACCGTGGCAAAATTATGAGTGATTTTTACCGCCTGATCGGTTCCGCTCAGCCGCTAAATTCAATCAATAATTGCAATTTTTGGCACCACCCTCGTTAACCATTAATTAAGAAGTCCGGCGTGCCCAAGGCGAACTGAATTGACTCTGGAGTATTTCAGACATTAACGTTTCGTTAACAAATGAGTAACTGGCGAGAGCCAAAGGGCGTTGAGTATGTTTTGCGTTGTTCGCTCGACCACAAAGATTATGGCAGTCGCCGGTTTTGCAGTTTCGCTGCTGATGGCAAGCTTTGGTGCGGAAGCTGCCTCCGGCGACTTCATGCAGACCGGCAAGCTGACCTCGCAGCCGATTGGACATTATGAATTCTGCAAGCGCGAAGCCAAGGAATGCGGCATCACCAGTCGCGACACCCGCACACTGCAGCTCAACCATTCAAACTGGCAGCGCATCGTCGAGATCAATCTTTCGATCAATGAACGCATCAAGCCGATGACCGACATGGAAATCTATGGCGTCGAGGAATACTGGGCTTACCCGACGACCGTTGGTGACTGCGAAGATTACGTCCTGCTGAAGCAGCGTGAATTGCAGAAGGCCGGCATTCCGATCACCGATCTTCTGATCACTGTCGTTCGCAAGCCGGACGGCGAAGGTCATGCAGTCCTCACCGTTCGCACGGATCGCGGTGATTTCGTTCTCGACAATCTGACCGATGAAGTCATGCGCTGGAACGAGACCGATTATACTTATCTGAAGCGTCAGGCAGCCAACGATACCGGTCGCTGGGTTACCATCGAAGGCCCGGACAATCTCCTCGTCGGTTCGGTACGCTGACACAAAACCTTCCCCATATGTTTTTGAAAACGTCCCGGAATGTGCTATTCATTCCGGGTCTAAAAAGGAGAGGTCGGTGCGGTTAGCCCGATCCCCGTTGCAAAGCGGGTGCTGGCCTTCGCAATTGTTTTCATTTCGGCAAATGCGTCGAGTCCCTTGACCTTACACTCCGATGCAATGGTGCATTGGAGAATAAAAGGTCTTGGTCATGAAACAGCAAATCTCCGTCATTACGCTTGGCATCGCCGATCTTGAACGCTCACGTCGTTTTTACACGCAGGGCTTCGGCTGGGTGCCTGTTTTCGAGAATGAAGAAATCATCTTCTATCAGATGAACGGTTTCGTTCTCGGAACCTTCCTGAAAGCTTCGCTCGAAACCGATATGAACCGCAAAGGCCTACAGCAGCCCGGCGCATTTTCTCTTGCACATAATGTGGAACTGGAAACGGATGTCGCGCCACTGATGGACCGGTTGGTTGGGGCTGGTGGCAAACTGGTGCGTTCGGCTGACGCGCCGAGCCATGGTGGTTTTCGCGGCTATGTCGCCGATCCTGACGATCACGCCTGGGAAATTGCATGGAACCCGGCCTGGGCCATCGATGAGAATGGACTTGTAACTTTCGGAATATGAACTCAATGGGTTGGCAACAGGGCGCGAAATGCGCCCTGTTGTTTACAATGATACGGCTATTGGGGGGCGTATGAAGAAAATCTACTTTATCTCGCATGCGGAAGTCGTGATTGATCCCGCAAAGCCTGTTCCGTCGTGGAACCTGTCGGAGCGCGGAATTGAACGGATGCGCTCCTTTGCCAACCAGCCTGAACTGCAATCGATCACATCGATCTGGTCCAGCACGGAAGCAAAGGCAACTGAAGCTGCTGAAATTCTTGCGGATATTTTGAGAGTCGGTCCATTAACCAACAGCCGCTTTAACGAGATCGACCGAAGCGCCACTGGCTTCCTGCCCGCCGAACAACACGAGACTGTAGCCGACCAGTTCTTTTCCGCACCCGAAGCAAGTATTCACGGCTGGGAGCGGGCCATCGATGTGCAACGACGCATCGTGGACGGTTTCGAAGCAGTGAAATCATCTCCGGCCTCCGGAGACATCGCGATTGTCGGCCACGGTGGTGCCGGTACGCTGCTGCTCTGCTTTCTGGCCGGACGTCCAATCAGCCGCCAGTATGATCAGCCCTTTCAGGGCCATTACTGGTGTTATTCTTGCGAAGACAGGTCCGTCCTCCATCACTGGAAGCCGATAGCGCCACGCTGAAATTTCCTCGTCATACTGTCTAAGCTACATAGCAGTTCCGCAGACTGACCATTTGCGTTATTCTCCGATTCTGGTTGCTTCCAAGCCTCCCCCCTCCGTTCGGGAAAGCATTTTTCATGCAGGAAGATGAAATCATCGAACCAACTGTTCGGGCACATGCACAAGGAGGGACTGCAATGACAGCTCGTCACAGGAGGTTTATCGATGCGGTTATCGTCCCCTATCTATCACCTGAAGCGGCTTGCCAAGCGTTTGGCAAATGATGCTGATATTCCACTTCACGAAGCGCTTGATCGCGTTGCCGCGCAGGAGGGTTACAGAAGCTGGAGCCTGCTCGTTAACAACACATCCGCTCCCGTTTCTGCTCGCGAAATCTATGGCTATCTCAAGTCCGGCAGCATGGTGCTGATTGGCGCCAGACCGGGCCATGGCAAAACCCTGTTCAGCCTTGATATAATGATTGAGGCCATGCGAGATGGCAATTACGGCCTTTTCTTTTCGCTTGAATACACTGAGACGGATATCGCCGGACGCTTCAAGGCACTCGGCGTCGATCGCGATAACTTCCGGCATCTATTCCGTTTCGATTGCTCGGATGCCATCTGCGCCGATTATATGATAGCCAAACTCGAGGCTGCTTCGGCTGGAACCATCGTGATCGTCGATTATCTGCAGATTCTCGATCAGAAGCGAGAAAAACCCGACCTGTCGACCCAGATTGCGGCACTCAGGTCATTTGCTTCAAAGCGAAGGCTCACCATTCTGTGTATATCGCAAATCGACCGTTCCTTTGATCCAGCGGCAAAGCCGTGCCCAGGGATCGAGGATGTTCGGCTTCCCAACCCGCTTGATCTCACATTGTTCGATACATGCCTCTTTCTCAACAATGGCGAGATTCGCGTGCAATCGCGTGATCGGATGAAGACGCTTGAAAACGTGACGTCGTAGAAGATGTTCAGGCTGCGGAAACCAGCCTTTCCGCGCCCATGCGATAGGATATGGCGCTGGCCAAATGAATGCGACCGACTTTGTCGCTCCCGTCTAGATCGGCCAGCGTCCGGGCGACCTTCAGAATGCGATGATAAGCGCGGGCAGAAAAACGCATCTGCTCGCTTGCGTCACGCAAAAGCTTGAGGCCTGCCGCGTCCGGCTCAGCAACCTGTTCGATCAGTTTGGCCGAGCAATAGGCATTGGTCAGGGACGGCTTCAGACCGAGCGCTGAATAACGCTGGGTCTGAATCGCACGAACGCGGGAGACGCGTTGCGCGACCGTCTCGCTCGTTTCCGATCGGGATGGCTTGATGAGATCGAAGGCAGAGACGGCAGGCATATCCACCCGCAAGTCTATACGGTCGAGGAGCGGCCACGAAATACGCGCCTGATAATCGGCCTGACAACGGGGGCCCCGCGCGCAGACATGACCGGGTTCGCCCGCCATACCGCAACGGCAGGGATTCATGGCGGCGATCAGTTGAAAGCGCGCTGGATAGCTGGTGCGATGATTGACGCGTGCAATGAGACATTCACCGGTTTCGAGTGGCTGACGCAAGGAATCCAGCACCTGTGGCGAGAATTCCGGAAACTCGTCCAGAAACAGCACGCCGTTATGCGCAAGCGATACCTCGCCCGGGCGCGCGCGCAGTCCACCGCCGACCATTGCCGCCATGGACGCCGAATGATGCGGCGCACGGAACGGACGGCGATCTGACAGTTTTCCACCCGAAAGCTCACCCGCAATCGAGGCGATCATCGATACATCCAGCAATTCACGCGGAGAAAGGCGAGGCAGAATGGATGGCAATCGCTGAGCAAGCATGGATTTGCCGGATCCCGGTGGCCCGACAAGCAACAGATTGTGATTGCCCGCAGCAGCGATCTCAAGCGCTCGCTTGGCGGTCTCCTGCCCTTTGATATCGGCAAGATCGAGTTCCGTTTCACCGGAAAGCCGCATGGATGGTTCCGGTCGGGTCAGAACCTGCGTGCCGCGAAAATGGTTGGCAAGGGCGATAAGACTGCGCGGAGCCAGGATATCGATATCGGCACCCGCCCAGGCTGCTTCTGGCCCGCAGGAATACGGGCAGATAAGCCCTTTCTCATCCCGGTTCGCACCGATTGCGGCAGGCAGGACGCCAGCCACCGGTGTTATCGAGCCGTCGAGTGAAAGTTCACCCAGAACGAGATAGGACTGGATTGCATCCGCCGGGATAGCGCCGATCGCCGCCATAAGCCCGACAGCAATGGGCAAATCGTAATGCGATCCTTCTTTCGGCAGGTCGGCAGGCGCCAGATTAACCGTCACCCGCTTGGTCGGCATGGAAAAGCCCGAGGCGTGCAATGCCGCCTGCACCCGCTCGCGGCTCTCCGCCACGGCTTTGTCCGGCAAGCCGACAATGGACATGCCCATCTTGCCCGGCGCGACCATCACCTGCACGTCGACAGGCACAGCTTCTATGCCTTGAAAAGCAACTGTTCCAACCCGCGCGACCATGTGCCCCCGCTCGCCACGCAATACACCTCTTAAGTGAGTAAAAACTCAAATACAACTTAGAGAGTTAAGCACGAGCGAGCGGTAAATTCAAGAACGTTAAGAGAACAAATTAACGTTTGGCTTCGACCGCATCCCAGAACAGGGCTGCGATGTTGGTCCCGTCGAAACGCTGGATTTCGCGGATACCAGTTGGAGAGGTAACGTTGATTTCGGTCATGTAGTCGCCGATCACATCAATGCCGACCAGAATGAAACCACGTTCTTTCAACGATGGGCCAATGCGCTCGCAAATCTCGCGTTCACGTGGCGTAAGCTTGCTCTGTTCCGCACGCCCGCCGACATGCATGTTGGAACGGGCATCGGTTTCCGACGGCACGCGATTGATTGCGCCGACAGGTTCGCCATCAATCAGGATGATGCGCTTGTCGCCGGCGCGTACGTCCTTCAGATAACGTTGTGCAATGAACGGCTCCTTGAAGAGCTGACCGAACATTTCCAGAAGCGATGTCAGGTTGCGGTCACCATCGGCCAGATGGAAGACGCCCGCACCGCCATTACCATAAAGTGGCTTCAAAATGATGTCGCCGAACTCGCGACGGAAATCCATGACTTCCTGCGGGTCCTTGGTGATGAGCGTTTCCGGCATCAGGTCGGGAAACTCTGTCACAAAGATTTTTTCGGGACTGTTGCGCACCCATGCCGGATCGTTGACGACCAGTGTTTTCGGGTGAACCCGCTCCAGAAGATGGGTGGTGGTGATATAGTTCATGTCGAAGGGTGGGTCCTGACGCAGAAGCACCACATCCATTTCCGACAGGTCGCGGCGGATCGGCTCACCCAGCGTATAGTGATCGCCCTTGACGTCGCGCACTTCCATCTTTTCCAAGCGGGCGGAAACGACGCCATCGCGCATCGAAAGCCGGTCTGGCGTATAATGGTAAAGCTCATGACCGCGCTTCTGCGCCTCGAGCGAAAGGGCGAATGTGGTATCGCCCGCAATGTTCACCGTGCTGATATGGTCCATCTGGACCGCGACTTTGAGAGCCATGATTTCCTCGCGATTCGAAGTTGCGGGAAATCTAAAACGGAATGACTGGGCAACATAGTCCTTTCTCTCAATCCGTTCTCGGGTGTCTGTTGTGCACTTACAATGCTTGAAGTTGAACTGGATCAGCTTTCATCCGTTGATTATGTTGGATTCAATCGCTTCGAGCGTCTCGGGAGGAAAAAGTGACCGTCGTTAAAACTACCCTGTTTGCCGACCATGTAGCAGAACTGGGCGAAGGCCCCGGCTATGATCCACTGAGCGGAAATGTCTGGTGGTTCGATATTCTCGGCCAGAAACTGATCGAGAAGAACTGGGACAGCGGCGAAATCCACGTCCATGCGCTCGGCATGAAAGCCAGCGCTCTCGCCGTCATCGACCGTGACCGGCAATTGATCGTCAGTGAGCATGGGCTGTTCATCCGGGAACGGGCCAACGGGCGATTGACCCTCCATCATCCACTTGAAGCCGACAATGAGGTTACCCGTTCCAATGATGCGCGCGTGCATCCATCAGGATCGTTCTGGATTGGCACGATGGGCAAAAAGGCCGAGACCGATGCAGGCTCGATCTGGTGGTATCGTGAAGGCCAGGTGAAAAAGCTGTTCTCAGGTATCACGATCACCAATTCAATCTGCTTTTCTTCCGATGGAAAGATCGCCTATTTCGCAGACACGGATCGCAACATCATCTGGCGGGTCGATACAGACCCTGAGACAGGATTACCGATATCCGACAAAAGCGTCTTCCACCACCGGGCCGAAGAAGGCGGTGTCGATGGCTCGGTCGTTGATGCGGAAGGCACGCTGTGGAATGCCTGTTGGGGCGGCAGTTCGCTCAATGCCTATTCACCGCAAGGCCGCCTGATCCGCTCGATTTCACTGCCGGTCCGCCAGCCATCATGCCCCGCTTTTGTCGGACCGGATGCGACGGTGATGATCGTGACCAGCGCCAATGAAGGCCTCGACGAAGAGGCTCGCCGTTCCGATCCCCATGCCGGAAAGGTTCTGCTGCTCGATCTGACGCTTGCCGGACGGCACGATCCGCCAGTCCGGCTCTAAACAGCAAATAAAAAAGAGCCCCTGCGGGCCCTTTGATCTTAGAGCATAATCCGACCGAAATGAAACGAGGATCGATAAGATTATGCTTAAAATATAATAGGTTAGAGTTCCGATCAGATCCTATCTGATCGGAGCTCTAAACGCCTTCGACGATGACGATTTCACCATCCGCAACCGTCTGGCGGATCGCCTTCGCCGCCTGATATTCCGGCGAATTATAGCAATCGAGCGCGTGCTGCATGGTTTCGAATTCGATGATCACGTTGCGGGCACGACCTTGTCCCTCAACTGCATCAGCCGTGCCGCCACGAGCGATGAAATTTGCACCATAACGTTCAAATGCCGGTTTCGCCGTTGAAACATAATCCTTGTATCGCTCGGGATCACGGACATCCACACGGGCAATCCAGTAGGCTTTGGTCATGCTGTTTCCTCCACTAGCTCGCAGTTTTTTCCACCGCATTATACCGCGCAAAACCGCTTCGCGCTTTTTCTGGAAATGCACTAGGCAACGGAGCGCATTTCGTCGAGAATGGCAAGGGCTGCGGCTTTGCGATCAACCGCGCCGACAATTGGACGGGCAACGACCAGATGGCTGGCTCCGGCCTTCAAGGCATCCGCAGGGGTCATGACCCGTTTCTGGTCGCCCTTTTCCGAACCGGCGGGACGAATGCCCGGCGTGACGATGGCCATGTCCGGGCCGACCGCCTGACGGATGGCTGCCGCTTCGACCGCGGAAGCAACAATGCCGCCCATACCAGCCTCACGCGCCTGAAGGGCGCGTTTCAGCACCAGCGTTTCGGCATCATCAGAATAACCTGCTTCCCGCAGATCGGCATTGTCCATTGAGGTTAGAACCGTCACGCCCAGGAGGCAGAGGTCCGATCCCTTGGCGGCTTCCACCGCTGCCCGCATCGCTTTCGGATAGGCATGAAGCGTGAGCATGGAAACACCCATCTTCGCGACATTCTCAACACCCTTCGCGATGGTGTTATCGATATCAAGCAGCTTCATGTCGAGGAAGACTTTCTTCTTCGCCGCCACAAGGCTTTTTGCGAAATCGAGACCACCCGCAAAAACCAGCTGATATCCGATCTTGTAAAAGGAAACAGCGTCGCCCAGCTCTTCGACCGCCTTCTCAGCATCGGCGATGGTCGGCACGTCGAGGCCCACGATCAAGCGCCCGGATGCTTGATCGCGCAAATCTGTCGTCGTCATGAGAGTCTCCGTGGTGATTTTTATTCTCTTCGCACAACAAGACTCGTTACGAAAGAGACGGAATCAGCTTTTTGCTTCTTCCACCCGTGCGATGAGGCTGCGGCAGACAGCTGAGAGCATTCTCGCGCTGCGTTCTTCTTTCAGCGTACCATCGTCATTGAACGCCACCGACGCATGACCGACCGAGCATTGCTCGGTGACGATCTGTACGCCGACATTCATCAGAACGGCGCGCAAGTGGTAGAGTCCACGCATACCGGCAAACATACCGTCGGAGCTGGAACAGAGACCGACAGTCAGACCGGCATAAGGCCTGAACGGCCTGTCTCCATCCCTTGAAATGCGACTGACCCAATCGATGGTGTTTTTCAGAAGCGGCGGGATCGATGCATTATATTCCGGCGAGCAGATCATCAGACCGTCCTGTTCGGCAAACAGGCGACCGAGCCGCATGGCGTTCTCGGGAACGCCATGCTCGTTTTCCAGATTCTGATCCATGATCGGCAGCGGATAGTCGGCAAGCGTGATACGCGTGACTTCAGCACCCTGCGCCCGTAGTTCCTTCTCGGCGGCATCTGCCATATGGCCGGAAAACGCGCCGATGCGAACTGAACCCGCGAAGACGAGAATACGTGCAGTCATGAAAAGCCTCGTGCAAAACTAGTGGATTGAATTTGACGTTTGAATCCCGACTGAATGAGATGCTGTTTCAAACGTCAAATTCGAAAAATCCACTAGATACATAAAGTTACTAGTGGTCTTTGCGATTCCGACATTCGCTCGGCGCTTGTATCAGAGGGACGCAAATGTCGGAATCAGGCCACTAGACCAATGGGCTGCGATAAACCCAAAGCTGCGCCGGTGGCACATTGCGCACCACGAAATCATAGTGCTGGACGGTATAGTTGCCGCGACCGGCTGGAACCGGTGGCAAGGGACCATAGGTGATCTGCATCAGAGGCCGTCCGCGTGGAATGCGCGAAAGCAGGCTTTCCACGAGCTGGATGCGCTTGTCCATCGGGAAATTGAGCATCGGTACCGCAGAGATGATGCAGTCGAATTTCTGGTCTTTCTTCTCACCCAACGCGCTATCGAGATCGAAGGCATCGCCCTGAATGATGTTGACCTCCGGAAAGATCGTATTCAAGTGATCCACGAAGTCCTGCGAATATTCGATGGAATAGAGGTCGGCAGGTTTCACGCCCTGTTTCAGGATCGCCTTGGTAATCACGCCCGTGCCCGGTCCGAGTTCCAGAACCGGAAGACCTGAACCGGTATCGATGATGCTCGCCATACGGCGCGCGGTAATGGAACTCGTCGGCAAAATAGCGCCGACCGCTTTCGGCCCGTCTATCCATCCCTTGAAAAAACGGATCTCCTCATCGAACTTAGCGGCCAGTTTCCTGCCGAGCTGTCCTGCCATTCTTGCTGCTCCCATTGTCGTTATTGGACAAGTTTATGCCGCTTTGAATTCCCTAAGCAAGGCGTGAATAAGGAAAAGAACAAAAAAGGGAGCCAAAAGGCTCCCTTTATTATTCACCGATACCTTCAAAGAATTCTTTCATCCTTGAGAAGAACCCCGCTGATTTCGGGCTGTTCTCCTGCGAGGAAAGTTTTTCGAACTCTTCCAGTAGTTCACGCTGGCGTTTGGACAGGTTCTGCGGCGTCTCAATGTCGATCTGTATATAAAGATCGCCAACAGCGGCCTGACGCAGAACCGGCATGCCCTTGCCCTTGAGGCGAAACTGCTTGCCGTTCTGTGTACCGTCCGGAACCTTGACCCTTGTCTGCGTGCCATCGAGTGTCGAAACTTCGAACTGGCCGCCAAGTGCCGCAGTCGTCATCGAGATCGGCACCTTGCAATAAAGGTCGGAACCGTCGCGCTGGAAAAACTCGTGCGGCTTGACCGAAAGGAAAATGTAAAGATCGCCCGATGGGCCACCGCGCATACCGGCCTCGCCTTCACCGGAAAGACGGATACGGGTGCCATCCTCAATGCCAGCCGGAATATTGACCGACAGTGAACGTTCCTGGGTGACGCGGCCCTGACCATGGCACTTGCCGCAAGGGTCCTTGATCATCTGTCCGCGACCGTTACAGGTCGGGCAGGTGCGTTCCACCGAGAAAAAGCCCTGGGCAGCGCGAACGCGGCCCGAACCCGAACACATGGTACAGGTAGTCGGCTGGGAACCGGCCTTTGCCCCGGAACCGGAACATTCGTCGCAGGTGATGGAAGTCGGAACGCGAATCTGCGCGGTCTTGCCCGCATAGGCTTCTTCCAGCGTCACTTCCATATTGTAGCGAAGATCGGCGCCGCGTTCGCGTCCGCCATTGGAGCGACGACGACCGCCACCCATCATCTCGCCAAAAATGTCTTCGAAGATATCGGCAAAACCGCCAGAGCCACCAAAACCGTTGCCGAAACCGCCGCCCATGCCACCATTTTCAAAGGCTGCGTGGCCGAACCGGTCATAAGCGGCACGCTTCTGCGGATCCTTCAGCGTTTCGTAAGCTTCGCCGATTTCCTTGAACTTGCGTTCAGCTTCCGGATTGTTCGGATTGCGATCCGGATGGTACTCCATCGCGAGCTTGCGAAAGGCGGTCTTCAGCACCTTATCGTCTGCCGTTCTTTCAACACCCAAAGCTTCGTAGTAGTCGATCTTCATCAGTTCGTTATCCCGGCGGCAGGAACGCGCCTTTTGCTTTCACGGACATCGTATCCCGAAACCGGTCCCCAGATTCGTGCGACACGCCCCAAAGCGTTCAACACTTGTCAGGGGCCAGCGTTTCCAATTGTTCATCTATCGAAGCGCCTTCCGACTCAATGCGACAGAGCAGCACTCCGGGTTTCAGCGTCAACACCACTTTGCCCGAAACCGTCTCATGCTTTTCAAGATGTATGCAGGCCAGCGCGATTTTTCAAACAGAGGCTGATCTGCCTGATATTTCCATCGGTACTTTCTACCGATACTGGCCAATATGCAGGCTTATACAAAACCTGCGAATATGAACATCTTGAAAAATTGGCAAAAGCCCGGGGCAGAGCCCCGGGCTTGAGCGTATAGAGCCCGAAATTATGACTTCTTCTTGTCGTCGTCGATTTCTTCGTAATCGGCGTCGACAACATCGTCGTTCGAAGCAGCTTCTTCGCTACCGCCGGCAGAACCGGTTTCAGCAGCCTGAGCAGCCTCATACATGGCCTGACCAAGCTTCATGGAAGCTTCGGCGAGCGTCTGCGTCTTCGCCTTGATGTCCTCGGCATCGTCGCCTTCAAGCGAGGTCTTAAGGCTTGCGAGAGCATCCTCAATGGCCTTCTTGTCGTCAGCCGAAACCTTGTCACCATATTCGCTCAGCGACTTTTCGGTCGAATGAACGAGGCTTTCGCCCTGGTTCTTGGCTTCCACGGCGTCACGGCGCTTCTTGTCCGCTTCGGCATTCGCCTCGGCGTCCTTGACCATCTTTTCGATGTCGGCATCGCTCAGACCACCGGATGCCTGGATGCGAATCTGGTGTTCCTTGCCCGTGCCCTTGTCCTTGGCCGTCACGTTGACGATACCGTTGGCGTCGATGTCGAAGGTCACTTCGATCTGCGGCACGCCACGCGGTGCGGGCGGAATACCGACGAGGTCGAACTGGCCGAGCATCTTGTTGTCGGCAGCCATTTCACGCTCGCCTTGGAATACGCGGATCGTCACGGCCGACTGGTTGTCTTCGGCGGTGGAGAAGGTCTGCGACTTCTTGGTCGGGATCGTGGTGTTGCGTTCGATCAGACGGGTGAACACGCCGCCCAGCGTTTCGATACCCAGCGAAAGCGGGGTAACGTCGAGCAGCAGAACGTCCTTGACGTCGCCCTGCAGAACGCCTGCCTGAATTGCCGCGCCCATGGCGACGACTTCATCAGGATTAACGCCCTTGTGCGGCTCCTTGCCGAAGAAGGCCTTCACGACTTCCTGAATCTTCGGCATGCGGGTCATGCCGCCGACCAGAATCACTTCGTCGATTTCGCCAGCCTTCAGACCGGCATCCTTCAGCGCTGCCTTGCAAGGCTCTATGGTGCGCTGGACGAGATCGTCGACCAGGCTTTCGAACTTGGCGCGCGACAGCTTGATGGCAAGATGCTTCGGACCGGTCTGGTCGGCCGTGATGAACGGCAGATTGACTTCGGTCTGCTGCGCGGACGACAGTTCGATCTTGGCTTTTTCGGCAGCTTCCTTGAGGCGCTGCAGAGCGAGCTTGTCGTTCTTGAGGTCGATGCCGCTTTCCTTTTTGAACTCGGCCACGAGGTATTCGACCAGACGCATGTCAAAGTCTTCACCGCCGAGGAAGGTGTCACCATTGGTCGACTTCACTTCAAAGACGCCGTCACCGATTTCGAGGATCGACACGTCGAAGGTACCGCCGCCAAGGTCATAAACAGCAATGGTCTTGCCTTCGTTCTTGTCCAGACCGTAAGCGAGTGCAGCAGCCGTCGGCTCGTTGATGATACGCAGCACTTCAAGACCGGCGATCTTGCCGGCATCCTTGGTTGCCTGGCGCTGAGCGTCGTTGAAGTAGGCCGGGACGGTGATAACCGCCTGCGTAACCGTTTCGCCGAGATAAGACTCAGCGGTTTCCTTCATCTTCTGAAGGATCATCGCAGAAACCTGCGACGGGGAATATTTCTTGCCGTGGACTTCAACCCAGGCATCGCCATTGTCGCCCTTGACGATCTGGTATGGGACAAGGTCCTTGTCCTTGGTAACCATCGGGTCGTCAAAGCGGCGGCCGATCAGGCGCTTGACCGCAAAAATGGTACCTTCCGGATTGGTGACTGCCTGACGCTTGGCAGGCTGGCCGATAAGACGTTCGTCACTATCCGTGAATGCAACGATCGAAGGGGTTGTACGCGCACCTTCGGCATTTTCGATGACCTTCGCGTTTTTGCCGTCCATGACGGATACGCAGGAGTTGGTCGTTCCCAGATCGATACCAATTACTTTAGCCATATTTCTCTCCATTCAGCAAACCGCCAAGACCTCTACCGAGCGTTCCATGGGCGGTTCCTATCGGTTTCACAATGCGCTTTTCACGATGCTTGTCCAGATACCGGGCCGGTTTCCAGACGCACATCAATGCCCTGTGCGAGGCGTATATAAGAAACGCGGTTTTTTACTGCAAGTCACAACAGCCAAGCTGAGGCAGATTCCGCACCCGGAAATACTGACAGGGACCTATCGATGTACGAAATAGAGGTCGCCGCTGCACTACATAGTGCGCGCCGACCATCATACCATAGCCGATCTGCCGTCTTTTGCCGCTTGGTAGATCGCATCGATAAAGTTCTGGTTCGCCTTCGAGTTTTCAAGCGAGAAAAGTCGCGCGCCCCTATCGCCGCGCGCAGCACGCACAAAACTCTCGGCCTGAAGCTGATAATGATTGGCGTCACCGAACGACCATTCCGTCGCCTTCGTGTGACCGGCATCGAAAAGCGCGATGCTGCCATGACCATATTTGCCGGTATTGAACGGCGCATAGACTTCGATGAAGCCCTTGTCGCCGTGGAAGACCATCGCCTGTCGAGCGCCAAGTTGCGTGGCGACATAGAACGTCAGGTCAAAACCGTCGAAACGCGCCGAAACATTGGCATAACGGTCGGTGCCGAAGGCCGGATCATATTCGACCGACGCCTGAACCGACACCGGTTCCTGACCGGTAACCATACGAGTTACCACGGTCGGATAGACGCCAATATCCGGCAGGGCGCCGCCGCCCAGTTCCGGCTGGTTGCGCATATTGCCCGGATCGACATTGAAATAGGAAAAAGCGCCCTGCACATGGCGCAACTGGCCGATAGCGCCTTCGGCCAGAAGTTCTTGCAGCTTGATCCACTGTGGATGGTAATAGACCATGAAGGCTTCAGCCATCGTAACCTTGTGTTTGTCACGCGCGGCAATAAGCTGGTCGATATCGTCGGCCTTGAGTGCAATCGGCTTTTCGCACAGGACATGCTTGCCTGCTTCAGCCGCCTTGAGGCTCCATTCGATGTGCTGCGAGGTCGGCAGCGGTATATAGACGCCATCGATAGCGTCGCTGGCCAAAAGTTCTTCATAGGAACCGAATGCCAACGGTGCACCGAAACGGTCGGCGACGGCGCGCGCCCGCGACAGGTCGCGGCTTGCAATGGCATGAACAACGCCATTTTCGGACGCGCAAAGCGCTGGAATTACCTGCGTGACGCCAATCTTGGCAGTTGAAAGGATACCCCAACGAAACATGCTGTTCCCTCTTTCATTCAAAGCAAGAACCGGGCTCATTCCGGCGTGTCCCAGTCCTGAACTCTCAGTTCCGGCCAGAATTTCAGCGCGCGGGTTGCCTTGATCTCATGCGTTTCGCGGTTATCGATGGCACGATTAGGCCGAATGCGAAATGAAAAAATATCATCAAAGCCGAATGGAGCGTGGATGAGCAGCCCATCCTCCGTCGCCTCGCCCTCTTTTGCCAGCCGCGCACCCACACAATGGGCAATCGTCGAATAGCGTTCTATCGATTCGGTCGCAGAGCGAAGCGGTGCATAGGGCTGTCCAAAGCGCTTTTCGAACCACAGATGCACCCGCGCCTGATTGCGAATTTGCACCGGAAGCGGAAAGCCGCGGAAGACGTCAGCCCCGCGGGTGATAACCGCATCCTCTGCTTCCCAGGAAAGATCGCTGCCGTCGAAATAGATAATATCGAGATCCTTGATCCTATGCAGAGCCTGTCGCCCGGTCAACCGGTTCCAGATGGTGTTGTAGAGGGCACCGGAGACGAGCCAGAATGTAGATGATTCCCCGCCGAGTTCATGCAGCCGATGCAGCGCATCCGTCAGCAGCGGGCTCTCCAGAATCATCTGTGAAAAGATATCCCGCTGCCGTGCGAGTGGCAGACCGGCATGACGCAAATGGTTCGACGTTGCCTTCATTGACCGCTCCCCGCCCCATGGCGATAAAAGTCGATGAATGCGCGCAAGGCCGGGCGCATCTGGCGGCGGCTTGGATAATAGAGATAAAGTCCGGCGAAAGGCTGGCACCAGTCTTCCAGGACCCGGACAAGACGTCCATTCGCCAATGCATCGTGAACATAGGCTTCGAACAGATAAGCAAGCCCCGTACCGTTCAGGGCTGCTTCCAGAATAACCCTGTCGTCATTGACAATCAGAGGTCCCTCAATGGCGATTTCCTGCACTTCGCCCGCTTTTTCGAACTCCCAGCGATAGGTTCGCCCGCTCGGAAAGCGATGGCGAATACATGCGTGCTGCAAAAGATCGCGCGGTTCGACGGGAGCTGGACGGTTATCGAAATAAGCCGGTGCCGCGACGATAGCCGCACGAACATGCCCGGTCAGCCGCGTTGCAATCATGTCCGCTTCGAGGCTTTCACCGAGACGCACGCCTGCGTCGAAGCCCGCCGCCACGATATCGGTGAAGCCGTTTTCCACCCGCAGGTCGAGTGTAATATCGGGATAAGCTCTGGCGAATTCGCCCAGACGCGGTGCAATGACAAGCTGCGCCGCCACATAAGGCGCCGTGATACGCAACACCCCCGACGGACGATCCCGCGAATCGACTGCGGCGCCCAAAGCCGCATTGATCTCCTCAAGCGCTGGTGCCAGCCTCTCCAGCAATTGCCTCCCGGCCTCCGTCGGGGCAACGCTGCGCGTTGTGCGCGCAAGAAGACGTACACCCAGACTGTCCTCCAGTGTTGCCACTGCGTGGCTGACGGCTGAAGGTGCGATCGCCAATTCCCGTGCTGCGCCACGGAAACTTCCATGCGCAGCAACGGCGGCTAGAACGGCAAGCTGTGACAGTTGACTTCGATTCATTATTACAAATTACAGAACAAGCCGTGAAAATAAATCGGTATTATCGAACTGATCACCCTGTTTTATGGTTCGCAACATGATCCCGGGCTTGGGCGCAGGCAGCTTGAAGGCGCGTCCACCCAGAATCTCCTCCCGATCCTCCCGCACAATTTTCAGTACTTTCAATCAGCCATTCGAAAGGAACTACAATGCAACAGCGCAAACTCGGCCAGCAATTGAGCATTTCCGCCCTTGGTTTCGGCTGCATGGGAATGACACACGCCTATGGGGGGCAGGACGAACAGGATGCAATCCGCACGCTGCACCGCGCCGTCGACCTTGGCGTGACATTTTTCGATACCGCGGAGGTCTATGGCCCGTTCGAGAATGAGAAACTCGTCGGCAAGGCGCTCAAGCCATTCCGTGAACGGGTGACGATTGCAACGAAGTTCGGCTTCAAGATCGAAGACGGTCAGATGAAGGGTGTCGATAGCCGTCCTGAACATATTCGCGACGTAGCCGAGGCCTCCCTGAAGCGGCTCGACATTGATGTGATCGATCTGTTCTACCAGCACCGCGTCGATCCATCCGTGCCGATCGAAGATGTGGTTGGCACTTTGAAAGACCTGATCGATGAGGGAAAGATACGCGCCATCGGCCTTTCGGAAGCAGGTAGCACCACCTTGCGCCGCGCACATGCGGTCCATCCGATCGCCGCGCTGCAAAGCGAATATTCGCTATGGGCACGCGATCCGGAAGACAATGTGCTGCCAGTCTGCCGTGAACTTGGTATCGGTTTCGTACCCTATAGCCCGCTTGGGCGCGGTATGCTGACCGGCACGTTGCGTTCACAGTCCGATCTCGCCGAAGACGACTTCCGCAAGACCCTGCCGCGTTTCCAGCCGGGCAATCTGGAAGCCAACAACCGGCAGGTGGATCGTATCGTTGAGATCGCACAGGAAAAGCAGGTCACGCCCGCACAGCTGGCGCTGGCATGGGTACTGAGCCGGGGCGACTTCATCGTGCCGATCCCCGGCGTCCGCAAGATCCATCATCTGGAAGACAATGTGAAAGCCGTGGACATCGCACTGACACCACAGGATTTGCAGCGTCTGGACGAGGTATCCGCAGCCGACCTGATCGCAGGCAAGCGTTACAACGAACAGCAGCTTGCTTTGACCGGTCTTTGATAAATGCTCCAAATAAAAGGGGAGCCCGTCGGGCTCCCTTTTTTACATCCTGCGCAGAGCTGGCGGTGCAAGCGTCAGAAGCCCGGCCAGTGCCATGGCAAAGCCGACCCATAGTGGTGCATGCAGGCCATAGCCTGCCTCCATTGCCTGTCCACCAACCCACGGCCCAAGTCCGAGACCGATATTGATGACCGATGCATGCATGGCGTTCACCAGCGCGCCCGGATGCGCGATCCGCATCACCCTCGCGATAAAGGCAGGATTAAGTGCTATGCCCGTCAGGCCGATCATCACGATGGCAAGGATCGTAGCCAGTTTCAGCTCGGCGAAAAGCGCGAAAATCAGCATGGCCGACAGCATCAACACAAGACCGATGGCGATAGTCGGGATCGTGTGACGGTCGGCAAAGCGACCGGTGACATAGTTGCCGACGATATTGGCGCCACCATAGACGGCAAGCAGCAGTGGCACCTGCATCGCGGAGAAACCGGCAAGCTCCACCGTGATCGGTGACAGATAGCTATAGACCGCGAAAGACGAACCGATGACGAGCGCGCTCGTGGCGTAGGCGGCCCAGAGTTTCGGCTTGCGCATTTCCTTCAGTTCAGAGCGCAGATCGGCCTGCGGCGTATCGGGCGACGATTCGATCTTGAAGGCGATGACAAGGGCGCAGATCAGAACCAGAACCACAATGGCCCAGAAGCTCGCCCGCCAGCCGAACGCATTGGTGATCGCCGTCGCTATGGGCACGCCGAAGACGGTGCAGAGCATGAGACCGGCAAAGACCAGCGATGAAGCTCGCCCGCGCAGTTCCGGTCCGACGAGCTGTGCCGTAATGGCAAGCATCAGCCCGAAGCTCGTTGCCGCCGCCATACCGGTCAAAACACGGGCGATCAGCAGAATTTGGAAGCTGCTTGTGGACGCGGCCACGCTTTGCGCCGCCGCATAAAATACAAGCAGAATCAGAAGTCCCCGTTTGTTCTCGATCTTCAACGCCAGAAACAGGATCGTGACCAGCGGTCCGCCGATCATCATGCCAAGCGCATAAAGCGAAATGAGATTGCCTATATCAGCGATGGAACGGTCGAACGCCACCTGAAGTGAAGGCAGCATGCCCGAGATCATGAGTTCGGAAGTCGTG
Organism: Brucella cytisi; assembly: GCF_038433355.1. Lineage (NCBI taxonomy): Bacteria > Pseudomonadati > Pseudomonadota > Alphaproteobacteria > Hyphomicrobiales > Brucellaceae > Brucella > Brucella cytisi. The sequence goes on from NZ_JBCAUP010000013.1 coordinate 190,832, forward strand.
AGCGCGAACACGCCCAAGCTGAGGCAATAGACAACCAGCGGGATCGCTCGCGCCTTTTGCGAAGACGCAGAAACCTCTTCCGCCGCAAGGGCGGATTCGCACGTATCGTTCATGGGACGAATCCTATTTATATAGTGTTGACTACATAATTAGTATCGCCTTGCCCGAAAGGGTCAAGAGAATTATATAAGGATGATTACAGAAAGGGAGAAAAATGGTTCCACGCGGACGCCCGCGCAGCTTCGACCGCGATGCAGCGCTGGACAAGGTGATGAAGGTTTTCTGGGCCAAAGGCTATGAGTGCGCCCAGATCAACGACTTCACGACCGCCATCGGCATTACGCCGCCAAGCTTCTATGCCGCCTTCGGCAACAAGGAGCAGGCGTTTCGTGAAGCCGTCGACTATTATCGCCGCACCATCGGCGCCGCTCCTTTCGTTGCATTGGAAAACGCGACCACCATACAGGATGGCTTACGCCAATGGCTGGAACTGAGCGCAGACAGCGCTTTCGCCTGCCCGGCGGGCGGCTGTATGATCAGTGTCAGCTCAATCCAGTGCAAACCGGAAAATGTGCCTGTGAAGGAGTTTCTCCAGGCTATCCGACACGCAAATCATGAGCGGCTTTCCAAGCGCTTGCAGCAGGCGGTAGGGGCAGGTGATCTACCCTCCAATGCCGATACTGCACAGATGACCGAATTCTATCACATGATCCAGCAGAGCATTTCTTTTGAAGCCCGCGATGGCAATTCGCGCGCCGCGGTACAAAAGATCATCGATATGGCGATGATAGCTCTGCCAGCAAGGACGAGACAGGCCGCTGAATAGCGCTATGAAAAAGCCCGCCAGATGGCGGGCTCAGACCACTGACAAACCCGTCGATATTTTCGGCGGGTTTTGTTCTTGGGACTATGCTGTTTTCGGCGGCGGAGTTTTGACGCCGATCGAGAAGGGTGTATCCAGCTCACGCGATGGCCGGTTTTGGCCCTTTGGTGAGCGCCATTGCGATCTTCTTGATGTTCTGGGCACTCGCGGCCAGCAGGCATTGCCATTTGACCTTGATGAGGCCACGGAACCTGGCATAGCGATGTCCATGCAACTGCTTGGCATCGGCAAAGGAACGCTCCACCGTCTCCTTGCGTCGTTTGTAGATGGCCTTGCCCCAAGGCGTGAGGCGGTGGGTGTCGGTGCGCTCGCGGGCATCGGCCCACACATGGCGGGTGATGGTGCGTTCCGCCCTGGCGTTGCTGGTGCAGGAGGCGAGAAGCGGGCAGTCGCCGCAGATGGCCGGGTCGGAGCGATAGTGGCGATAGCCGTTGCGGTCGGTGGTGGCATAAGTCAGGAGTTGGCCTTCAGGGCAGCGGTAGCCGTCAACCGCGCCGTCGTAGACGAATTTCGACTTGCGCATCATGCCGGGTTTGGGCGGTGTTGGATTGCGATAGCCGGTGACACCGAGGATGGCGCGCTCCTCCAGTCCCCTGGCGATGCCGGATGTGGTATAGCCGGCATCGAGCCCGACGGCACCGACAGCAAAGCCGAAGCGCTCACGCTGCCGGTCAAGCCGCCCCAGGTAGACGATGCTGTCATGGACGTTTGCCGGGGTGACATGGGTATCGGTGATGATGGCAAGCCGGCCGTCCACCGTGCGATGGTCGAGATAGAAGAAGCCCTTCGGCTTGCCGTCGCGCACCATGTAGCCGCTGTCAGGATCGGTGCGGCTGACCTTGGTCTCCGTCACCTGCGGCGCGTGCTCTTTTTCCTTCAATGGCTTCTGGCCGTGCAGCGCCCGCTCGGCCTCGATCGCCCTGTCGAGAGCGGCCCAATAGTCGGCGCGCGACTTCTCGATCATGGCCAGATCATACTTGCCCTTGTTGGCATTGGCCTTCAGATGGGTCGAGTCGGTATAGAGCACCGTCCCGTCGACCAGCCCATGGCCAATCGCCTGTTCGACGATATGGTCGAAGATGTCCTGGGCCACCGATGCGTCGTTAAAACGCCGGCGGC
>NZ_JBCAUP010000014.1:0-138972 GCF_038433355.1 Brucella cytisi
TGCAAAAGGAGGTGGCATGAAAGAGGCCGCGCCCGTTGAGAGAACGGATCAGTGAGATGCAGGTAATGATCGAGGGACAGTCACACTTCCAGCCTTTCGGCTTATCCTGTTGGGGTTTCGCAGATCTCAACAAGGGAGTTGAAAGCATGACTGCCTCTTATGATTACCATATCGGCGTCGATTACCACAAATCCTACAGCCACCTGGTGGTCCAGGACAGTAGCGGCAAGACGCTGCGCTCCGGCCGGGTTAAGAACGATCGCCATTCGCTTGGCGGGTTCCTCGAACGCTACCGCGAGAACTCGCATGCGGTCATCGAGGCGACGCGCAACTGGATGGTGATGTATGATTGGCTCGACGACATTTGTGATGATGTCGTTCTCGCCCACCCGTTGAAGGTCAAGGCGATCGCCGACGCCAAGATCAAGACCGACAAGATCGATGCGACGGTACTGGCGCATCTGCTGCGGGCCGACCTGGTGCCGGAGGCTTGGGCACCCAGCGAAAAATCTCGGGAGCTTCGCGTCGCGCTGCGCGAACGGATGTTTTACGTAAGACTGCGCACGATGACCAAGAACCGGATCGTCACGGTGTTTGACCGGTATCCGGAGCAAACAGCCCAGCTGAAGAAACTCGGCGACCTGTTTGGCAAGGCCGACCGCATCCAGCTTGCCGAAGTGAACGTCTCGGACATTGACCGTGTCCAAATCGACCGCGGCCTCGCGTTCATCGGCGACATCAACGAGCGGATCAAGCAGTCGGAAACGACGATCCGGGTGATGACCAAGGCCAATGCCAATGTGAAGCTGTTGAAGACGATCCCCGGCATTGGCGAGTTCTTCGCCCGGCTGATCGATGCCGAGATCGACGACGTCAGCCGCTTCCGCAATGCCAGGAAGTTTGCTGCCTACGCCGGGCTTGTGCCATCGACCTATTCCTCCGGTGGCAAGACTTATCACGGCAAGATCATCAAGCAGGGCAACAAGTGGCTGCGCTGGGCCCTCGTCGAGGCGGTCGCGCCTGCCATCGCGAGCGATGCGCAGCTTCGCACCCAGTATGAACAATTGAAGATCAGAGGAACAAACAAGGCGCGGGTTGCCATCGCGCGCAAGCTTTTGACGATCGCCTTCCAGATTCTGCGTGACCAGCGCGCTTACGAGCCGCGCGGCATCACCACCACGGAAGGCGCGTCGACGATATCCCGGTTGTCCTGATGATTTGCTAGCGAGCCCGGCAACGCCGGACTGCGCTCTTAAAGGAGAATGGGAAACCGGGAGCCGAACGCCACTCTGTGACCGAAGCCAAGAAGGCATCAGGGTCACGAATTGGAGAACGGTTCGAGAACCGAAGGGCACCTTTGTCCTGCGGGAAAAAAGACTATGCCGATCGGCGCCAACGCCGGTCAAAACACAACCAGAACCCAAGGAAACGCCGCCAACGCTGGTGTTTTATCCCTTGTGTTCTTTCATTGGAGAAATCACATGGGACTTCTGGTCGATGGCAAGTGGCACGATGTCTGGTACGACACCGAGAGCACGAAAGGCCGTTTTGAACGTTCTAAATCGCAATTCCGCAACTGGGTAACGGCAGACGGCAGCGCCGGTCCGACGGGCGAAGGCGGCTTCAAGGCCGAGCCTGGGCGCTACCATCTCTACGTTTCATATGCCTGTCCGTGGGCGCATCGCACGCTGATCTTCCGTGCCCTGAAGGGACTTGAAGATGTCATCTCGGTATCGGTCGTGGACTACCTGATGGCGGACGAAGGCTGGACCTTCTACGGCACGACCGGCAGCACCGGCGATGCACTTTACGGTGCGAAGCGTTTGCATGAGATCTACACTCGTGCCGATCCAAATTATTCCGGCCGCGTCACGGTGCCGGTGCTCTGGGACAAAGAGCGACAGACAATCGTGTCCAACGAGTCAGCGGAAATCATCCGCATGCTCAACACTGCTTTCAACGATTTCGGTGACGCTTCGCTCGACCTTTACCCGGAAGCGTTGCGCGGTGAAATCGATGCCCTCAACGATTTCGTCTATCCCAATATCAACAACGGGGTTTATCGCGCCGGTTTCGCCACCACGCAGGAGGCCTATGAGGAAGCGTTCGGGCAATTGTTCGCGGCACTCGATTCGCTTGAGGATCGGCTTTCGCGCCAGCGTTATCTGACCGGCGACCGCATGACAGAAGCGGACTGGCGGCTGTTCACGACGCTCTTGCGTTTCGATCCGGTCTATGTTGGCCATTTCAAGTGCAATCTGCGCCGTATTGCCGATTACCCGAACCTTTGGAATTACACGCGTGAACTCTATCAGGTGCCGGGCGTGGCCTCGACCGTGAACATGGAGCATATCAAGGGCCACTATTATCGCAGCCACAAGAACATCAATCCGACGGGCATTGTGCCGCTCGGACCGGAGATCGACTTCTCTGCGCCGCATGACCGCGATCGGTTTTCGAAAGCCTGACCAGACGGGACTGCGTTTTTCCTGCAACACTATTGTTAGAACATCAGCACTCTCTCAAATCTCTTGCGCCCCTTTGATTTCGATCAATGGGGCGTTTCGTTGCGCGGTCCAGATTGCACACATCACTACCCCCCCCCAAGGCTAACAAGACTGACAAGACCGAACACGACTTAAGGAGAGAGAAGATGAACCGCTTCACGAGGGGATTGCTGGCCGCAACCGCGCTGACCTTTGCCGCGCCGGCAGCATTTGCTGCGGACGCCGTTGTAGCGCAGCCTGCATCTGAAATTCAGGCCATTCCGGAAGCCCTGTCGCCATGGCAGATCCGTGTGCGCGCACTCGGCGTCATCCCCCAGAATTCCGGCTATGTGAACGGCATTTCGGGTTCTGATCTCGACTATTCGAAGTCGATCACACCTGAACTCGACATCACCTATTACTTCACCGATAATTTCGCTGCCGAACTCATTCTCGGCACGACCTATGCCAATATCAATGGCGCCGGTTCAATCGACGGATTGGGCAAGATCGGCAAGGCATGGATTCTGCCTCCGACCCTCACCCTGCAATATCACTTCACCAATTTCGGTGCTTTCAAGCCTTATGTCGGCGCGGGCGTGAACTACACCATGTTCTACAATCAGGATGCGACCGGCGTTGAGTATCTCAAGGTCAAGAATGCATTCGGCGGTGCGCTGCAGATTGGCTTCGACTACATGCTCAACGAGCATTGGGGCGTGAACTTCGACGTCAAGAAGCTGTTCCTGGAGCCCAAGTTCGATGCCACCCTGATCGGCGGCACGGAAGTCAGCGGCAAGGCCAAGCTCAATCCATGGCTGATCGGTACGGGTGTTACCTACCGCTTCTAAAATTACGCATGTCACGGTGAAGGCGCAGCCAATGTGCCTTCACCAAAGCGGAAGCGGTTCCAGATCGTGAAGCGCTTCCTGCAGACGCCGCTTGGTTGACGGCGTCGTCCCTTCCGGCAAATCGTCCAGAGGAAAGAAACCGCATTCTGCGATTTCCCGGTCCGGCAAACGCGGGGCCGTCTGTTCGAATTTCCGGCATACATAAAGCGCCACGTGGTCGCGCGGCGACGCATGCGCATTCTTGTAAAGCGCAAAAAGCTGCGGTGGGCCTTTCAGAACGATGTTGGCCTCCTCGCGCAGTTCCTTTTCCAGCGCCTGCCCGAAGGTCTCGCCGCGTTCGACGCCTCCGCCCGGCAGTTGCCATCCGGGCACATAGGTATGCTTCACAAGAAAAACGGAATTCTTCTTTTCATCGAAGACAATAGCCCTGACGCCCAGCGTCATCGGACGTCGCATTAGAAAATAAGCATGAAATATGAAATGACGAAAGCGCATACCGTCTCTCCGCGAGGCAATATACCTCTATCCAAAACAGCAATGACATCAACAAAAAGTCGCTAAACAGGTTTCGGTTTCACGCATTATCCAGTAAATGGGCCTTATGTTTCGTCTCGCCCATATCTCCGATATACACCTTTCGCCTCTGCCGCGCGTGCGATATCGCGAATTGGCATCGAAGCGTATCACCGGCTATATCAACTGGCTGCGCAATCGCAAAAACGCGATGCACGGAACCGTGCTGGACACTCTCATTGATGATATGCAGGCGCAAACGCCGGATCATATCGCGGTGACGGGCGATCTCGTCAATCTGGCTCTCAATCTCGAAATCGATATTGCCCACGACTGGTTGTCCAAACTGGGTAGTCCGGACGATGTATCGGTCGTTCCCGGCAATCATGATGCCTATGTTCCGGGTGCGCTCGACAAGTCGTGCCGGAAGTGGGAACCGTGGATGCGTGGCGACGGCATCGACAACAAAGACAATCGCCCGCAATTTCCCTATATGCGCGTACGCGGACCCGTTGCGCTGATCGGCGTTTCGTCAGCGCGTGCGACGGCCCCCTTCATGGCGAGCGGCGACTTCCGGTCTGAACAAGGAAAACGTCTGGCCGCAATGCTGGATGAAGCTGGCGCTCGTGGGCTCTTCCGTATTGTGATGATCCATCATCCGCCGATCTATGGTGCAACGCCTGCCCATAAACGCCTCTATGGTATTCGCCGTTTCCAGAAGATCATACGCAAACACGGTGCAGAGCTGGTTCTTCACGGCCATACGCATCTTATCACGCATTACGAGATCGACGGGCCGAACGGCAAGATTCCCGTTATCAGCGTGCCGTCTGCAAGCCAGAATTTCGGCGGCCATAAACCGGCTGCCCGCTATAATATATTCAGTATCGATAAGCGGTCTGACGGCAGCTGGTCATGCCTCATGGAAGAGCACGGCGTTTCCGATGCCAGCGAGAAAATAACCAAGCTCAACGAGCGCGTGCTTTATTAATTCCAAAACAAAAACGGCGCCGAAGCGCCGTTTCTTGTCCGATTTTGGCTGATTCCCTAAAGTTGACGCAGTTTTCGCCGGGAACGGCAGCTCCAACTGATTTCTAAGAATTGCGGAACGTGATGTTGCACCCCTTCTGTCCTGCAGCTCGTTCCAGAGCCTGCATCTCGCCCTTTAGACGAGCAACTTCGGCAGCCTTGACACCATTTCCCTCATTGAACAGCAATACTGGCCAGAACAACACCAGGCCGACGCCTGTTTTGATTGCATCATTTTTTGCTGCCGAGTTTTGACGCCCAACCGCCGTCGCCGCGCTGGCAGAAAGACGAACACCTTCTTCTTTGAGAGCACGACAGGAAAGAGAACCATAAGCCGCTGATGATGCGTAACTTGGTTCAATTTTATTTGCCTGCGACGCACATCCGGAAATAACGGTTAAAGAAACAAAACATAGTAAAAAACGATTCATTGAACACCAATTAGTTTTAAATAATACACTAATCGATCTAAATGAAACGTTATCACATTTCAAAGGCTAATAATTGGAGGCTATTTTCGTGAACCGCCTCAACAATTGATAATTACCACAAGATAGGAAAAAGGCGGCACGATGTGCCGCCTTTCACTAGCGTTATGCTATTGAAACTACTTACCAATCACCCGGTTGGCAGCCGAGATAATAGCTTCCAGCGAAGCGCTGACGATATTGTCGTTGATACCGGCTCCGAACAACTTGCCGCCCGGATGAGCCATTTCGACATAGGAGATGGCCGAAGCATCCGAACCTTGCTGTAGCGAATGTTCGGAATAGTCAACGACCGACATCTTCACGCCGAGATATTTCGACAGCGCGTCGACAAAGCCGTCAATCGGTCCCGTTCCCTTGCCCTCGATATTCTTGGTCACGCCGTTATCGGTGATTTCGGCGGTCAGGATACGACGGCCCTTCTGTTCCGGATCGGGCATGGTGTGATGATCGACGAACTTGATGCGGGCATTGGGCTGCGTCACATAGAGCTGCTGGAACGCCTCGTGAATGCGCTTCGACGGCAGTTCCTTGCCTTCTTCATCGGTAATGTTCTGGATGATCTCGCGGAACTCGACCTGCAGGTTGCGCGGCAGGTTCAAGCCATAATCCGCCTGCAGGATATAGGCGATACCGCCCTTGCCCGACTGCGAATTGATGCGAATGATCGCTTCATAGGAACGGCCCACATCCTGCGGGTCGATCGGCAGATAGGGCACTTCCCAGATCGGCGAATTGGCCGAACGGCGCGCCTTCATGCCCTTGTTGATCGCATCCTGATGCGAGCCGGAGAAAGCCGTATAGACCAGCTCGCCGACATAAGGATGACGCTCGGCAATCTTCAACTGGTTCGAATATTCATAGACTTCCTTCATCCGGTTGATGTCGGTGCAGTCCAGCTCAGGGTCCACACCCTGCGTATACATGTTGAGCGCCAGCGTCACCACATCGACATTGCCGGTGCGTTCGCCATTGCCGAACAACGTGCCTTCAACGCGGTCGGCACCAGCCATCAAGCCCAGTTCGGTTGCAGCAATGCCCGTGCCACGGTCATTATGCGGGTGCAGCGAGACAATCAGGTTCTCACGATTGTCGAGGTTGCGGCACATCCATTCGATCTGGTCGGCATAGATGTTCGGCGTGTTCATCTCGACGGTCGAAGGCAGGTTGACGATCAGCTTGTTGTCTGCGGTCGGCTTCACGATCTCGATGACCGCATTGCAGATTTCCAGCGCCACATCCAGCTCAGTGCCGGTAAAGCTTTCGGGCGAATACTGGAAGCGATAACCGCCCCCCGCTTTCGCAGCCATATCCATGATCATCTTTGCAGCGTCGGTCGCGATCTGCTTGATACCGCCAACATCCTTGGCGAAGACCACGCGGCGCTGCAATTCACTGGTGGAATTGTAGAAATGGATGATGGGGGTCTTCGCCCCTTCAAGCGCTTCGAAAGTGCGCGTGATCAGTTCTGGGCGGCACTGGACCAGAACCTGCAAATCCACTTCGTCGGGAACATTGCCCTGTTCGATGGCCCAGCGGCAGAAATCGAAATCCGTCTGCGAAGCAGACGGAAAACCGATTTCGATTTCCGGGAAACCCATATCGACCAGCAGGCGGAACATGCGCTCCTTGCGGTCATGGCCCATGGGGTCGATCAAGGCCTGATTGCCATCACGCAGATCGACCGAACACCAGATCGGTGCCTTTTCGATACGCTTGGACGGCCAGGTGCGGTCATCGAGCTGCGGAACCGGGAAAGGCGAATATTTGCTGCCTGCAGTAGGCATGCCTTTGCGCTCGGAAATGGATTTCGATTGCGGCGTGGCGACGGACTGATTCATTTTCGTTTCCTCCCGGCTTTCGACGGCATTCAAGCCCGTCAAGCGCGGATACTACTGATCGATTATAAGGGTTTTCTGGAAAGGAGCACAGGCCTGCGACCGGAGATCGACCGCCGGACGCTCCTTTCAGCGAGCCCGGCGATCGCCGCTAAGGCCGAGGGTAAGAAGCGAGTTTAGAACGCAAACATCAACGCGCGCGCCGAAGGCAGCTGCGGAATGTTCCAAGGATGTTGCGTTTCTGATCGTCATGGAAAAGCTTTTACACGCGCGATTTGTACTGTGCAAGACAGTATTTCATTCAGGCGAAGGGCACCGCGCTGGTTCCCGGCGGCAGCTTGGCCTCATCCTCCGGCTCGACGTGGATCACCACGCGCGCGCTGTCGATCTGCTTCTTCAGGGCATCTTCGATACGGTCGCAAATCACATGGGCATCGCCGACGCTCATTTCCGCCGCAACGACCAGATGAAACTCGATGAAGGTGACACGGCCAGCGATACGGGTCTTCAGGTCATGAACTTCGATAGCGCCGCCCGCATTGGCCGAAATCACATCGCGAATGCGCATTTCCTCGGTCGGCTCGACGCCGATATCCATCAATCCCTGCACCGAGGAATTGATGACATGCCAGCCCTGCCAGAGAATGTTGATTGCCACCAGAATAGCAAGCAGCGGATCGAGTATGGCCCAACCGGTCACGACCGCACCGACAAGACCGACCAGAACGCCCACGGAGGTGAACACATCGGTCATGATGTGCTTGCCATCGGCTTCCAGCGCAGGTGAGCGGAACTTGCGACCAGTGCGAATCAACAATGATGCCCACAAGCCGTTTATGACTGCGGCTACCGTGTTGATGCCAAGGCCAAGCCAGGGTTCATCGAGCGTTCGCGGTGATTGAAGCGCAAACCAGGCTTCGCGGAAGATCAAAAGTGCGGCGACCGTAATCAGAACGCCTTCCACAACAGCCGAAATATACTCAGCCTTGTGATGACCGAAGGGATGATTGTCATCGGCTGGCAGATAGCTGACACGAATGGCCCACCAAGCGCCGATTGCCGCGATCACATTGACGATGGATTCCAGCGCGTCCGAATAAAGGGCCACGGAACCGGTCAATGCATAGGCCAGATATTTCAGACCCATCACACCAAAAGCAACGGGAATAGACCAAGCGGCAAGCCGCCGAACCTTTGCACTCGCGTCCATGATGAACCTTTGAATATCGTTATCTTGTCCCGAAACCGAGACGGGCCTACGCACAGCCCTTCACTCATTTGCTAGAGCGCGATTCGATCTGATTGAATCAGATCGGCGCTCTACGTGTTTGTTTTGAACCGCGCATCTGATCCGAAAACCGTTTCACACTTTTCGGGATACGCTCCAGCGCGCGGGACACATCCACAACGCATCTGGCATATGCAGCAGCAATTCACCGCCGTTCTATACCCCAGAAAAGCGAAACTTCGTACCCCTGTTTTTTCAGTTACGGCATTTAATTTTCTCCTGCAAATGCAAGGCATTACAGTTGCAAATGAGTTGCCAAAGCAGGCAATGGGCAAGCATAGCAAGCGCACAAAAAAGCCAACCGCAGCGATGGCTGCGGCTGGCTCGAAATCGGAACGAAAAGCGTTCGATCAGTAGTTGGTACGGCGCGCCTTGTTCTTGCCCGCCAGATGCGTCACCACATTCTCGATCATGCGCATTCCGGCATTATGACCAAGGGTCATGATGGATTCCGGATGGAACTGAACGGCGGCAACCGGTTCCTCCTTGTGCTCGAAAGCCATGATGACACCGTCTTCCGTTTCCGCTGTGACCAGGAAATCGTCCGGCAGACGTTCCGGATCGGCGAAGATCGAATGATAGCGCCCGACCGTCACTTCTTTTGGCAGGCCCGAGAATATCCGCTCCGGCTTCGACACGCGAATGCGCGACGGCTTGCCGTGCATCGGAATACGCAACTGGCGCAGCGTACCGCCATAGGCTTCTGCCAGTGCCTGCAATCCAAGGCAGACACCGAAGATCGGCAGTTCCCGCTTGCGCGCCTTGTCGATGGTCGCCTTGCAATCGAAATCCTGCGGCGTGCCCGGTCCGGGTGACAGAACCACGAGGTCAGGCTTGACCCTGTCGAACACATCTTCGGCAACAGGCGAACGCACCGTCGAGACCGTAGCGCCGGTCTGGCGGAAATAATTGGCGAGCGTGTGCACGAAGGAATCTTCATGATCAACCAGCAGGATCGATATCCCCTCACCCACCTTTGCCGCCACGCGTTCTTCGGCAATTTGATTGCTCTTCTGTGCTTCACGCACAGCCGAGATCATCGCCGATGCTTTCAATTCGGTTTCGGCTTCTTCCTCTTCCGGATTGGAATCGAACAGAAGCGTTGCACCAGCCCGAATTTCGGCCACGCCATCCTTCACGCGGATGGTGCGCAGCGTCAGGCCGGTGTTCATGTCTCCATTGAAGTGCATCATGCCGATGGCGCCGCCATACCATGCACGCGGGCTACGTTCGTTTTCCTCGAGGAAACGCATCGCCCACAGCTTCGGTGCGCCGGTCACGGTCACAGCCCATGCATGGCTGAGGAACCCGTCGAAAGCATCCATGCCGTCGCGAAGCCGCCCTTCAATATGATCGACCGTATGGATCAGGCGCGAATACATCTCGATCTGACGGCGACCGATGACGCGTACAGAACCCGGCTCGCAGACACGGCTCTTGTCGTTGCGGTCCACGTCCGAGCACATCGTCAGCTCGGATTCATCCTTCTTGGAATTCAGCAGTTTCAGAATCTGTTCCGAATCCGAAATCGCATCTTCGCCGCGCTTGATCGTGCCGGAGATGGGGCAGGTTTCGATACGCCGTCCGTTGACCCGCACAAACATTTCCGGCGATGCGCCGACCAGATATTCGTTGTCACCCAGATTGATGAAGAACGAATAGGGCGACGGATTAATCGTCTTCAACCGGCGGAAGATTTCCGATGGCGCGGTATGGCAGCGCTCATAGAAGGTCTGGCCCGGGACCACTTCAAAGAGGTCGCCGCGCTTGAAGCTTTCCTTGGCGCGCTCTACGAGTTTCGCATATTCGCCCGGATTGTGATCGCCGCGCGCAAGCTTGGCTTCCGATGGTTTGAAGGCCTGTGCAGGCGTTGCCCGTGCGAGACCATGCGTGGATGAGCCACCGCAGGCGAATTCATAACGATCCACCCAGGCACGCGCCGCATAGTGATCGGCCACGAAGATTTCATCAGGAATGAACAGCACCAGATCGCGCTGATCGTCGGGACGCTTCAGCTTGTACTGAACGGGATCGAACTGGAACGCCAGATCGTAACCGAAGGCACCGTAGAGGCCGAGATTGGCGTCTTCCTCAGAGAAGAACAGACCGACAATGGCGCGCAGAACGGTGAAGACCGAAGGCATACGCGAGCGCTCTTCCTCGGTGAAGGTTCCGCTCGGCTCGGCAATGGTCAGCTCAATGCGGTTTTCTTCGGCCTTGTCGACCGCCACCTCGGCAAGCGCCTTCACTGTGTCCAGGATAGGCCGCAGAAGAATGACGCCGCGGGCATTCAGCGCTTCGATGCGCATGGTGCGGGCGCGCGAGGTGATGACCACCGGAGGATCGACGATAGCCGTGTCCCATCGCGTATAGCGGCCCGGATATTCGTAGTTCGACGAAAACACCGCACCACGCCGTTCGTTCAGCGCATCGATATAGGTCTCGATCGCGCCCTTATAGGCAGTGAGGTGACGCACGCGCTCGACGACGATGCCGCCTGCCGTCTCGTGCTGGAATATCTCGCTATCCGCAATCTTCGCATTCATGATCGGCTATCCCAAATCTCAACTGTTTCCGAATATTTCCAGAACCCGGTTTCCCCGCCAGTCTTATTCAAACAGCCAAACAAAAAGGCCGCCCGGATAATCCCAGCGGCCTGTTTTCTAAACGCAAATGCACAAACGCCTGCGTGGCCGCTTTTAGCGGGCCCACCACCAACCGTTGATGACGATATTGCGCGAAATGTTCATGGACGTACTGTTAGCGTTCAATGTGTTCGCTTGCAACCGGAAAATTCAGCCACCCAAATGTGCCACGCAGGCCATCTTCGGGACAAAGTTCCACAGGTCTCGCAAAAGAAAATCCGGACAGTTTGGGGCTGTCCGGATTTCCTCAGAACCGGGATAAACGAAACGGAAGGAATGGGACGATTCCTCCAGTTTCAAACACCCCTTACCCCATGCCAAAATTTACAGGTGCAATATAACTTTCAGTATGCGCACTATCCTTATCACAGGTTGCGCATAATTTACAACCTGTGATTGTTATTTGCATATATGCTTACGTTTAAGCCGAATTCATCCGAGTAGTTCAAAAATTTGTAGGACCACCCAACAAGTTTCATCTTGCGTCGGGGACCGATTTCGGATTGATTTCCGTGGCAACTCAAACACATATGCAAAAATCAAGAACAGAGCCGTCACACATAAGCGGCCATTGGGGACAACTGATGAAGAATCTCGATGCGATGGACAGGAGTATTTTGCGCGCCCTTCAGGAGAACGGGCGTCTGACCAATACCGAACTGGCCGATCGCATAAATCTCTCGCAGACGGCAACTGCCGAACGCGTCAAACGACTGACCCGCGAAGGGTATATTCTCGGCTATTCGGCACGGCTTTCACCCAAGATGCTCGACCGGGCCATGCTGGTCTTTATCGAGATCAAGCTTGATCGCACCACGCCGGAAGTCTTTGAAACCTTCTCGACCTTCACCCGCAACAATCCCGACATTCTGGAATGCCACATGGTTGCGGGCGGCTTCGATTATCTCGTCAAAGCCCGTGTATCCGACATGGATCACTATCGGCGTTTCCTTTCGGAGGCGCTTCTTTCTCTGCCCGGCGTGCGGGAATCGCACACTTACGCCGTGATGGAGGAAGTGAAGGAAACCGCCTATATCGCCGTCTGAACCGGCGACAAGCCCTTCCTGAAGACATCGTTGCTGTCAGCAGAATGGCAGCAACGAACTCCCTACTTTTCACTTCCAACTTGCTATCGCTTATTTACGGGTATATACCCGCAATATGTCACATCCGTGTTTTTGTATCCTTCTGCGCCAGGCAGCCCGCAAGACATCGAGCGTCTATGACAACGCTCTGGCGCCGCTTGGCATCAATGTCGCGCAGTTCAGTACGTTGCGAAAAATCCGTCGTGCGGGTTCCATCTCGCTGACCGAGCTTGCACATCTGTCCGAGCTGGATCGGTCGACCATGGGCCGCAATGCGAAGGTTCTGCAGCGCATGGGGCTGATCGAGCCTGCGGCCAGCGACGACCATCGCGAGACCAGCGTAACGCTGACGGCAGACGGTCGCGATCTTGTGGAACGCGGCGGCCCGCTCTGGGATCAGGCGCAGGAAGAAATCGAAGCCAGGCTGGGAGAGGATGGCGTGGAACAGCTGGAAAGCCTGTTACGCAGCCTCGATTGACCGAAGACCGGTTGTCCCTTGACTGAAAACAATGACCTGAAGCCACACGCCCGTTATGGAGCGAACGGTTTCGCCATCAAACGTATGACTGGCCAAAAGCCAGCTTGAAACCAGCTTGAACCCGAAAGCGCCAAAGATGATTTCTGCCCGCCTTGCCAGCTTTCTCGCCCAGAGGAACATCCATTACGGATGGGTCGTCGCCGCCATCACCTTCCTGACCATGCTGGCGACAGCAGCTGCCATGGGGTCTGCGGGTATCCTGATCGAACCGCTCCAGCGTGAATTCGGCTGGACGAATGCGAATATCTCGTTCGCAATGGCGCTTCGCCTCGTTCTTTTCGGCCTGATGGGGCCGTTTGCGGCAGCCTTCATGAACCAGTTCGGCCTGCGCCGCGTGGTTGCAGCCGCTCTCGTCATGATTTCACTGGGGCTTGTCGGTTCCATTTTCATGACTGAGGAATGGCAGATGGTTGCGCTCTGGGGCGTGGTCATCGGCCTTGGCACCGGCATGACGGCGCTCGTGCTCGGTGCAACCGTTGCAGCACGCTGGTTCGAAAAGCGGCGCGGTCTGGTCGTCGGCCTGATGACAGCCAGTAATGCCACCGGCCAGCTCGTCTTCATGCCGATCCTTGCCAGTGTCAGCCAGACCATCGGCTGGCGAACGTCGCTCACCATCGTCGTCTGCTTCCTTGTTGCCGCGCTTGTGCTGGTTCTCGCTTTGATGCGTGACCATCCGGCGGATATCGGCTTGAAGCCTTACGGTCGCACGGCACCGCTCCCGGCACCCGGACCCAGAATGAGCTTCGGCACCATGCTGGCCTCACCCCTCGTCACGTTGCGCGAAGCGTCTTCAACGGCAACTTTCTGGGTCCTGTTCCTGACCTTCTTCGTTTGCGGCTTTTCCACAAACGGCCTGATCCAGACGCACTGGATCACACTTTGCGGTGATTTCGGAATTGCGCCGGTCGGTGCGGCTGGCATCCTTGCCGTGATCGGCGCATTCGACCTGATCGGAACGATCATGTCCGGCTGGCTTTCCGACCGGTTCGACAATCGCTGGCTTCTGTTCTGGTTCTATGCGCTGCGCGGTCTCTCGCTGATCTATCTGACCTTCACCGACTTCACCGTCTACGAACTGGCATTGTTCGCCGTCTTTTACGGGCTGGACTGGGTGGCGACCGTGCCGCCAACCGTCAAGCTCGCCGCCGAGCGTTTCGGCCCGGAAAAGGCCGGGCTGGTTTTCGGCTGGGTGTTCACCGGCCATCAGATCGGTGCCGCAGCCGCAGCCGCTTTCGCCGGGCTCGTGCGTACCGACTATGACAGCTACACCCCTGCCCTGATCCTCGCCGGTGCCATGTGTTTTGCCGCTGCGGCCATGGTGTTCATCATCAACCGTCCTGCTGCAAGGCCAGTCCTGCAGGCTTCATGATGCCATACGCTTCCTGCCCTTCCTGTTCAGTGCCAGCACGCCGAGACTGATCAGGAAGGCGGCGAGCGTGTCGGTCCAACCGGGCACCTCGCCCAGAAGAACAAGCGCCAGAACCAGAGTGACGACAGGGATCAGTGCTGATAGCGCTGCCCCTGCCGCCGTTCCCAGCAGCACAACGGCACGGTTGAAGGCAAAGACGCCAAAGGCCGAAGTAAGTACGCCCTGATAGAAACCCTGCAGGGCAATATCACCCCAGGATGTCGCGCCAAGCCCCTTGGGCAGGAAGAGCATATAGATCGGCAGATAGACAATTGCCGAGGTGACGGCCGCGATAGCGGTCGCATGCAGCCCGTCCATTCCCTTTCTGCGAAACACCATGACATAAATCGCCCACACGAGTGCCGCGACGAGAAAGAAAAAGTGCCCGAGCATTTCCGGTCCGCCCAGTTGCGACAGACCGGCGATCAGCATGGCGCCGATCAGGATCAGCACGACCCCGGACCAGCGCGACGGCGCAAGACGTTCCTTGAGAAGCGCCATGCCCAGAACGGCAACCATTGCTGTCATCAGCCCCGGAATGAGTGCTGCTGCATGGGATGCCGGAGCATATTGCAGACCACAGGTGGTCAGCAGCGCATAGGGAACACCTGCTCCGGAAACCAGAAGCACAAAGCCGAGCGGACCGAGCTTGCGAAAGCCGAACCCTTTCATCAGAACCACCGGCAACAGCACCAGCCCCGCCACGCCGAAACGCAACGCAATGATGTCGAAAGGCGTCAGTGCGGTCTTGAACCCGAAACGGGTCAGGACGAACGAACCGGACCACACGAGAACCCCGGACAGCCCCCAGGCCAGACCGCGTATGGTATCGGAAGTCGGGCTTGTCGGGGTGGTTTCGGTAATTGCCGTCATGGTCACTCGCTGCAGGATGAGGGAAGAGCGCAGACTATTGCATCCCTGATATGCGCGAGCGTCACGGATAAGCGAGATATGAGATATTAGAGTTTCTTATGCCGCTCTGCTTCTGGCGTCCTGCGCCACGTCGCAGAACCGTTCGACCAGATGCCGGACCGGACTGTCGGCCCGAAAAACAATATAGACGGTGCGAAACGTCGGCGGATTGAGGCGGCGCGCCCGCAATCCATGCAGATCGGCCCCCGGCAGACTGATTTCTGACAGAAGCGTCGTGCCGATGCCATGGCGCACCATTTCCAGCACCGTGGCAACGTCGCGGGTGCGCACCTGCTCGCTGCGCATTTCGCCATCGCCATGAATGATCCTGTCGATAATCATTTCGCAGCCTGCTGCGGCGATCAACTGGCGATCCCGCAGGTCCCCGGCAGTGATTGTGTCGTTGCTCATGAAGGGGTCATCACGCCGTCCCACCACGACAAGTTCTTCACGGCCAACTTCCCGTGCTTCAAGCTCGGGCGTCGGCAGCGATGTAATGCCGAGATCGGCAATACCATCGCGCACCCATAGACTCACATCGTCGTGCCCGCCCTCGAAAGCGCTGAATTCAATGCCGGGATAAAGCCGCTGAAACGTCTTTCGCAGACCGGGCAGAACATATTCAAGCTGACTTGGAATTGCCGCGACGCGCAGCCGTTCGGGCGCGCTGGAAGCACTGCACCGTGCCTGCAGTTCTATCCGGTCGACTGCCGCGAGGGCGGCCTTGGTATCGGCAAGGATCGATTGCCCGAACGCCGTCAGGACGGCTCCATCGCGCTTTCGCGCCAGCACGTCGACCCCGAGGATTTTTTCCAATGTCGCAATCGCCTGACTGGCTCCCGATTGCGTGAGCCGCAAGCGCCGCGCAGCAGCACCGACACTGCCGGTTTCCGCGACAACTTCAAGCAAACGTAACTGGACCAGACTGATCTTCATCGCTTTGGTTCCGGGCTTTGGTTCCAGCTCAATCTTTCAATAATGCATCGTTCCAGTCGGCGCGACGTGCCCAACGGAACAGATCGCCGTCGCGCTTGGTCAGAAGGCGTTCTTCCGCCCTGCCGTCATCCTTGCAGAGCTTAACCGAAACTTTGCCGCCGCCAACCCGTGTCGGCGCGATAACCCGCACTTCCACTTCATCGACCGTCTCGCGCACCGCAGCAAGATAGATGAACTTCTCATTCTCCCACGGCACTTCGGCTTCCTTGGTCAGACGATGAATACGCGAGCGCGCAACGCGGCGCGAAAAATGGCACCAATCAGGGGTGACCAGCGGGCAATCGAGCTGGTGCGGACAAGGCGCTGCAATGTTTGCGCCTTCCGCAATAAGCGCCCGGCGTGCATCGAGAATGCGCTGCCAGCCTGCCGGTGTGCCGGGTTCCACGATCACCAGCATTTGCCGTGCCGACGCCCACAAGCGCTCAATCAGTGCCTGCCGCTTTTCAGGAGCAAGCTCGTCAAGCACATAGGCAATGGTCACGAGATCGGCTTGCGGAAAATCAAGTTTCTCCCGAACTACATCCCCTGCCCGCCAGTCGAGGTCGGAAAATCCGCAATTTTGCGAAAGATCGCTGCCCACAGCTCTGATCGCAGGGCTTGCCTCGATCATCGTTGCCGAATGAAGCATGGGCCAGCATTGCTTTGCCGCCCAAAGGGCGGTTCCCGGTCCTGCACCCACATCGAGCATGGATTGCGGCGCGAAATCGGGACAAACCTCTGCTGCACTGTCCATACTGGCGCGAACCGCCGCATAGGTCGCAGGCAAACGTGCTGCCAGATAGGCCTTCGCGGCAAGATCATCGGAAATATGCATGCGTCCGTCCCGCGTCTCGGCGCGGTAACGGCGTGAAAGCATTTCAGATGCGCGCTTCAGATCGGCCAATGCCACGCCCTCAAGCGCAGCATCCACCGCCTGTCGCAATGAAGCTGGCAGTTCCATTGCCGGTCAGCGCTCCAGAACCTGTTTCACATCGACCAGATTCGAACGGACACGCAGAATGTAGAAGCCCATCGTAGTCAGATGCGACGGCGTGAACCATGCATCCGGACTACCGTTGGAAACGATGAAAGGCTGCATGTCGAGCGCGGCACGCATCTGCTTTTCCATCTCGTCCCACACACCGTCGAGGTGCTTCTCGGCCAGAACGCCGCGGAAATCCGAATGTGCGGCGCGCAGCAGGCCGTAATAGGCATAGAGCTGACCATAGGCGAACCAGAAACGGTCATCTGCACGCGTATCGAACCAGCCGGCGTGGTAATTCTCGGCACGGTCCTTGAGGATGGCCGAAGTCGAACCGAGGTCGCTTGCGATACGGTCGACAAACTGGATCAGATTGTCGGCGCGGGCATCGAAGGTAGCCTGACAGTTTTCAAGCCGTCCGTTGAAGGAGCGCAGATCCTTGATCGCCGAACGGTAATAGCTCGGCGTCGGCGTCTTCGGGCCGAACGGGCTCAGGCCGAAATACCAGGAATCTTCGGCAAACTGCAGATTACCTCGCGCCTTTTGCAGATCGCCGTCGATCTGCGACGTGCCGCGCAGACGGCCGATATTGTCGACGAGTTCAATCGCGGTACGGCGTACCGCTGCATTAATGCCGCGCTGGAACGACGCCTTGTTGTCGAGGAATGGCGTGCGATCCCAGTCCAGCCCGAAAAGACCGGTCTTGTAGAGCAGCATGGATGAAATCCACGCGTTCTGGTTCACGTTGAAATCGGTGAGATCAGCGGCAACTTCCGCTATCGCCGAGCGTGAGCATTTGCGAGCCGAAGACGGGATTTGTGCCGCCTGAACCGACTGATTCGCGGGAGCCGCATCGCCAGTCTGATTGGTTTCAGGCGTGGCAGCAGGCTGTTCCACGGGTGCTGCGGTGGACGGCGCTTCAGCCGGTGCGGCCTGCGCCTTTACCTCTTCGCCGGGCGTGGTCGCATCCTGATAGCTGTACTTGGCCGGATAGTCGGGATCGAAATTCGTCCATACCTGAGTCTGCCAGATGAAATAGACGTAAAGACCGCCAAGACCGATCACGACGACCGCAACCGCAACTTTCCACAAAATTCCGAGCCGCAGGAAAAGCCGCCACAAACCGCCGAGCGGAATGGCAATCAGGCGAGCAAGCGCGGCGATGAAACGGCCCAGGAAGGAAAAAACGCCCTTTACTGCATTCCACACTGTAAAAAATCCTTCCTTTTGCCCGAAAATCCGGGCTTTCCATCGCTTCTGCATCGCCCATGGACCTATGCATTACAAGTCCCGTTCGCAAGCAGCCAAACCTGAAAAGGCTTCACGCTCTCAAATAGAGTGTGCTCATCTTTTCGACAACCTGGAACGGTCATCCAACTGATTTTATCCGTCATTTTCCGCTGACAGGGTTGAATCCCGAGGGCCGATCCGTAACATGGCGCCAACTCGCTTCGGCCAAATGCGTGGCAATCCAGCCCGTTTCCCCTTGGCCGACGGTTCCGGAAAATGATGAGTGACAGCAGTTTCAAGTCAGGTGCGAAACGGTTTTCCGCCGGAAACTGCGACCAACGTCGCAATCGAGAACATTTTCGCCGCTGTGGTACTTGAATGGCGCAATCTTTGGTGTTTGCTAAAGCTGGAACCGGAAAAACAATCAATCCGTCAAAACGGCCCGGTAAATGGAGAGAACAATGAAGTCCGTATCGACCTATATGCTTACGCTTGCCTTGGGTGGGCTTGCCACGGGAACGGCAATGCTAAGCGCGCCTGCAACCGGTTTCGCCGCCGAACCTGAAAGCTGCTCGACCGTCCGCTTCTCGGATGTCGGCTGGACTGACATCACTTCGACGACGGCGGTGGCGACAGAAATCCTGAAAGGTCTCGGCTACAAAACCGACATCAAGGTTCTCTCCGTGCCGGTGACCTATGCGTCACTGAGCAAAAAGGATATCGACGTCTTCCTCGGCTATTGGAACCCGTCCATGACCGCCGACCTCCAGCCTTATCTGGACAACAAGACCGTCGAGACACTGCGCACCAATCTGACCGGCGCGAAATACACGCTCGCCGTGCCGAAATACGCCTATGACGAAGGCCTCAAGGACTTCAAGGACATCGCCACGTTCAAGGATAAGCTCGGCGGCAAGATCTACGGCATCGAGCCGGGCAATGACGGCAATCGCCTGATCCTCGATATGATCGGCAAGGATGCCTTCGGCCTCAAGTCGTTCGAGCTGGCGGAATCGTCCGAACAGGGTATGCTGGCGCAGGTTGCGCGCAGCATCAAGAGCAAGGAACCAGTCGTGTTCCTGGCATGGGAACCGCACCCCATGAACAAGCGTTTCGAAATCGCGTATCTCACCGGTGGCGACGATTTCTTCGGCCCCAATCTCGGCGGCGCCAAGGTCGAAACCAACGTTCGCACCGGCTACACGCAGGAATGCCCGAATGTTGGCAAGTTCCTCACCAATCTGGAATTCAAGCTCGATATCGAAAACGACATCATGGGCAAGATTCTCGATGATGGCGAAGAGCCTTCGAAGGCTGCGACCAACTGGCTGAAAGCCAATCCGGGCGCTCTCGACCAGTGGCTCGCCGGTGTAACCACCGTCGACGGCAAGGAAGGCCTGCCAGCCGTAAAGGCGGCACTCGGTCTTTAATCCCGACATGCTGCCGGGCGGTGACAAACGCGGCCCGGCAGTTTCAAGGATGCCCGCACCCTTTCTCTTTGTTTTACGCATTATCCTACGCAAATCGCATCGCACCTTTGCCGGAAATGCTCTAGCACGCAGCAGGAGACTTGATCGTTGAACTGGCTGACGGACTACAAGATCCCTGTCGGACCGACCGCCAAATCCGTGGTGGACTGGCTGACGGACAATATGGGCGGCTTTTTCGATACCCTCGCCGCCGTCATGCAGAGCCTCATTGACGGGCTGCTTTTTCTTCTCAAGCTCCCGCACCCTCTGCTTCTCATCGCAATCTTCGCTGTCATCGCGTGGCTGATCCAGCGTCGTATCTCGGTGGTCGTGCTGACCGTGATCGGCTTCCTGTTCATCATCAATCAGGGTTACTGGGATCGAACGCTCGAAACCCTGACCCTCGTTTTGTCAGCTTGCTTTCTCTGCATGGCCATCGGCGTGCCGCTCGGCATCGCCGCAGCCCATCGCCCCGCGCTTTACGCCGCAATGCGTCCTGTGCTCGATCTGATGCAGACCCTGCCGACATTCGTCTACCTGATCCCGGCCATTGTCTTCTTCGGCATCGGTATGGTGCCGGGCCTGCTTGCAACGGCAATCTTCGTTCTGCCTGCGCCGGTGCGATTGACCCACCTCGGCATATCGTCCACGCCCTCATCGCTGATCGAAGCGGGTGAAGCGTTCGGTGCGTCGCGTTCTCAGCTCTTGTGGAAGATTGAGCTGCCTTATGCCATGCCGCAAATTCTTGCCGGTCTGACTCAGACAATCATGCTGTCGCTTTCGATGGTGGTCATTGCAGCCCTTGTCGGCGCCGACGGCCTTGGCGTACCGGTTGTCCGGGCCTTGAATTCGGTCAATACCGCACTCGGTTTCGAGGCTGGACTTGTTATCGTCGTGGTCGCCATCGTGCTCGACCGTATCTTCCGCGCCGGACGCGAGAAATAGCATGATCCCGAAAAGTGGAAACCGGTTTTCGGAACAGATCATGCTCCAACAAAGATCAGGAGCACGCGGATGACCATCATCGCACTCGAAGACGTCTGCATCATTTTCGGCAGCAATGTCGATGACGCACTTGCTCTTGCGGATCGCGGCGCCACCCGTTCCCAGATTCAGGCTGAAACCAATCTCGTGCTGGGCGTGCACAACTGCACACTCAACATTGAGGAAGGTGAAATCCTCGTTCTGATGGGGCTGTCAGGCTCGGGCAAATCCACCCTTCTTCGCGCAATCAACCGGCTCAATCCGATTTCGCGCGGGCGCGTTCTCGTACGGGAAGGCGAGCGCGCCATAGATGTCGGCAAGGCCGACCGCGGAACCCTGCGCCATCTGCGCACCGAACTCGTCTCCATGGTGTTCCAGCAGTTCGGCCTGCTGCCCTGGCGTACGGTTGAAGAAAACGTCGCTTTCGGCCTGGAAATTTCCGGTATGGGCAAGGAAGACCGCCTTGCCAAAGCGCGCGACCAGCTTGAACTTGTCGGTCTGCAGGACTGGGCCAAGCGCAAGGTTGGAGAACTCTCCGGCGGCATGCAGCAACGCGTCGGGCTTGCCCGCGCTTTTGCAACCGGCGCACCGATTCTGCTGATGGATGAGCCATTCTCGGCCCTCGATCCGCTGATCCGCACGCGTCTGCAAGACGAGTTGCTGGCCTTCCAGTCACGATTGAAAAAGACCATCGTTTTCGTCAGCCACGATCTCGATGAAGCCATGAAGATCGGCAATCGCATCGCCATCATGGAAGGCGGGCGTATCGTTCAGTGCGGCACGCCGCAGGAGATTCTCCTGCAGCCTGCCGACGACTATGTCGCTGACTTCGTTGCCCATATGAACCCGCTCGGCGTGCTTCGGGCAGGCGACATCATGGTGCCCTTCGATCGCCAAGCAGCGCCACGTCCTTTTGCGGCCACTGCCCGGCGCGAAACGCTGGTGCGCGAGTTGATGAATGCGGTGGCAGACAGCAGCGGCGATGTTGGCATCATCGAAAACGGCGCCATCGTCGGCAAGATTGCAGCAGATGACATCGTGCGCGCCCTCGCCTGGCATCAGCAACGCGGAACGTCCAGCTAGAGCGGAATGCGCTTATATTCGTTCGCGCTTTTGCTGGAGATGCTCAAAACAAAAAACCGCACATTTTCATGTGCGGTTTTTTCATTTCAGACTGCATATAGATGTAGATCAGCTATGCGCTGCCTGTCTGGCAGCAGCGCGTGCTTCCACGCGAGCCTTGATGGCATCGACATCCGCACGCGGCGTCGCAGCAAAAAGCTTCTTCGTATAGTCATGCTGCGGATTGTTGAAAACGTCGTCACGCGAGCCGTATTCAACCACCTCACCGAAATACATCACCATCACCTCATCGGCGATGTAGCGTACGACCGAAAGGTCATGGCTGATGAAAACATAGGTGAGACCAAATTCTTCCTGCAGATCAGACAGCAGGTTCAGAACCTGCGCCTGCACGGACAGATCGAGCGCGGAAACCGGCTCGTCGAGAATGAGCAGCTTCGGGTTGAGCATCAGCGCCCGCGCAATGGCAATACGCTGGCGCTGGCCACCGGAGAACATATGCGGATAGCGGTTGAAGTGTTCGCGACCGAGGCCGACCTTCAACAACATTTGCATAGCCTTCGCGCGACGCTCCTCGGCTGACATGTTCGTATTCAGCAGCAGAGGCTCAGCCAGAACGTCACCGATCTTCTGGCGCGGATTGAGCGAGCCATACGGGTTCTGGAAAACGATCTGCACCTTCTGGCGCATTTCGGGCGTCAGGCCATCGCGAGCGATATCCACATCCTTGCCGCCGATCTTCAGTTCGCCGGATGTCTGCGGGTCGATCATGGTGAGAATGCGGGCCAGCGTGGACTTGCCGCAACCCGATTCACCAACGATCGCCAGCGTCTTGCCTTTTTCGACCTTGAAGCTCACGCCCTTGACGGCATGAACCACTTTTGCCTTGCCGAACAGACCACCGCCAACATGATAATCGCGCTTGATGTCGCGCGCCTCGAGAACAATCTCGCTCATCGCGCTTCTCCCGCACCATTATTTTCAAAGACGAAATCGGAAACCGTCGGAAGACGATCACCGGTCGCATTTTCTGGCAGGGCCGAGAGCAGCGCACGGGTGTAAGGGTGCTTGGGCGCAGAGAACAGCGACAGCACGTCGGCATCCTCCATCTTGTGGCCCTTGTACTGCACGATCACACGGTCCGCCGTTTCAGCCACGACACCCATATCGTGGGTAATCATGATGAGACCCATGCCGTGTTCCACCTGAAGCCGCATCAGAAGATCGAGAATCTGCTTCTGAATCGTAACGTCGAGAGCCGTTGTCGGTTCGTCGGCGATAAGGAGCTTCGGGTTGCAGGCAATCGCGATAGCGATCATGACGCGCTGGCACTGGCCACCCGACATCTGATGCGGGAAGCTTTTCAGGCGTTCCGCTGCATCGCGAATGCCGACGAGTTCCAGAAGCTCGATAGCACGCGCACGGCTCGCCGAGCCGTTCATGCCCATATGCTGCTTCAGCACTTCCTCAAGCTGATACCCGACCGTGAAGCAGGGGTTGAGGCTGGCGACAGGTTCCTGGAAAATCATCGAAATATCACGACCGATGATCTTGCGGCGCTCCTTGTCGGACATTGCCTGCAAGTCCTTGCCATCGAAGGTCATGGTGTCTGCGGTAACAGTTGCCGTCTTGGGCAGAAGCCCCATGACGGCAAGCATGCCGACCGACTTGCCCGAACCGGACTCGCCGACAATCGCAAGCACTTCGCCCTTGTCGACCCTTATGTCGATCCCGTCGACCGCCCGGAACGGGCCGGTCGAGGTGTCGAAAGAAACCGTGAGGTTCTTGATTTCAAGCAGAGCCATCGATCAGCTCCTCTTCAGTTTCGGGTCAAGCGCATCGCGCAGACCGTCGCCAATCAGGTTGATGGCGAGAACAGTAATCAGGATAGCAAGGCCGGGGAAAGTAACGATCCACCAGGCACTCAGGATGAACTCACGCGCTTCGGCAAGCATCGTGCCCCATTCTGGCGTTGGCGGTTGCGCGCCCATGCCAAGAAAGCCCAGAGCCGCAACGTCGAGGATGGCGTTGGAGAACGACATCGTTGCCTGCACCACAAGCGGAGCAAGGCAGTTCGGCAGAATCGTCTTGAACATCAGGCGCAGCTTGCTTGCACCGGCAAGCTTGGCCGCGGTCACATATTCGCGTTCCTTTTCCGCCATGACGGCAGCGCGGGTGAGACGCGAGAAGTGCGGCAGCAGAACCAGCGTGATCGCCAGAACGGCATTGATCAGACCCGGCCCGAGGATCGCCACCAGAACCAGAGCCAGCAGGAGCGACGGGAATGCCAGGATAACGTCCATGATGCGCATGAACACCGTATCGACGCCGCCACCGAAATAGCCGGTGATGAGGCCAATGGTGATGCCGAGGCACATCGAAATAATGACGATGACAAAGCCCACGAGCAGCGAATACTGCGCGCCATAGATCAGGCGGGACAGAATATCACGCCCGACAGCATCCGTTCCCAGAAGGAACTGGGTCGAACCGCCATCTTCCCAGAAGGGTGGAACTTTCACGAATTGACGGAACTGTTCCGTAGGATCGTGCGGCGCAATCAATGGAGCGAAGATCGCCACCAGAATAATCGCGAGGAATACGAAAAGACCGATCACAGCGCCACGGTTGACGCTGAAATAAAACCAGAAGTCCTTCAGCGCACGCATCTTGCCAATGTCGTTCGCGGCTTCCGGCTGAATAGCTGAGTGTGTCATGATACCCTCACTTGTGCCGGATACGCGGATTGATAAGGCCGTACAGCAGATCCACGACCAGATTCACCAGCATGATGATGAATGCAATCAGCAGCAGTCCGCTTTGCACGACCGGATAATCGCGACGGAAAATGGAATCGAGCATCCATTTACCGATACCGGGCCATGAGAAGATCGTTTCGGTCAGGATCGCACCAGCCATCAGAACGCCGACCTGCAGGCCGATGGTCGTGATAACAGGGATCATCGCGTTGCGAAGTGCGTGCAGTCCGACAACGCGACGAACCGGCAGGCCCTTGGCGCGAGCGGTGCGCACATAGTCCTCGCCTAAAACTTCCAGCATGGCAGAGCGGGTCTGACGCGCGATAACGGCGAGCGGAATGGTCGCAAGCACGATGGTCGGCAGGATGAGATGCGAGACCGCCGAGGCGAAAGCGCCCTTCTGATCCGACAGCAGACTGTCGATCAGCATGAAACCGGTCACAGGCGGGAAGAAATAGAGCAGCGATATACGACCGGAAACCGGTGTCCACTGCAGCACGCCCGAGAAGAAAATGATGAGCAGCAGCGCCCACCAGAAAATCGGCATCGAATAACCGACCAGCGAAATGCCCATCAGGCCCTGATCGAACCACGAGCCGCGCTTGACAGCAGCGATGACGCCGGCAGGAATGCCAAGGAGAATAGCCACGATGATCGCGCAGATGGACAACTCAACAGTTGCAGGAAACAGCGCGAAAAATTCGACGAGAACAGGCTTCTTGGTCACCAGAGACTGACCGAAATCGCCGTGCAGCAGGTTCCAGACATAGTCCAGATATTGCTGCCAGATCGGGCGATCGAACCCAAGTTGCGCCATCAGCTCGGCATGGCGCTCAGGGCTTACGCCGCGTTCGCCGGCCATCAGTAGCACAGGATCGCCGGGAAGAACCCGGACGAAGGCGAAGGCTACGATTGTAATGCCTATGAAGGTCGGAACCAGATAGACGAGTTTGTTGAATATGAAACGGAACATACAAAAACTCCGACCGGGTGCAGGGGATCACCCTACACCCGGCCGCTTGTGTTGTCAGATTTTACTCGGAAATATCAACGTCTTCGAAGCGATAATCGCCGAGCGGGCTCTGTTTGAAGCCCGTAACCTTGGCCGACATCGGCACGAAGACCGTCGAGTGAGCGATTGTATTCCAAGGAGCCTGCTCCTTGAAGATTACCTGCGCTTCTTCGTAAAGCTTCGTGCGCTCTTCCTGGCTGGTCGAAACCTTGGCCTTCTGGATCAGGTCTTCGAACGGCTTGTAGCACCACTGGGCGCGGTTGTTATTGCCAACACCGGCGCAGCCGAGAAGCGTGCCCAGGAAGTTGTCCGGATCGCCGTTGTCACCGGTCCAGCCGAGGATGACGGAGCCGTCGCGGTCCTTGTCGGACGACTTCTTGAGATATTCACCCCATTCCATCGAAACGATTTCAGCGCTGACGCCAACTTTGGCCAGATCGGACTGCATGAGTTCAGCAGTACGACGTGCGTTCGGCATATACGGGCGGCTGACAGGCATGGCCCACAGCTTCATCTTCAGATCCTTGACGCCAGCGGCTTCGAGAGCCTTCTTGGCAGCTTCCGGATCGTACTTGTCGTCCTCGACCTTGTCGTTGTAGCCCCACATTGTCGGCGGGATCGGGTTCTTGGCAACCTGACCCTGACCCTGGAACACGGCATCGACGATGGCCTGCTTGTTGATAGCCTGGTTCAGCGCCTTGCGCACTTCCGGCTTGTCATAAGGTGCCTTCAGCGTGTTGTACGCGAAGTAAGCCACATTGAGGCCAGCCTGTTCGTCAACCTTGAGGTTGGAATCGGCCTGCAGGCCCTTGATGTCTGCCGGAGCAGGATAGGACATCAGGTGGCATTCGCCAGCCTTGAGCTTCTGCGCGCGAACAGCAGGATCGGTCGTGATTGCGAAGACGAGATCGTCGATCTTCGGCTTGCCACCCCAATAGTTTTCGTTGGCCTTGAAGCGGACGACGGCGTCCTTCTGGTAGGCAACGAACTGGAAAGGACCAGTGCCGACCGGAACCTGATTGAGATCGTCCTTCTTGCCGTCGGCGGCAAGCTTGTCCGTGTATTCCTTCGAAATGATCGAAGCGAAAGGCATCGAGATATTTGCGAGGAACGGTGCTTCTGGACGGTTCAGCACAAACTTGACGGTATAATCGTCAACCTTGGTGATTTCCTTGATCAGCGCACCCATTTCCATGCTGTCGAAATATTCGTAGGTGATGCCAGCGGTGTACTGGTGCCAAGGATTGTCCTTGTTGCGCATGCGATCAAACGAGAAAATCACGTCGTCGGCGTTGAAATCACGGGTCGGCGTGAAATAGTCGTTCGAATGGAACTTAACGCCCTTGCGCAGATGGAAAGTGTATTCCAGACCATCGGCGGAAACATCCCAGCTTTCTGCGAGACCCGACACAACTTTCGTCGTTCCGTTTTCGAATTCGGCAAGGCGGTTGTAGACCGGATGCGCCGAGGCATCGAACGTATCGCCGCCGGTATAGGCAGCCGGATCGAAGCCTTCAGGCGAAGCCGGCGAGCAATATACAAAGGTCTTTGCCGATGCAGCACCGCTCATCAGAGCCACCAGCGCGGTTGCTGCCAGGAGTTTTTGGTAGAATTTCATTATTGTCCGCCTCCACGGAAAAGCATGCCGCGCGCACCCCATTGCCCGCAGCTTGCGCTTATCGAAACGCGTGGACTGTCACTTTGCAAGCGCAATCTGTAGAACCAGTTCACATTCTCAACGGGTTTTGGCCCCAATGGTTAGATTTTTATTCCATCAATCGACACAATTTCGAAATATTGCGCTAAAGCACCTTGATTTATAATATTATTCGCACGCATTTTGCATGGGATAATGCAACTTATGCATCACCGACTCAGGCGCGACATCAATGCGGCCGATCAATCGGAAATTGCTTGCAGTTTTGAACGTCCGGCATAAGGACTCCACCGAATTCGCTGGCTCTATCGAATAAGGCACAGTATTAAGTGGACAATATGAGTCATATTTGAGTCTGACAGCCATGCCTGAAACCAATCCAATTCGCCCGACCACGCCTGAAGCCATTCAGCTTGCCAAAACCCTGTTGCGGACATCGCGCTACGGTGCCATCGCCGTTTTCGACGCTGCGACCGGCAGGCCACTGGCAAGTCGTGTCTCCGTAGCGACGGATATGGACGGAACGCCTCTCATTCTGGTTTCCGGATTGGCGGCACACACACCGGGGCTGCTGGCAAACCCGGCCTGCTCGCTTCTGCTCGGCGAGGTTGGCAAGGGAGACCCCCTCGCCCATGCGCGCGTCACGCTTCATTGTCAGGCCCGGAAAGTTGAGAGAACAGCGGCTGACTACCCCCGCATTCGGCGACGCTATCTCAATCACAATCCGAAGGGTTCGCTTTATGTGGATCTCGGAGACTTTGTCTTTTTCCGGCTTGAACTGGAAAGCGCCAGCTTGAATGGTGGCTTTGGCAAGGCATTCAACCTGACACAGGACGACTTGCTCTGCGCAGCGTCGATCAGCGCGGACTTTGCCGAAAGCGAGCAAAATGCGCTCGACAGCATGAACGAGTATCACGCACCAAAAATTGCGCAAATTGCTCAACAGCTTTTAAAAGCAGGAACCGTCAAAGATCAGCAGAAGGTGATAGGATTGGATCCGGATGGCATCGACATCGCCAATGGCGACCTTGTTCTGCGTTACGTTTTTCCTTCGAATCCACCTTCCGTAAGGGAAGCCGTTACAGCACTGACCAAACAGTAAATAAAGCCCCCTGAAACAAAACCGCATTTTTTTTGGGACGAAATTGCACGTCTTTATACTGGATTGAATATAAGCAAGGGCTTTTCAAATTCTGCATATGGCATTATTTTCAATATGCATGCTTATGAAAATTCGCATGTATATTTTTAACTTTGTCGAGTCTTACGGGGGTATGACGGCAAATGAGCAACGAGAATACTTTCTTTGATTTAATTGAAAATGTAGATCAGGCTGCCGACTTCCTGTCGGCACTTGCTAACAATAAGCGATTACTAATTTTATGTAAGTTGCTTCATAATGAAATGTCGGTAGGTGCGCTTGCCAAGGCGATTGACCTTAGCCAATCCGCCTTGTCTCAGCACCTGGCAAAATTGCGAGCCCTTGACCTCGTTTCTACCCGTCGCGACGCGCAGACCATCTATTATATGGTCTCTTCGCCGCATATCGAGTTGATGTTGTCGACACTTTCAAGTCTGTATATGAGTCCAACACCGCGCAGACATAATCTGGCGGCAGTCGCTCACGCATAATCACATGAGGTCACAGCCGTGCGATGAACCAAGACACTCATTCGCACGGCTGCGTCCAGCAGGTCGACGATCCGAACGACATCCGCTTGTCCCCTTATCGCGATATTCGCGAAAAGGATCTTGTAGGACGCCAGCAGCGGTTTATCGCTGAAGGTAAAGTGGTTCTGAACGTCCTGTTCTCATCTTCGGCAGGTTTTGAGACAGAATCACTGCTCGTTCTGGAGAACCGGCTTGCGGGCCTCGGCGAACAACTCAGCCAATTGCCCTCAGAGGTTCCTGTCTATTCCGTTCCACAAACTGTTATGGATGCGGTCGCGGGATTTCATGTCCATCGCGGCATTCTTGCAGTAGGCCGTCGCAAGACGCCGCCAAGCCTTCAGGCAATGCTGGATACCCTGCCCGCAAAATCACTCGTCGTCGTTTTGTGCGGCATTTCCAATCACGACAATGTCGGTTCGATCTTCCGCAATGCCGCCGCTTTCGAAGCCGACTGCGTCCTGATGGACGATACGTGCTGCGACCCGCTTTACCGCAAGGCTATTCGGGTATCGGTCGGCGCCACGCTGAAAGTTCCCTATTTCCACGGTGGAAGCATTGATGAGATCATCGCTGCGCTGGGCGATGCCGACTTCAACCTGCTTGCGCTAAGCCCGTCATCGTCGCTCAGTGTCTACGATGCGACCAAGCACGGCCGACAGGCGCTCCTGCTCGGCACGGAAGGCGAAGGATTACCGCCACGCCTGCTTGAGAAGCTGCAAACAGCGCGAATTCCCATGTCCACTGCGTTCGACAGCCTGAATGTTGCAACCGCATCCGGCATCGCCTTGTCGCGCTTCAGCAAGTTTCAGTAGATTTCTCGTTTGCCTGACGATGGCAATACCGCTGCTATCAACCGGCCGTCGATAGCTGCCAATCCTGCGGCGATCATTGCCATGCCGATCAAATGCTTGGCTTGCAAAGTCTCGCCAAGAAAGAGCACTCCGAGCAGGATTGCACTAACGGGAATGAGAAACGTCACCAGCATGAGATTGACCGCGCCCGCCGTCGAAAGAATACGGAAAAAGAGAACATAAGCGAGTGCTGTTGAAAGAAGCGCGATACCAGCCAGCGCTCCCCAGACTGCCGCGCTCGGAGCGGCCAGCGTCCAGGGATGATCGACCAACAAAGCCACCGGGATGAGCATGACGGTCGTGGCCGTCACCTGGCCGGTAGCGGTTATCAACGGCGCGACCCCCATCGCTTTGAAGCGGCGACCGAAAATTCCCGCCAGCGAATAAGAAAAAGCAGCACACAGAATCGCAAGCTGCGGCCACAGATTGCCTCCAAGCCCGCCGATGGCATCGGGTCCGATCATGATTGCTACACCGCAAAAGCCGATCAAAACGCCAGCAATCTTGTTCCGGGTGATCTTTTCATCCGCCGTCAGAAAATGCGCGACAATAACGCCGAAGAGCGGTGTCGTGGCATTGAGGATGGAAGCCAGCCCGCTGGCAATCTGGGTCTGCCCCCAGACGATGAGACAGAAAGGCAGCAGATTATTGAGAAAGCCCATTCCGAAAAACGCCAGCCATACACGGCGGTCTTTCGGCAGCGACAGGCCCATCATGCGAATCAATACGACCAAAGCGAGCGCAGCCAGCCCCACCCGAAGCGTGACGATACTGAAAGGCGGCAATTCTCGAACAGCAATGCCGTTGAAGAAGAATGAACCGCCCCAGAGAACGGAAAGAACAAGAAGCATCGTCCATTCCTTCCACCCCATCATTTTCTGCGCCGTCATCTTCAAGACCTCTGAAGCCAAAGCTTGGAGCGCATCCCGAAAAGCGTGGAACGGTTTTCGGGATGCGCATCAAAACAAAAAGTTGGAGCGCCGATCTGATTCGGCCGGATCAAAACGCGCTCAAAATACCGCTCACTATGAGCTTAGGCGCAGCCAGTGCAATTGACTTCCCGTTTGTCGCTTTCAAACTCTGGAGCATGTATCTCGAAAGTGGAAACCGATTTCGGAATAAAGACATGCATAACAACGAATGCTCTAACTGAGATTGCATCTTGCTGACACACATAAAAAAAGCGGATGCTCTCGCACCCGCTTTTCATTCATCGATCACAAAAAGCTTCAAGCTGCCGAGGCACTTGCCGTGTTGGCGACAAGGCGGCGCAACATCTCTTCTGCCTGCGGCTCGCGTTCCGAACGGCCAATAAAGCCGCCGCCAAAGACGCGCGCAGTGTTGCTTTCATCGGAATAAAGCACGCAGGCCTGTCCCGGAGCGATACCGCTTTCACCATCGACCAGCTCAACCCAGGTCTGGCCATCGGCATGGCGCAGCACGGCAGGGCGTGGCGGTCGGGTCGAGCGAACCTTCGCGAATACTTCCATTCCGCCTTCAGGCAAATCGCTGATCGGCGCATCGCCCAGCCAGTTGATGTCGCGCAGGAAGACTTTGTGCGTTTCCAGCGCTTCACGCGGACCGACGATAACCCGCGCATTGGCGGCATCGAGATGCACGACATAAAGCGGTTCACCCGTGGCAACGCCAATGCCACGGCGCTGGCCAACGGTGTAGTGCACAATGCCATCGTGACGGCCGAGCGTACGGCCATCGATATGGACAATATCGCCGGGATTGGCCGCTTCCGGCTTCAGTTTGGAGATAATGTCGGAATATTTGCCCTGCGGCACGAAGCAAATGTCCTGGCTGTCCTGTTTCTTGGCGACAGTCAGGCCCATTTCCTCTGCAATTTCACGCACCTGTGCCTTCGGCAGATGACCGAGCGGGAAGCGCAGATAATCGATCTGCTCCTGCGTGGTTGCAAACAGGAAATAGCTCTGGTCGCGATCCGTATCGACCGGACGATAAAGCGCACGGTGCGCACCATTGGCGCGGCTGCGAATGTAATGTCCTGTCGCCAGCGCGTCGGCGCCAAGATCGCGTGCGGTCTGGAGAAGATCGGCGAACTTGACCGTCTGGTTACAGGAGACGCATGGAATCGGTGTTTCGCCGCTGACATAGGAATTCGCAAATGGATCGATCACAGCTTCGCGGAAACGCGCTTCGTAATCGAGCACATAATGCGGAATGCCGAGACTTTCCGAAACGCGGCGGGCATCTTCAATGTCCTGTCCCGCACAGCAGGAACCAGCGCGATGAACGGCTGCGCCATGATCATAAAGCTGCAGCGTCACGCCAACGACATCGTAACCTTCACGTTTGAGAATCCCGGCCACAACAGATGAATCGACGCCGCCCGACATGGCGACGACAACGCGCGTGTCTTCCGGCTTTCCCGGCAGATCGAGGCTGTTCAGGCTCATGATTGATTCCAGCTTCCGGGCATACGCCCTGCTTCTCAAAATTTAGATTTCTGCGCCCTATATAGGCTAAAGTGCGGCAATTTGCCAAGGGTCCGGGAACAATCATTGTCCAGATTGCGACAGGCAAGGCACACTTCCCCGTGAGGTTTTCCAGACATATGTCGCAAAAACGCCGGCAATAGGGCGAAAACGAAAATTTTTCCAAGTCTTACCAGAGAGTTACCAGCTGCTTAGGTAATTTTTAAAGCTGTCGCGTTAGTCTCACACTCGATTAGGTCCTTGAGTGTTGTGTAGAGAGTACAATGACCGATCTGGTAAGACCGCGTATAAAATATGTTATCGGTCCTGATGGCAGCCCGCTGACCATCGCGGACCTTCCCCCCGCCAATACAAGGCGCTGGGTCATCCGCCGCAAGGCCGAAGTTGTCGCTGCTGTTCGCGGCGGACTTCTGAGCCTTGAGGAGGCATGCCAGCGTTATACATTGACGGTGGAGGAGTTCCTTGGCTGGCAATCCTCGATCGACGAGCATGGTCTCGCCGGTCTCAGGACCACCAGAATACAACAATATCGTCACTAAGACCTGTCTCGCCAAAACCGGGACAGGTTTTGGAAGGACGGGGATCATGGCCTCGGTGGAACAATATCTTCCGCGCTTGTCATGGATCGACAAATCGAAAACCGGCCCACGTGGCCGGTTTTTATTTGCACATTCCCTTCCTATGTTGTGAACTTGATGCGTTGATCAGGACACGTATTTGTTCAGGAGGATGGCATGAGCGGGACTATCGAGATTCGCAAGGAAGACAGCTCCGACGGCGGACGCTATGCGGCTGTTCTTGACGGCAGCGAAGCCGAAATGACCTATACGAAGCTTGGTCCCTCATTGATTTCCATCGACCACACTTTCGTGCCGGATACGATGCGTGGCAAAGGCGTCGCGCAGGCGCTTGCCAAGAATGCCGTTCTGGACGCGCGGCGCAGCGGATGGAAAATCATCCCGCGCTGCAGCTTCATGCACGCGCAGGCGATGCGTCATCCCGACTGGTCGGATGTTTTCGGTAAGGAATAATTGCGAACTAAAGCATGTCTCCCAAAAGTGGGAACCGCCTTCGCGGGGGGAAATCAGTCCACTGGACTGATTTCTGATTTCGCACCAATGGGATAAAGATGCATGTAAAAACAAATAGATAGAGCATTTCCAACGATTCGATTTAAACTGGAATTGCTCTATTGCAGGTCGCGAATGCGGCGCGCCAGACTTTTGGAGCCGGACTTCTTGTCTTTTCCTGCGTCGGATTTTTCTGCCGCTTCAAGAATTGAATGGATCGGAGATTCCGGTCCTTCTTTTTCAGCGGTCGCAGCCACCATACGGGCGGCGAGCACGGCCATTTCTTCACGAAGCGCTGCATTCTCGCGTTCGATTTCGGCCAACTCGGGGCTGTCACTCGCGCCAGCATTCTTACGGCTATAGCGCTCGATTTTTTCCTGCGCGTCGGAAAGCTCGGATATGAGCTTTTCAAGCTTCTGCTGCAGTTCACCATTGCGCCGCTTTTCGCTTTTCAGCTCCGTTTGTGCAGAGGTCAACTGGGTCGAAACTTCGTTGTAACGTGCTGCGGCTTCCTTGCGATCTCGACGCATTTCAGTCATCTCGTTTGTCAGACGGCTGTACTCCGTCTCGCTTCCACTTATTTCGATACGCAAGGTATCCGCCAGTCCTTCGAGCGCGCCGTAGTGGCTTTGCATCCGTTCCAGTTCCGCCTGGAGGATTTCTGCCTTTTCCAGCGCCGTGTCACGCGCCGTCTCGGCTTCTTTCGTCACCCGCTCGTGCTCTTCCAGTTGCTTCTCGATCTCGGCCTGGCTTTCTTCGAGCAGCGGAATGCGTTTCAGCTCTTCATATTGCCGGGCGAGCGTCACCTTCTGTTCCGCGTTCTTGTGGCGTTCGAGCTTCAGCAATTGTTCCTGACGGCTGACCGCAACGGCGTGTTCGGCGCGCAACCCGTCGCGGTCGGCACGTATCTCGGCCAGCGTTATCGGCAGTTCCGCCTGAACCTGCCGGCGCGCCAGAAAAAAGGCGCGGCGCCAGACCGAAGGGCCGAGCAGAACCACGACGAAAACTGTCACAAGAACGCCGAATATGAAAAAGAGAGCGGACTGGATCACGATTTCAAATAGGCCCGAACGGTTTCAGACAAGTATTTCCTATTCATAGTGCGCAATCGACCGTCTTTCCAGCCAGCTAAAACAATCTCCGGCTGAAAAGACACCTATGCGCAACTAATCCTTAAAACGGATTCCACGTCGGCGCAGCGGACAGCTTCAGATAACCGATATTCACACCCAGCCTCGCGCCCACACCGGTGCGGATCGGCACCAGCATGATGTTCTCGCGTTTCAGGACATTGAAGCCGACACCCGCAATGACATAGGCAGAGCCTGCAACACCGGCATAACGACCGTAAAGGTTCTGGATGTCGTCGAGATTGTAGACGAGCATCATCACACGAGAACCCTGCCCGCCGAAATCCCAGCCAAGCGAAGGGCCTTGCCAGTAGGTCTTATGGTCGCCTGCGTTCTTGGTATAGAGCGTGCCTTCGCCGTAGGTCAGGCCACCGATGAAAGCGCCGGAGCCTTCTTCACCAAGAATATAGCCGTTGGGCAGACCAAAACTCTGGAACGCTTTTTCGACCGCGCTTGCGATGCCACCCGAAGTCGACCCGAAGAACCTGTGACCAGATTCGACGATTTCCTCGGCAGTGTATGTGTTCTGTGCTCTGGCCTGATTTGGCAGAGCGATGAAAGAAACAAACAGCGCCGCAAAAAACGCAACGAAGCACGCCGCATTGCGGAATCTGATTTGCGACAGGGATTGTATGGCCATGTAAAATTCCTTTTGGCTCTCCGCTCCTCTGTCTGACGGCCCTGTTAAAAGCCAGACCACGTCTCTTACGGACATTTCGGTCGAATCGCGCCTATTTTAGACCCGAATTTATTGTCCAAACCTTTAAGCATCGAAATTGGCTTTACGAAGGCATACGATTTCCAGCTTTTCACACTGATGTGAGGGAATGCCCGAGCCCGAAAGAACCGAAAAGAGAGCTTTGTTGCGGCGGTCCGATGGCGCGTGTATCCAGTTAAATCGATATTCTGGGCGATTCGCCCACCTTCATGCAGCGCGCAAACTCTGGCTTTGCGAACTGTCTCGTCAACCGATAACGGTCTGCTCATCCAATACGCTGGGACGAGCGGGATCGATCCGCGTTCCGGAGAAAACGCCATGCCAATGCCCGTTACCCTTTCTGCGCTCGACCTCGGTGCGCTTCTGTGCAGCAGGATCTGTCATGACATCATTTCGCCGGTTGGCGCGATCAATAACGGCCTGGAACTGCTGGAAGAAGGCGGAGCCGACGAAGACGCCATGGCGCTCATCAAGTCGAGCGCCCGCAATGCCTCCGCCCGCCTTCAGTTTGCCCGCATCGCTTTTGGCGCTGCAGGCTCGGCTGGCGTGCAGATCGACACAGGCGACGCACAGAACGTCGCCACTGAATATTTCAAAAACGAAAAGCCGGAATTCACCTGGGAAGGGACGCGAGTCCTTCTGCCCAAGAACAAGGTCAAGCTGCTCCTGAACATGCTTCTGATCGGCAATGCAGCCATACCACGTGGCGGCTCACTGGCTGTGCGCCTCGAAGGCGGAGATACCGAACCGCGCTTCGTCATCACCGTGAAGGGTCGCATGCTGCGCGTTCCACCGAAGTTCCTTGAGCTTCATTCGGGTGCTGCCCCGGAAGAGCCGATCGACGCCCATTCCGTCCAGCCTTACTACACTCTGCTTCTGGCCGAAGAAGCCGGTATGAAAATTTCCATCCACGCCACTGCGGAAGACATCGTATTTTCTGCTGAATAAGCGCCCCTGAGCGCGGGTCGGCCCCGCGCTCACACTGGCAAACAGTCATAAAACCCTCTATCAGTCAGGCAACGCATTTCCAGTGAGATATGCGTCAGAAGATGTTCAGCGAAGGCGTGACAGCCAACACGCATTTGTGGAGGGGGACTGCATGGCGAATGAACCAATGACAGGTTATTGCCTGCTGGTCGACGATTCCTCCGTCATTCGCAAAGTCGCGCGCCGCGTCCTTTCCGAAACCATTGCAGAATTTGCTGAGGCCTCAACCGGCCGGGAAGCGCTCGAAACCTGTTTTGCGCGCATGCCAGACGTCGTTCTGCTCGACTATGACCTTCCGGACATGACGGCGCTGGAAGTCGTGACCGAGCTCCGCGCTATGCCGGGCGGCGACCGCCCCCGCGTCATCCTGTGTCTTTATGAACTCGATGTGACCCGCATTATGCGGGCGAAGCGCGCAGGCGCCAATGGCTACATCCTGAAGCCGTTTGACCGCGCCTATCTCACCGAACAATTTTCAGGCATCCTGTCCGCCTAAATCCAAAAGCAGTCCCCAAAAAGCAAAAGCTCCGCCGAAGCGGAGCTTTTTACATTTCGAAGCCTGTTGCCGATCAGGCGCTTTCGCGCATTTCCGCATCCGGCTCACGCAGCACATAGCCGCGACCCCAGACAGTCTCGATGTAGCTCTGGCTACCGGAAACAGCGTCAAGCTTCTTGCGCAGCTTGCAGATGAAGACGTCGATGATCTTCAGTTCCGGCTCGTCCATGCCACCATAGAGATGGTTGAGGAACATTTCCTTGGTGAGCGTCGTACCCTTGCGGAGCGAAAGAAGCTCCAGCATCTGGTATTCCTTGCCGGTCAGATGAACGCGCTGGCCGGAAACTTCGACCGTCTTCGCATCCAGATTGACCACCAGGTCGCCCGTCGTGATGACCGACTGAGCATGTCCCTTGGAACGGCGCACAATCGCATGAATACGTGCGATCAGCTCGTCCTTGTGGAACGGCTTGGTCATGTAGTCATCGGCGCCGAAGCCCAGACCGCGAACCTTGTCCTCGATACCGGCCATGCCGGAAAGGATAAGGATCGGCGTCTTCACCTTGGACAGACGCAAGGTGCGAAGAACTTCGTAACCAGACATATCCGGCAGGTTCAAGTCCAGCAGGATGATATCGTAATCATATAGCTTGCCGAGATCGATGCCTTCTTCGCCCAGATCGGTCGTGTAGACATTAAAACTCTCGGACTTAAGCATCAACTCGATGCTCTGTGCGATAGCACTGTCGTCTTCAATCAAAAGGACGCGCATCTCTTATCCCCTTTCCGCAGCCGACCCGATGTCCCTCACGGCAGCACACGGAACTATCGTTGCCTGTGCATGAAGGTGCCAGCAAATGGTTAACAAAATATGATTCTGCTTGGCAAGCATATTTCTGCCCTGTTTAGAAAATTCTCTTACGCGCCTGAATCATAAAGACATTCTCATTCTGATGACTCTAAAGCATCGCATTAAGAATCTTCGCTAAGCGATTCATCTGACTCTAGCTTTCGCCTGTTGCCGAAAAACCACACGAGGTTTACCGAGCCTTAAGTCCTAACGCGTATGATTAACTTCGCCGGTAAAGGAATGGTTACCAAACGAGCGAATTCTTAACTTTTTGTTTCGCTTGTTCAGCCCTTTCGGAAGAACGGCTGCGATGATTTCCCCTTTAGGGGCTTGGATTCGCAGGGAGATTCGGCGGTGGATCGGGTGCGTTTTGCTCGTTTACACCTGTTAATAAAGTCGGGGGGAACGCCCCAACACATGAAGCTGGTTGGTGTTCAAGGAGTATTGCGTATGAAGCCACGTGAAAGCCTAGTCAGGCTGAAACTGTTCCAGGTGAAGGAAAAACGCCGTCAACTGGGCCAGCTCGACCTGATGATCGGCGAGTTCGAACGGATGGCCGGAGAACTCGACGCCCAGATTCTATCGGAAGAGAAAAAAGCTGGCATCACTGACATCAATCATTTCGCTTATCCGACCTTCGCCAAGGCGGCACGCCAGCGGCGCGACAATCTCTTCGTATCGATTCGCGACCTGATGTCCCAGAAGGAAGCGGCCGAAGCCGAATTGTCGGCTGCGGAAACCGAACTGACGAAAGCCGAAGCGCTCGAAGAACGCGACGGTGGCAAGGCTCCGCGGGAAGTGATCGAGCGCCCTGTCAACCAGCGCCGCGCCATGATCGGCTGATCGAAGCGGTCATACGGAAATTCAAGACGCTGCTTTTGTCGAAAAGCGGCGTCTTGCCGTTTGCTGCAAGCACCTCTTTTTCCTCAGTATATTGATATTTAGAAATCAATATTTCCCGAGTAAAATCGGATTTGCATAGCTTCCTCCCCAGATGTAGTGAGGAAGGGCAATGCAGAAAACCTCCCCCTCAGGGCCGAATTCGACCCCAAGCAAATTCAGTTTCAGGAACAGAGCCAAGCCAATCCAATGGGTCTTGCTGGCTGTGTTTTCCGCTATTCTGATTTTTGCAGGAGAAGTGCTGCAGCTACCTGCCGCGATGCTCCTCGGCGCGATGCTCGGCGCAATCCTGATGGCTGCAGGTGAAAGCACCTTGCGGGTTCATCGCTGGCTGTCGCTGTTAGCCCAAGGCGTTGTCGGCTGCCTTATCGCCCGTTCGATCACGGCGGAGTTTTTCACCAGCATGGGGCAACACCTGCCCGTTATCCTGCTCTCCGTCGGCTATGTGCTGTTTACCAGCACTTTTATCGGCTATCTGCTCGCGCGGTTTCGCATCCTGCCCGGAACAACTGCTGTATGGGGGTCTTCTCCGGGCGCTGCCACCGCAATGACGCTGATGGCCGAAGCCCATGGAGCCGATGCTCGTCTCGTCGCCTTCATGCAATATCTGCGTGTGGTGCTGGTCGCCACAGCCGCTTCGCTCGTCCTGCGACTCAGCACAGGCGTGGAGACCGTTGCGCCTGTCGAAATCGTCTGGTTTCCGCCCATCGACTGGTCCACCCTCGGCCCGACAGTGCTTCTGATTGTCGGCGGCTCGTTCCTTGGAGAAATTCTCCGCATCCCCACCGGCGCCATGCTCGTGCCGCTTATACTGGGCGCATTGCTTCAGGACACCGGTTTCATCACCATCGACCTGCCACCATGGCTGCTCGCGGTCAGCTACCTGCTTATCGGCTGGCGCATCGGCCTTGGCTTCTCACGCGCCATCATCGCTCATGCCGCGCGGGCTTTTCCAGCGGTGCTGACATCCACGCTGCTCCTCATTGCCGTTTGCGGACTGTTCGGCATGGCGCTCGGTCACGTGCTGGGACTCGATCCACTGACCGCCTATCTCGCTACCAGTCCCGGCGGCGCCGATACGGTTGCAATCATCGCAGCATCAAGCAATGTCGACCTGCCCTTCATCATCGCGATGCAGACCAGCCGCTTCTTCATCGTGCTTCTGGCAGGCCCTGCCATCGCCCGCTTCATCGCTGCGCGCATCGATAAGCAAATTACGAAGAAGAACATCTAACAGCCAGATTGCCGGAACTGGCGGGGCCGTGTTAGGCTTTCGACATGACACAGGTTTGCACCCATCTCATGTTTCAGGGCAGTGCAGGCGCAGCTCTGGAAACATATCGTTCGATCTTTCCCGACTTCCTGATCGAGTCGATCAAAATCTATGACGAAGCGAGCGGCAGTCCCGGCAAGGTGCAGATTGCACGTGTGACCTTTGCCGAACATCGGCTGATCGTCATCGACAGCCCCATTCCGCATCAGTTCGATTTCAATCCATCCATATCGCTGTTCGTCGATTTCCATGATGAGGAAAGCCTGACAAGCGTTTTTGAAAAGCTTTCCGAAGGTGGTGAGACGCTGATGCCGCTCGACAATTACGGGTTCAGCAAGCTTTTCGCCTGGATCAAGGACAAATACGGCGTTTCCTGGCAATTGAACTTACAGGCATGACAAATAAAAAACCCGGCTTTCGCCGGGTTTTTCGTCAATCAGGTTGAGATAGATCAGGCCTTCTTTCCGTGGAAACCACGGATGGCGCCGATGATCTTGTCATGATCGGCTTCCGACAGATAGGGGTGCATCGGCAGGCTCAGAATGCGGTTCGGCAGGCTTTCCGAAACCGGAAGTCCACCCGGCGCAACCGGGTAATGCTTGTATGCCGTCTGCTGGTGCAGTGGCTTCACATAATAGATGACCGAAGGAATGCCTTCCGCCTGAAGATGCGCCTTCAGGCCGTCACGGTTTTCACTCTCGATGGAATACTGAGCCCATGCCGAACGGTTGCCAGCCGGAAGGGCGGGAACCTTGACGACATCCTTCAGCGCTTCGTTGTAGCGCTTGGCGATGCGGTCACGTGCTTCCATTTCGTCTTCCAGGATCGCAAGTTTTTCCA
The DNA here is from genome assembly GCF_038433355.1 of Brucella cytisi. NCBI lineage: Bacteria > Pseudomonadati > Pseudomonadota > Alphaproteobacteria > Hyphomicrobiales > Brucellaceae > Brucella > Brucella cytisi. Next base: position 40,484 of record NZ_JBCAUP010000014.1, read on the forward strand.
GAAGGACGGCAGCCTGAATCGTATCGAGACGCGAGTTGATGCCGATACGGACATTGTCGTACTGGGTTTCGCCCTTGCCGTGGAACAGCACCGAGCGCAGCGTGTCGGCCAGTTCGGCGTCGTTGGTGAACATGGCACCGCCGTCGCCATAGCAGCCGAGAGGCTTGGCCGGATAGAAGCTCGTCGCACCGACATGGCCGAAAGCACCACACATGACATTGTCACGCTTGCCGCCGATCGACTGTGCAGCGTCTTCGATGACGAACAGGCCTTCGCGGTCGGCGATGGCGCTGATGCGGTTATAGTCGGCAGCCAGACCGAACAGATCGACCGGGATAATCGCTTTCGGCTGCAGACGGCCTTCCTTACGGATAGCGGCGATGGCAGCTTCAAGCTGTTCGATATTCAGATTGTATGTATCCGCGTCTACGTCGATGAACACCGGCTCTGCGCCAACCAGCGCAACAACTTCCGCCGTAGCAGCGAAGGTGAAAGACGGAACGAAGACGGCGTCACCTGGACCGATGCCGCGTGCCATCAGGGGCATCTGCAAGGCGTCGGTGCCGTTGGCGCAGGCGATGACGTGTTCCACGCCCAGATATTCACCGAGCTTCTTTTCGAATTCGGCCACTTCCGGTCCAAGAATATAACGGCCTTCCGCAACAACCTTGGAAATGGCGGCATTGAGACGGTCTTCGATACGCGCGCGCTGCGCTCCAAGATCAATAAACTGCATGTTGGCTCCAATATATCTGGCCCGCACAAATGGATATGCGAATCCTCGGCAACCTATTTATTCGCTTGCGCCCTGCCCCGCTATGGCCAGAGCGTTCAAAGTTTTGCGATTCCTGTAACACCGCTTGACGCAGTTCACACGGATCGCACGGCTCCCCTTTAGCGCGGGTGCCGAACAGTGCCTTCCGTGAGGATACGCAGCACACTGATTGCTTCCTTGCCATCGGTACGCGGCTTTTCGCGCGTCTCGATGCAATGCAGGAAATGCTGCAATTCGCGTGTCAGCGGCATGCCTTCCTCAACCGGGATATAGACCGGCTCGATGGATTTGAAAGACCACTGGTCGTTTTCCCGCCAGACTTCATGGCTGTAGAGCGCAAGCTTGCGATCCCATGGTTCGCCGTCATCGAAGACCGCCATGCCCTTTGTGCCGGTAACGGTCAGGCGGCGCTCACGATAGGCATTCAGGCGCGACGCAAACAGGTGGCCGCGGATGCTATTCGGAAAATCGAGATGAAGATGGGCGATGTCGGTGAGATGATCGAGCGTCGCAACACCCTCTCCGCGAACCGCGCTCGGTTCTTCCCCAGTGATAGCCAGGATCATCGAAAGATCGTGCGGCGCAAGATCCCACAGGGCATCGAACTCGTTGTGGAACTTGCCGAACCCGACGCGATGCGAATGCACATAGCGAATGTCGCCGAGCTCACCGCTTTTCACCATGTCGAGAAGCTTCTCGAAGGCCGGGTGGAAACGCAGCACATGGCCAACCATGAACACGCGACCGTTTTCGCGGGCAGCTTCCACTTCGGCTTCTGCAGCCGGAATGTCGAGCGCGATCGGCTTTTCGACCAGAACGTCCTTGCCGTTTTTCACTGCCTGAATGGCATATTGTGAATGAAACTGCGCTGGCAGCGCCAGAACTATGCCATCAATGTCTGGACGCGTGAACAATTCATCGACGGGAATGCTCGGAACATTGAACTCGGTCGCGAAGCGTTCCGCCTGTTCTGCCCTTGAGTCCGAGACTGCCTGAAGGGCACCGAGGCTCTTCAGGGTACGAATGTGATTGCCGCCCCAATAGCCGCAACCCAAAACCGCAATACGAGGTGCCATAAAACTATGCCTTTGCTGATGCCAAGTTCCTTATCGGTGCAAATGATAGAAAACAAGACGAAAGCTATGCGAAGAGTGCTTGACAGCATTTCATTCCGCACATATACCGCCGCCATTCCTTGCAGGAACAACGATTTGTCCCACCGGAAACGGCGATCATGAAGTTGTCTCTGTAAAGCAACGCGTGGCGGAGTAGCTCAGTAGGTTAGAGCAGAGGAATCATAATCCTTGTGTCGGGGGTTCGAATCCCTCCTCCGCTACCATCGTTCTCCCTCTCCAGACATCTGTGTCAAATCCCTATAGCTTGACCGGCTATCGATGCGCTTTATGTTGTGCGCGTCATTATTTAACGTCGGCACATTCATGCAAATCATCGCTCTCGATCATGTTCAACTGGCAATGCCTGAAGGTCAGGAGCAGAAAGCGCGCGATTTTTATGGTTCGACCCTCGGCTTTGCGGAAGTTCCAAAGCCCGAGAATCTGGCAGCTCGCGGCGGTTGCTGGTTTGAGAATGGAGCAATCAGGCTTCATCTGGGCGTCGAACGCCCTTTCGCACCTGCGCGCAAGGCACACCCTGCATTTCTGGTCGATAACCTCCATGACACGATCGCGCATCTGACGCGAGCAGGTATCGAAACCATCGGGGATGAGCCGCTGCACGGTTATGAGCGTTGCTACATCCACGATCCGTTCGGCAATCGTATCGAATTGATGCAAAAGATAGCCTGACGGCGATGGCCATCAGGCTATAAGTTTTAATTCGCTGCAGCAGCGATGATGCGACAAAGCCCTTCGCGTACCACCGACTTGCTGGTCGCCTGCCCCGCCTGAATACTGAAGATCGCATCGACACGAGTGCCTTTACCCTGCGCCCGTGCAGTGACGCGCAAGGTCTGGATGCGACCCGATCCGGTTGTTTCCTGAAACGCGTCAATCGAAGCGAGCTGCTTGTTGACCTTGATGCCAGAAAAGCCTTCGGCTGCGACGGCTTGCGCCAGACGCTGCAAGGCGGTCGATGATTTCACACCGGCAAAGCTTTGTGTCGAGCGATAGCTAATCGCTGTTACGAGTGGAACACCCTCGGACTTGAAATTCTGTTCGCACGAAGCAGCAAAGCCTGCCCCCGTTGTCGCCAGGGTCAACAGACCCGCAAGCAGAAACACCCGCATTCATCTCTCCCTCAACTATATTAGACAGTTAGACTATTAAATCGTGGCAGCGGTTTCGCCAACGGGAAGTTGATGGCCATGCGGCAACACTTCACTGGATTGTGGCCGGCGCAGCGACTATATCCGACCCAAAGCCCGCTACCCGGCGAAAGACAATCGACAAGCGATCATGACTGTTCTCATCAACCAGCCTCACCCGTCCATCGATCCGGTTTCAATCGAGAAACTAGTGGCCACTTTCTATGGACGCGCACGCGAGGATGAAGTTATCGGGCCGATTTTTGCCGATGCGGTTCATGATTGGGATCATCACATCGCACAGATCGCCGCGTTCTGGTCGTCGGTTATTCTCAAGACCGGCGATTATGAAGGCCGCCCCATGGCGCCACATCTGAAACTGGGACTCAAGAACGAACATTTCGACCGTTGGCTCGACCTTTTCGAGACAACCGCACGCGAAATCTTCCCGCCGGAAGCCGCGATCATTTTCATAGACCGGGCACGGCGCATTGCCGACAGTTTTGAAATGGCGATTGCTACCAATACGGGACAGATTTCCGCACCACGGCATTCGCGCCGCCCTCTTTAACCACAAGAAGACGCAACCCTTGCGGGCAATGCCACCCATCTTGTCATCGAATATTTAACTATATAAGCACGTCCGCAGAATAGCCGGGCCGCAATTCAGTTACGTCAATAGAAAATAAAGGCTTGCGGGAGCAGATAAAGCCTGACGCACGATGGTGTGCTTGCGGATTAACTAATATTCGCAACATATCACTTGCATAAAGGGGCAGAATTTCGAACAGTTACCGCAGCTTTTTTGAAAGCTCGATAGATCGTGTATCGCGTCAACCCAGACGTGAAGTTTCGACTTGAGCGGATATGCAGGGAGTTAAACTATGAATGAATCCATTCGCGAACTTTTGGCCAAGGTCGGCGGCCTGCCGGGCCCGGTGACGGACATCGCCGACGATGCCGACCTTTACAGCGCGGGCCTGTCCTCCTTTGCATCGGTCCAGCTCATGCTTGGCTTGGAAGACAAGTTCGACATCGAATTTCCGGACCAGTATCTCAATCGCAAATCTTTTGCGAGCATTAAGGCCATCGAACAGACGATCACCCAAATTCTCAAGGACAAAGAGGCCGCATAATGAATGCCGGGGCGGGAAACAGTCTTTCAGAGCGCGTGGGCCGCGTTGCGGCCATAGCGGGTAAATTTTCCGATAGCGTCGATAAGGAAGGCCGCTTCCCGTGTGAAGCAATCGATGCGATGAAGGCCGAAGGTCTGCTGGGCATTCAGGTGCCGAGCGAATTCGGCGGCGAGAGTGCAGAGATCGACCAGATTGCAGAACTGTGCTGTGTTCTTGGTCAGTCTTGTGCATCGAGCGCAATGATTTTCGCCATGCATCACATCAAGCTTTCAAGCCTGGTGGAGCACGGCCAGACGGTTGAATGGCACCGGGACTTCATGCGCAAGGTCGCAAAGGACCAGCTGCTGCTTGCTTCGGCTACGACCGAAGGCGGCATTGGCGGCGATCTGCGCAACTCGATCTGCGCCATCGAGGTCGAAGGTGATATCTGCCGTCTGGAAAAGAACGCCACCGTCATTTCCTATGGTACCTATGCGGATGCCATTCTGATCACATCGCGCTCTCACAAGGATGCTGCGTCGTCGGATCAGGTGATGACCGTTTTCCTGAAGGACCAGTACACGCTCGAAAAAACCCATGACTGGGACACGCTTGGCATGCGTGGCACCTGCTCGGAAGGTTTTGTATTCCGTGGCGAGGCGGACAAGGTGCAGGTCCTGCCGCATCCCTTTGCCGAAATCGCAGCCCAATCCATGCTGGCGCAGTCGCATACGCTGTGGAGTTCGCTCTGGTATGGCATCGCCGTCGATGCGGTCAACCGCGCGCAGGCATTCGTGCGCGCCGCAGCAAAGCGCAATCCGGGTGCGCCGCAACCGGGCGCTCTGCGCGTAGCCGAAGCGTCCAACATGCTTCAGATGCTGAAATCCGAAATCGTCGCCTGTCTCAAGACCTATCGCGAAGCAAAGCACGATCCGGACAAGCTGGCCTCGATGGGCTTTGCGATTGCGATGAACAATCTCAAGATTGCCGCATCGCAGACGATCCTTCAGATCATCAATCATGCCATGCTGGTCTGCGGCATCATGGGCTACAAGAACGGTACGCCTTTCAGCCTCGGCCGCCATCTGCGTGACGCGCATTCGGCGCAGTTGATGATTTCAAACGAGCGCATCCTCGGCAATACAGCCACCATGCTGCTCATTCACAAACAGAACACCAGCCTTTTGGGATAATTGCCATGGATGCTCAGAGATCATTTCTAGACCGGCTTTTCGATTCCGGTCTCCTGATCGACACCGGCGTGGAAGGCCTATACGGACGTTCCGGCCAATTCGAAGATGTCATCCAGGCGTTTGAACGCCTGATCGACCGTACCGGAGGCAATGACGGCGCCGAAGCGATCCGCTTTCCGCCCGGCATGAACCGCGCTTTTTTCGAAAAAAGCGGCTACATGAAAAGCTTCCCGCAGCTGGCCGGCACCGTGCACAGCTTCTGTGGCTGCGAGCTTGACCACGTCAATCTCATCAAATGCATGGATGAAGGCACGGACTGGACGCTGGAGCAAAAGGCAACAGACATCGTGCTGACGCCTGCGGCCTGTTATCCGCTCTATCCGACTGTTGCCAAACGCGGACCGCTGCCGCAGGGCGGCGGGCTTTACGACCTGCAATCCTATTGCTTCCGTCATGAACCGTCGGTCGATCCTGCCCGCCAGCAGCTTTTCCGCATGCGTGAATATGTGCGCATGGGCACAGAAGCCGATGTGATGTCGTTCCGCCAGCTCTGGATCGACCGTGGCACGGAAATGATGAAGAAGGTCGAACTGCCGGTCGAAATCGACGTCGCCAACGATCCGTTCTTCGGACGCGCAGGCAAGTTGCTGGTCAACAACCAGCGCGACCAGAACCTGAAATTCGAGCTGCTAATCCCGATCACCAGCGTCGAAAAGCCGACCGCTTGCATGAGCTTCAACTATCATCAGGACCAGTTCGGCGTGAAGTGGGGCCTCTCCCTCGATGACGGTGCGGTGGCGCACACGGCCTGCGTCGGGTTCGGACTGGAGCGCATCGCGCTGGCGCTCTTCCATCATCACGGTCTGGATGTTGAAATCTGGCCGGAAAACGTACGCAAGGAATTGTGGGGCTGATCACGACCATGCAGGCAGTTTTTCCGAACATCGCGCCCGACCGTTACACGCCGCACACTTTGCATGCCCAGACGCGTATCTGGCCGGAAACAAACTGCTATGTCGATCTTTGGATCGAAGTGCTGGCAACATTGGGTGTCGCTCCGGAAGCCATGCTCGGTTTCACGCTGACACAGGATTTCGAGGGCGACCAGTTCACCTTCTTCAAGGTGCCGCTGGAAAACCTCGAAGCCCTTTATGGAGTGCGGGCGACGGAGCTTGCGATTTTCGACCGTGTGGAAAGCCATGTCGCCGAGCAGATCGCGCGCGGACGCCTCTGCATGATCGAAATGGACAGCTACTTCATGCCGGATACGCATGGCGTCAGCTATCGCACGGAACATGGCAAGACGACCATCGCCATCAACCGTATGGACGTCGAAAACCGCTCGCTGGACTATTTCCACAATGGCGGTTTCTATCATCTCGAAGGTGAGGATTTCGACGGTGTCTTCCAGCGTCATCTGACGGAAGCCGACCTGCCCTTCCTACCCTATACGGAATTCGCCAGGTTTCCGAAGCATGTGCCGGATGAAGCGCATCAGCGACGCGTTGCCGAAATCCTTCTGCCCCGCCACTTTGCCCGCAGGCCGAAGGAAAACCCGATCCGTGCCTTTGCCAGCGTGTTTCCGGGACAGGTTGAAGCAATCGCGGAACGCCCGTTCGGCTTCTTCCATAAGTATGCATTCAACACGCTGCGCCAGCTCGGCGCGAATTTCGAACTCGCGGCAAGTCATTTCGACTGGCTTGGACAAGGCAGGCGCTTTGCAACGGCCTCGGCAGATGCCTTGCAGATTGCGGAAACGGCAAAGGCTGTTCAGTTCCAGCTCGCCCGCGCCGTCATGCGCAAGAAATTCGACGCATTGGCCGGAACGCTACAACCGGCGGCAGATGCCTGGGATCGGATGGCGGCAGCGCTTGTAGCGGAACTTGGTCGCGATGCGGCTTGAACTAAACCCGACCAACCGACCGCTCTCGACCGGCTGGCGGCTTGCTGTCACCGGGCCGGATGCGGCGCAAACGCCGCATGATGCCAAGTCCGGTGCGGCGATCAATGGTGCGCCGGTGCCCGGCACGGTGGCGGAAGCTCTGGAAAAATCGGGGCATTTCGACCGAAACAATCCCGTAGCGCTCGATAACAGGCAAGCCTGGTATTTCCTTGATATCGAGGAGACACCCGGCCCCGCCACACTCCATTTTGGCGGGCTTGCCACGATTTGCGACATCTTTTTCAATGGCGAATTGCTGCTGCAAACCGACAGCATGTTTCTCGGCCATGATCTGCCCGTTACACTGACCGGCAAGGACGAGCTTGCCCTCTGTTTCCGCGCGCTCGCGACTCGCCTCAGCCAAAAAGGCCCGCGTGCCCGCTGGCGCACGCAACTGATGAACACGCAAGGTCTGCGCCTCATTCGCACGACCGCGCTTGGCTATATGCCAGGCTGGTGCCCGGAAGTGCATGCCGTGGGTCCATGGCGTCCGATTTCCATCAGCCGTTCTGATACGGAGACCATATCCGACATCGCCATTCAGGCAAGACTGACAGAAACCGGCCATGGCGAACTTCAGGTCAGTTTTACCTATAGCGGCAAAGCCGGAATACCCAGCCTCCATTGCGCGGGGCAGCAGATCGCCTGCGAGCGCCAGACTGACAATCATTGGACGGCAAGGCTGACGCTTCCCAATATTGAACCATGGTGGCCACACACGCATGGCAATCCAACGCTTCACAATGTCGAACTTTCGCTCGACGGCGAACTACGCCTGCTGGGGCGCACTGGGTTCCGCCGCATCGAGGTCGATCGCGGACCGGACCGCAAGGGTTTTGCACTCAGGATCAATGGCGAGAAGGTTTTCTGTCGCGGCGCAGTATGGAGTTCTGCCGATATCGTCCGCCTTCCCGGCACGCGCGACGATTACGAACCATGGCTGAAGCTCGCGCAGGAAGCGGGCATGAACATGCTGCGGCTGAGCGGCATCACTGCCTATGAGACACCAGATTTCTATGCCCTCTGTGACGAGCTGGGCATCATGGTGTGGCAGGACTTCATGTTTGCCAATTTCGACTATCCGGTAAAGGACGAAGCGTTTGTCGCAAAAGTGCAGGCCGAAGCTTCACAGCTTCTCACCGCTGTCAGGCATGCGCCTTCGCTGAGCATCCTCTGCGGCGGTAGCGAAATCTATCAGCAGGGCGCAATGATGGGCCTGTCGGAAGCGACCTGGAAAGGCCCGCTTACCGAGGAAATCCTGCCCGGTATCGCCGGTAAACTTTGCCCGAATATTCCCTATGTGCCGAACTCGCCCTGCGATGGTGCCCTTCCCTTCATCAGCAATGAAGGCGTCAGCCATTACTATGGAGTCAGCGCTTATTGCCGTCCGCTGGACGATGCGCGGCGCGCGGAAGTACGCTTTGCGACCGAATGTCTGGCCTTCTCCAACGTGCCCGAAGCGCGCACGCTGAAAACCCATCTCGATGTACCCCCGGTTCACGATCCGCGCTGGAAAGCACGCGTGCCCCGCGACCGTGGTGTGTCCTGGGATTTCGAGGATGTGCGGGACGCCTATCTGGAGATGCTGTACGGCTATGATCCGGCACGGCTGCGGCGCGAGGATGTGGAACAGTATCTCCACCTTTCCCGCGCTGTCACGGCGGAAGTGATGGAAGCGACCTTCGCCGAGTGGAGACGACCGGGAAGCACCTGTTTCGGTGCACTTCTCTGGATGTTTCAGGACCTGCTGCCCGGTGCCGGTTGGGGCATGATCGATGCGACCGGCGAACCCAAAGCCTCATGGCATGGTTTGAAACGCGCCTTCCGTCCACAGCAGGTCGCCTTGACCGATGAAGGCGTCAATGGCCTCGCGATTCATGTTCTGAATGAGCAGGCAGAATCCGCTGATCTTTCGCTTGAACTGACCTGTTTGCGCGCCGGTTCGCAGCCGGTGGTTTCCGGCCGCCGTGATCTTTCAATTGCCAGTCGTTCAGCGATCACCATTGCCGCAACGGATTTGTTCGGCGCATTCTTCGATGTCACTTACGCCTATCGTTTCGGCCCTCCGGCCCATGACGTGACCGTTGCGCGACTGAAGCGCAATGACATTACGATTGCCGAGGCATTTCACTTTCCGCTCGGACGAACAAAGGCATTTCACGACGCCACTATCGAGGTAGCTCCCATCGAAGAGAACGGAAACTGGTTCCTCGATCTGAAAACGCCAGTTCTGGCCCAATCTGTCAGCATCGATGCAGGTGACTGGCGGGCTGTCGAGAACTGGTTTCACCTTGCTCCCAACGAGACGAAACGCATCGCCCTTGCTCCACGTAAGGCAACACTCGAAAAACCGTCTGGAGAAATCCGCATCGCCGGTTCGTCACGGATCGTCTGGTTCTAACCCCGCAAGGCCATTGCGCGGATCGCGCCGATATAAATCTCGCGCGAATGTTCCGGCGTCAGATTATGATCGGCATCCGGAATGATGGCGACTGACGCATTGTCGAAGCCCTGCAGCTTGGTGCCCGCCTGATCAAAATAGAAATTGAAATGTTCGCGCCCGATATCCTTTTCGGCATAGACCAGCGCCAGCGGCACCTCACGCTGCTTCAATTCATCAAAAGCCGAATAGACTGCCCGTCCTTCCACTGTGCGGCTGCGCAGAAGCTTGCGTGCAAGCCCGCGAATACGCCCGACAACCCCGCGCGAGATGTTACGCAGGATGGCACGGATATCCAGTTCACCGCGAAACAAGCGCTGGAATGTTTCGGCGCGGAGCGCGCGGCTGCCATAATCCTCCAGCGTGCGCTTGCCGTCGCGAACGGCCTCTTCGACCGAGCGCCCCGGCGCCCAGTAGAACGTCTCCGGATTGACGAGGACCGCGCCGGAAATGCGCTCGTCTTTCAAGGCACTGTGGAACCCCAGAAAAGCACCGCTGCATCGTCCTGCGATAATGGGACGGCCCCAACCAATAGTGTCGAGATAGTCGAGTGCTTCGGCAACATCGGCCTCTGCCCCATTGGTATAAAGCACCTGTTCCGGCATCCCCGGATTGGGCGGGCTGTCGCCTGCATTCGCAATATCGAAGCGCAGTGATGCTATCCCTTCCCGCGCAAGCTTGCGCGCCATATCGACGGTCGTACGCCCCCACCCGACACGTCGATCATAGGCTGCGGAGAGGAACAGGACCGTTCTGCCGCGCCGTTCCCCCACGGGTGCGCAGAGAACACCTGAAAGGCGATTGCCGGAACCGAACGAGACAGGTGTTTCCACAAAACCGTCACCCGTCAAAGTGCCGCCGAATGCCCTTTCATCCGGCTTGTTCTGCGCAGGCTGCGAACCTGCCAGACCTGCCGCCCAGTCGACAAGCCGGTCTGCGACTTCCAGCGGCAGGCGCGAGATGACAGGGTTCGAAATCAGCTTGTCGTAGTCGGTAAAAGCTTCAACCGTCACATCGGCGCCCAGCTTTTCCAGATGCGTTGCCAATTCGGCATCATTCGGACGGTCCGTCCGCGCCAGCAAAAGGCATTGAGGCGCAGGCTTCGTCTCCAGCGACAGAAGATTGATCTTCTTTACATCGGCGGCCACTTCCGGCTGCATTGTCAGCGATGCGATGGAAACGCTGTTCTTGATCCTTTGCTCGTCCGTCAGGCCCAGATCGGCATCGACCATACTCGACCAGACGGCCAGTTCACGCGTGTAGAACCGCCCGGAAATGACCGGCGCCAGAAGCGCCAACGCTGCGATGCCTTCGATCCGCGCCGCAGTTTCGGCAGCAATCGCTGCACCAAGGCTCTGTCCAATGATGATGACGCGGCTTGCCCCGGACAGGTCACGCGCCTTCCGGGCAGCTTCAGCAAGCGTATTGCGCCAGAGCTCCAGCCCTTTGGAAAATTCGATGTCGTCGCGTCCATCGCCCGTACCGGGCCAATCGAAGCGGAAGGAGCCTATCCCCTGCACCGAAAGTCCGTCGGCGATGATGCGCCAGAATTTGCGTGTCGTGCAGAGCTCTTCCAGCCCCCAGGGGCTTGCGAACAAGACAACCGTATCAAGAGATGGGCCAACAGGGGCCTGATAAAGGCCCAGCGTGTCGCAGAAGACGACCGGACTGGCGGCAGACCGCACAACATTCGCCGGTTGCCTGTAGGATGTTTCGTTTTCCACCCTGTCGCCCATGCCTGATGCACCCCATCACAGAAATCACATCCTGCAATAATGGAAATCGTGCACGGCACCAAGGATTTATCGCAGCGACTGCGAAAACGTGCCCCTGCCGTGCATCAAGCGCGGCAGGGTTGCAACAGGTAGAGCCCGTCTTCCAAAAGTGGAAGCTGCTCAAAAGACCGGATCAGGCCGCTGGCTTGGTCTTTTCGCCTTCCAGCAGCTTTTCGTGACGCAGCAGCATGCCATAGAGATCGCGAGGCTCATCTGGATCGGCAAGAAGATCCAGCTTTTCGTAGAAGCCCTTGTCCTTCAGCTTGTCACGCACATAGCGTAGAGCCGAAAAATCCTCGGTCGCAAAGCCGACGGAATCGAACAGCGTAATCTGGCGGGCATCGTTGCGTCCGGCGATCTTCCCGGTGATGACTTCCCAAAGCTCCTTGACCGGATAATCTTCCGGCAGCTGCTGGATTTCGCCTTCGATGCGGGTCTGCGGAGGATATTCAACGAAGATGTCCGAACGGCGCAGAATATCGCCGTGCAGTTCCGTCTTGCCGGGGCAATCGCCGCCAACTGCATTGATGTGCACGCCAGCGCCAACCATGTTGTCGGTCAGGATCGTCGCATTGGCCTTGTCGGCGGTGACGGTGGTGATGATGTCCGCACCCTCAACCACTTCTTCGACATCCTTGCAGATCACGATGTCAAAACCTGCACCTTCAAGATTGCGTGCGCATTTTTCCGAAGCCGTACGGTCAATATCGTAAAGACGCAGCTTGTCGATGCCGAGAATTGCCTTGAACGCTAAGGCCTGAAACTCGCTCTGTGCGCCGTTGCCGATGATCGCCATCGTGCGTGCGTTCTTTGGCGCAAGATGCTTTGCGGCAACCGCTGAGGTAGCAGCCGTGCGCAGCGCTGTCAGGATGGTCATTTCGGTCAGAAGCATCGGATAGCCGCTGCCAACATCCGAAAGAACACCAAAAGCCGTAACCGTCTGCAGGCCGTCGCGCGTATTCTTCGGATGACCGTTCACATATTTGAAGCCGTACATCGTACCGTCGCTTGTCGGCATCAGCTCGATCACGCCTTCATCGGAATGCGAAGCCACGCGTGGCGTCTTGTCGAAGCTTTCCCAGCGACGGAAATCCTCTTCCACGTAATCGGCAAGTTCCTTGAGGAAAGTCTCGACGCCGACGGAAAGCACCAGCTTCATCATGTGATCGACACTGACAAAAGGGACGATATTCAGGTTCGGTTGGGTCATTCTTGCTCCTTAACATTCAGCGGCAGACCATTTGATCCCGCCAGCAGTGAATGCAGTTTCTGAAATCAATAATTGATGGTTGGGCGGTCCATGACGCTGCGGCCCAAAAGGCTTGCCATCAGGTCAACCATCACCGTTGCGGTGCGTCCGCGTTCATCGAGAAACGGGTTCAGCTCAACGAGATCGAGGCTCGTCACCAGATCGCTGTCATGCAGCATTTCCATGATGAGATGCGCTTCACGGAAGGTGGCGCCACCCGGAACCGTGGTGCCGACAGCGGGCGCAATCGAAGGTTCAAGGAAATCGACATCGAGGCTGACGTGCAGAAGGCCGTTTTCGTCCTTCACGCGCTTAAGGAAGCGGCGCAGCAAGGCAGCAACACCATGTTCGTCGATAAGGCGCATGTCATAGACGGCAACATCGGTCTGCTTGATTGCAGCGCGTTCTGCCGGATCAACACTGCGAATACCCATCATGCAAACATTGGCGGGATCAATCGGTGCTGCCAGGGCCGGGAAATAGCCCTCAAAGCCCTTCTGGCCCGTGTAATAGGCAACAGGCGTGCCGTGCAGATTGCCGCTGCCAGTCGTTTCCAGCGTGTGGAAATCCGTATGGGCATCGAGCCACAACACAAACTGCTTGCGACCCTTTTCTGCAGCGCGTCGCGCGATACCCGGAACAGTGCCTGCAGCGAGCAGATGATCGCCACCGAGGAAGATCGGGAAACCTTCTTCACTCTCACGATATGCGGCTTCGCTGATGGCTTCGATCCAGGCAACAGCCTGCGGCAGCGCCTTGATCACAGGATTGGGATGGGCCAGCGGGCGTAGTTCGGCCGGGGCCAGATTACCGAGATCGGTAAACTCGTGACCGAGTTCGCGAATCGCATCCGCAATGCCAGCGGCGCGATAACCGTCAGGGCCCATATTGCAGCCCAGACGGCCCGTGCCTTCCTGAACAGGCAATCCCAAAATCTTGCAATGCATAAACTGCTACTCCAGAGAAATTATTGCCCTAGATTGACCATTTACGCTTGGCGATGTGAAGCAACCGGATTGGCAATTTTAACGGTTTGGTTTATCAGAATGTCGGATTGGCTTTTCAAAATGGAGAAAACATGGACGATCTGGATGAAAAGCTCATCACGCTTTTACGTCACAACGGACGGCGCAGTATTTCGGATGTGGCAATCGATCTCGGCGTTTCCCGCGCAACGGTCCGCGCCCGTATGGAACGATTGGAACAGTCCGGCGACATCATCGGCTACACGGTGATCCTGCGGTCCGATGCGGTTGATCTACCGGTACGCGGTATCATGATGATCGAAATCGAGGGCAATGTCGCCGACCGTGTGGTCAAGGCGCTCGGCGGTTTCTCGGAAGTTTCCGCCGTTCACACCACCAATGGCCGCTTCGATCTGGTAGTGGAACTGGGTGCTGCGACGCTCACCGATTTTGATGCCGTGCTGCGCCGCATCAGGCTGGTGCCGGGCATCAAGGCCAGCGAAACCAACCTGCTGCTTGCCACACCGCGTTCGACGCGGGCGCGTCTGTAACAAAAAGCCCGGCAATTCGCCGGGCTTTTTTCGCTGTTAGGCAAGGATCGGATAATCCGTATATCCCTTGGCGCCGCCGCCATACATATGCTGCTGGTCCAGCTCATTGAGCGGAGCATTATCCTTCAAGCGACGCACAAGATCAGGGTTCGAGATGAACGGCTTGCCAAAGGCCACGACGTCAGCGCGACCGCTTTCGATCTCTTCTTCCGCCAGTTCTCGATCATAGCCATTATTGACCATCCAGGCAGCTTCGCCGCCAGCATCGCGATAGACCTGCTTCAGGCGCGCATAGTCAAAAGGCTGCGGGCCCTGTTGGAAGTCCCGCGGACCGCCCGTTGCACCTTCAATGATATGAACATATGCAAGACCGTAAGCGGCGAGCTTGTCGAGCACATAGTCGAACAGCGGCTGCGGATCGGAATCCGACGCGTCATTGGCGGGCGTAACTGGCGAAAGACGAATGCCGACCTTGCCTGGCGCAACCGACTTGGTGATCGCATCCACCACTTCAAACAGGAAGCGGGCGCGGTTTTCGATAGAGCCGCCATATTCATCGGTACGATGGTTGCTGTCCGAACGCAGGAACTGATCGATCAGATAGCCGTTTGCCGCATGAATTTCGACGCCGTCGAAACCAGCCACTTCAACGGCATCCTTGGCAGCCTTGGCATAGGTCGCAATGATTTCCGGAAGCTCGCTCTTTTCAAGTGCACGCGGTTCAGAGGTTGGCGCAAATTCGCCGGTGCCATCGGGATGCACAAGATAGGTCTTTGATTTGGCGATGATGGCCGAAGGCGCAACCGGCTTGCCGCCATTTGGCTGCAACGTGTTGTGTGAAATACGCCCCACATGCCACATCTGCACGACGATCTTGCCGCCTGCGCTGTGCACTGCGTCGGTCACGCGCTTCCAGCCTGCCAACTGTTCGGCGGAATAAAGGCCCGGCACATCGGCATAGCCCTGTCCCTGATGGCTGATCGGCGTTGCCTCCGTGATGATGAGGCCCGCACTGGCGCGCTGTTCGTAATAGGTGACGTTGAGATCATTCGGCACGGCGCGAGGTGAGCGATTACGCGTCAGCGGTGCCATAACAATACGATTGGCAAGCTTCAGATCGCCGATTGTAACTGGATCGAACAATGTGGCCATGGATACATTCCTTCAAATGGGAAAGATTGGGCAAATGGGAAAGATTGGACTGGTGAATTAAAGGTCGGATATAGCTTTGATGAAGGCGGCTATCGCCTCTTCATCACGCTTATAGAACGTCCATTGGCCAACGCGGTGGGGCATGATCAGCCCCGCCTTTGTCAGCACGGACAAATGAGCAGAAACGGACGACTGGGAGAGGCCGCACCGTTCGAACTGGCCCGCGCACACGCCCATCTCCAGAGGCATGTGCTGATCGGAGAAATGGTTCTCCGGTTCCTTGAGCCAGCTCAAAATGTCGAGCCGCACCGGATTGGCGAGCGCCTTGAGTATCTCGTCCAAGGGTATAGATTGAACATCCGACATCGCAGTCACCTCGCTGATCTTTTGATACGTATCGTCATTTCCCGATATAAGTATTGAGTGAATCCGATTTATAAAGGGGTCTGCCGTTCACATGCGCGTGAACGGGAAAAGCGACGCCTTTCCTGTGGAACATCAATACTGCCTTGATTGCGCCGAACCGGCATCCGACTATGTTCGCCGTGACAGTCGAGAATTGGAAAATACATGGCGGACATTACCAAGCGCATTGCCGGGATCATCGCGGCGGAAATCAACGCAAAGCCGGATCAGGCACTGGCGGCCATCGGCCTGCTGGACGAAGGCGCGACCGTGCCTTTCGTCGCCCGTTACCGCAAGGAAGTCACCGGCGGCCTTGATGATACGCAGCTGCGACAGCTTTCAGAGCGCCTCGCTTACTTGCGCGAACTTGAGGCGCGGCGCTCGTCCATTCTGGAATCGATCCGCGGACAGGAAAAGCTCACACCAGAACTCGAACTAAAAATAGCTGGCGCTCAGACCAAGGCCGAGCTTGAAGACCTGTATCTTCCCTATAAGCCCAAGCGCCGCACCAAAGCGGAAATCGCCCGCGAACGCGGTCTTGGACCGCTTGCCGAATCCATTCTCACTGACCGCAGGCTGGTCCCTACCGAGATTGCTGCACAATATGTCACCGGTGAAGTTGCCGATGTGAAGGCAGCACTGGATGGTGCGCGCGACATTATCGCCGAAGGCTTTGCGGAAAATGCCGAACTGATCGGCAATTTGCGCAACTATCTCAAGGAACGCGCTGTTCTGCGCTCACGTGTGGTCGATGGCAAACAGGATGCAGGCGCAAAATTCTCGGATTATTTCGACCATTTCGAGCGCTGGGCAAATGTTGCGGGCCACCGGGCTCTGGCCATGCTGCGCGGCCGCAACGAGGATTTTCTGTCGCTCGACATTGAAATCGACGCCGACGACACCTCGCCGGTAAAGCCGGTCGAACGCAAAATTGCAGCCGCCTATAATATCGGCGCAACCCTGCCCGGCGACCGCTGGCTGATGGAAGTTGCAGGCTGGGCTTGGCGCGTCAAACTCTCGCTCTCCCTGTCGCTCGACCTGATGCGCGACCTGCGTGAACGCGCCGAGGAAGAAGCCATCAACGTCTTCGCCCGCAACCTCAAAGACCTGCTGTTGGCCGCGCCTGCCGGTTCGCGGGCCACCATGGGCCTTGATCCGGGCATCCGCACCGGCGTTAAGGTCGCAATCGTCGATGGCACTGGCAAACTGCTCGACACAACGACGGTTTATCCGTTTCCGCCAAAGAACGATGTGCGTGGTACCCAGGCCGAGCTCGCAAGCCTGATCCGCAAACACAAGATCGAACTGATTGCCATCGGCAACGGCACAGGCAGCCGCGAAACCGAACGGCTTGTCGTGGATATGCTCAACGACTTGCCAGCGCCAAAGCCGCTCAAAGTCATTGTGTCGGAAGCAGGCGCATCAGTCTATTCGGCATCAGAAGCCGCAGCGGCCGAATTCCCGCAGCTCGACGTATCGCTGCGCGGTGCCGTTTCCATCGCCCGCCGCCTGCAGGATCCTCTGGCAGAGCTCGTCAAGATCGAGCCGAAATCCATCGGCGTCGGCCAGTATCAGCATGATGTCGATCAGTCCCGTCTGGCGCGTTCGCTCGACGCAGTGGTCGAAGATGCAGTGAACGCTGTCGGCGTTGATCTCAACACGGCATCCGCCTCACTGCTGGCGCGTGTGTCCGGTCTCGGAAAGTCTCTCGCCGAAGCAATTGTTGCGCATCGCGATGACGCCGGTGCCTTCAAGAACCGCAGGGAACTTCTGAAAGTCGCCCGCCTAGGCAGCCGCGCTTTTGAACAATGCGCAGGCTTCCTGCGTATCGCCAACGGCACCGAGCCGCTTGATGCATCCTCCGTTCACCCGGAAGCCTATGGCGTTGCCAAAAAGATCGTTTCCGCCTGCGGCCGCGATGTGCGCAGCCTCATGGGTGATAGCGCAGCACTCAAGGCGCTCGATCCGCGTGTCTTTGTCGATGAGCGTTTTGGTCTGCCAACCGTGCGTGACATCATCGCCGAGCTCGACAAGCCGGGCCGCGATCCGCGCCCTGAATTCAAGACCGCGACCTTCGCCGATGGCATCGATGACATCAAGGACCTGAAACCCGGAATGATGCTTGAAGGCACCGTCACAAACGTTGCGGCCTTTGGTGCCTTTGTCGATATCGGTGTGCATCAGGACGGACTTGTCCATGTCTCCCAGCTTGCGGATAAATTTGTCAAAGACCCGCATGAGGTGGTCAAGGCTGGCGATGTGGTGAAGGTGCGCGTGACGGAAGTGGATGTGCCACGCAAGCGCATCGGCCTGACGATGAGAAAGGACGGCGGCGAAGCTCCTGCCCCACGTGGTCCTGCGAACCGCGACCAGCGACCTGCCAAAAACTTCACCCCACAGCGCAAACAGGAACAGCCATCAACCGGCGGTTTCGGTGCAGCCCTTCTGGAAGCGATGAAGAAGAAATAAGCTAAATCTTGTTGCCGATTGGAAAGCCGGTTGAGACTTTTCTCACCGGCATTTCATCGGTGGGAATGATCCAGCCACCGCGAATAGCGATGCGAACCTCATCGCCTTCTTCCAGTCTTACCGGATCGCACACTTCAAAATGCAGGTGAATATCGGGCTTGCTGAGCGGATGTGCCTCGATGCGCGAACCGCCACCGCGATAGACCGAACGCTTGACCCGCACGGGAATACCGCCGGTTTCGGTCAATGTCAGATCTTCTGCACGAACGCAGAGCTGTGCATTGGCACGCGGCATTTCAATGCCAGAACAACGCACCTGCGCCCGGCTTCCCAGCACCAGCGCCTCGCACTGTCCCGCTTGCGCAAAGGACACGACCTCCGCAGGCAGAACCATGCCGTGCGCGATGAAGGACGCGACCATTTCGCTAGCCGGTTCTTCGTAAAGCTTGCGCGGCGTATCGAACTGCTGAAGCTTGCCATGGTCGAGAACCGCAATCCGGTCGGCAAGCGCCATGGCCTCAGCCTGGTCATGCGTGATGTAGATAATCGTCGTACCGGTACGCTTGTGGAAAGCCGCAAACTCGTTTTCCATCGAAGCACGCAAATGCACGTCGAGATTGGCGAGTGGCTCGTCAAACAATACCAGCGAAGGCGCAGCCACCAGACAACGGGCCAATGCCACGCGCTGCCGCTGACCACCCGAAAGATTGGCCGGGCGGCGATCACCGAAACCGTCGAGATCGACCAGCGCGAGCGCTTGCTTCACACGAGCCTCGCGCTCGGCTTTGGCAACTTTGGCCACCCGCAGACTATAGCCGACATTCTCTTCGACCGTCATATGCGGCCAGAGCGCATAGTTCTGGAAGACGATACCGACCTGCCGCTTCTCCGGCGGCACGTTCCCGTCAACATGGGAAACGCGGCTGTCACCAATGTGGATTTCGCCGCCATCGACGTCTTCAAAACCTGCAATCATCCGCAGAAGTGTGGTCTTGCCGCAGCCGGATGGTCCGAGAATAGCAACAAACTCGCCGTCCTTCACATCGAGCGACACTTCAGACAGGGCCTGAAACTCGTTGAAGGCCTTGGAAACAGAAGCGATTTTCAGTCGCGCCATGGCAGCACTCCGTTTGGAAGACGCCGCGCAAACAGATTTGTTGCAAGCATCAGCATGAATGTCACCGCAACGGCCAGAATGGATATGGCAGCCGCATAGGCGGAATCGCCCGCCTGTTCGAAAGAAAACATCACCACGCCCAGCGTTTCCGATCCCGACGCCCAAAGAAGCGCTGAAACCGTCAGCTCACAGAAGGCGGTCATGAAAATGAGCACGCCGCCTGCAAGCGTCGCCGGGGCGACCAGAGGGAATATAATGGTCCGCAGCCGATAGAAAAGCCCCGCCCCCGCAACGCGCGCTGCTTCTTCCAAAGCACGGTCGATCTGGTGCAGCCCGGCAACCGTTGGCCGCAGCGCCAGCACGAAGAAGCGCGCAAGATAGGCAAACAGTATGATCCAAAGCGTGTTGTAGAGGCTAACACCAACCACTGGCAGCGGCTTTAAGAACATCAGCAGACAGGCAATCGCGAGAACTACGCCCGGTAACGCATAGGGCATCTCGGCTGCGAAATTGAGGATCGGCGTCCAGCGCCGTTTACGCCATGCCAGCATATAGGCAAGCGGAACTGCTATCAGCACCGCAAAGAATGCTGCCGCCAACGACAGAACCGCACTGTTGCGGAAAGCGCGCGCAGCACCAGCATGTTCAAGCAGCACGAAACGGAAATTCTCGGCTGTTGCCGTCGCAAATGTCAGCGGCACACCATAGGCCGGAACCAGAGCGGACAACGTAAGACCGATCAACGGCAGAAACAGCACGATAACAATCAGGAGCCATGCCGCGGCTTCCACCAACACGCGCCAGCGGCCAAGCGCGAAGGGTGCAGCAGGCAGCGACGTCGAAACAATGCGAAAATCGCGGCGGCGCGAGGCATATTCCTGCGCGGCGATGCCTGCCATTGCAATCAGCCCGATCAGAACCGACAGCACGGCGACGCTGGACAGCACAGCTGGGCCGCCGCCCGCAAGACGCTGATAAATCAGCGTCGGCAGAACCAGATAATTGGACGGAATTCCCAAGAAGGCTGGGATGCCGAAATTGCCGACGCAGGAGACGAAGGCCAGAGCGGCTGCGCCGATGATCGACGGCGTCATCAGCGGCAGGATGATGGTGCGCAGAACTGTCCATTTGCTGGCACCGGCACTCAGACCCGCTTCCACCAGTTCGCGTGGGAGTTTGCGCAGGCCTGCCCGCACGATCAGAAAGACCAGCGGTCCATATTGTACGCCAAGCAGAAAAATAATGCCCCAGACAGAATAGAGCGGATTGCGGCTGCCAAGCGGCGGCGCCATGCCGATGATCTTGAGGAACTGGCTGGAAGGCCCGAATAGCTGGAGCCACGCCAGCGCTGTTACCTGCGGGGCAATCAGCAGCGGGGTGACGTAGAAAAGCACAAAGACATTGCGCCCGCGCATGTCGGTGAGACCGACGAGCAGCGCCGCAACAATGCCAAACGCCAGCGCCAGCAGCGTGCCGCCAATGCCGATCTGCAGCGAATGCCATGTCGCTACCCAGGTCGATTGACTGCCAAGCGTTTCCACCAGCGCCGAGGTCGAAAACTGCCCCTGCGGCGCGACCAGTTCGACCAGCAGCCTGCCCATTGGCAGAAGCGACAGCACTGCAACAATAAGCGTTACACCAATAATCAGGGCCGCATCACGGCCCTGAAGATCTCGGAACATGCGCATTAAAATGCCTTATCCGCCGAACAGCTCGGAAAACTGCTTCTTGTCGGCATCAGTCTGATCGAGAACCTTCTGGGTGTCGATAGACATGATATTGATCTTGGTGCCTTCCGGCAGCCATGCCGGGCGACCAACGCCTTCCTTGGCAGGCAGATAGCCCTGCTCCAATGCCAGCTTCTGGCCATCATCCGACAGGATGAAATCGACGAACTTCTTGGCACCGTTGACGTTCTTGGCGGTTGCCATGATCGCAACCGGTTCGGTCACGGCAGGCACACCTTCCGACGGGAAGACGAACTCGATCGGCGAACCCTTGGCCTTGGCATTGAGCGCCATGAAGTCAACCAGAATGCCATATGGCTTTTCGCCGCTCGCAACCGACTTCAGCACGGCGCCATTGCCTTTAACGCTTGCCAGCTCATTGGCCTTGAGGTTCTTGAAGTAATCCCAGCCAATATCCTTATTGAGTGCAAAGCCGCTCAGGAGATAGGCAGCAGCGCCCGAATAAAGCGGGCTTGGCATGACCACCTGGCCTTTGTAATCGGCCTTGGCGAGATCGGCCCAATGTTCCGGCTTCTGTGCGGCACCCGTGTTGTAGGCGATGCCAGTGGTGATCAGTTTGGAGCCGAAATAGGTCTTGTCGGCGTCATAGCTATCCGCAGCAAAACCATCAACCTTGGCTTCCGGATAGCTAAGCAGGCGCTTGTCCTTCTTGAGACCTTCCATCGTCACCGCATCAGCGATCAGCAGAACGTCAGGCTGCGGCGCGCCAGCCGAAAACTCGGCGGCAAGCTTGGTGAGGAGTTCGCTCGTGCCAGAGCGGAAAATCTGCACATCGGTGTCCGGATTGGCCTTGCGGAAAGCTTCAACCGTCTTTGTCGCATCCGCTTCCGGCTGTGACGTATAGAGCGTCAGCGTATCAGCCTGTGCCACGGCAATGGAAAGAGCAAGAAGCGCAGGTACGACAGCAGCCCGCTTCAGCATCTTGTTCATGGGATTCGCTCCTCGAATTTCTGTATAATGTTCGCCAGCATGACCAGCGATGCCGGTACAATCCTGACGCGTGCGAAGTGATAGCGCGCAGATACTGCCATGGCGATAGGCACGATCATTTCCATTCATGGTGCACCTGTCAAACATCCTGCAACGTGAACCCGGAAAAGCAAAAGCCTCCCGGCGGAATCATAACCATCGGAAGGCTTGTAAGACATTGAATGTTTTGCCGAACAGCCATCCGTATCTCCAAGTATGGAGAAGATGCGGATGGCATTAGAGGAATTGCAATGCGGTTTTATGACAACCGCAAACGCATTCCCGGTAAAAAGATCAACAGATCAGATAACAATCTCGGCGACATGTGCAACCTGCGCACCCGCCTCGTAATAGGCTTCACGCAGACCGCGGAAATTCTGTTCCTTCGGATCGCTGACCGGCAGCGGCAGATCGTCTTCGTTAATCTCGCCTGAAACAAGCTGCGAAAGCAGTTTTCCGAAGACTGTGCCCGGCGCGATGCCACGGCCGTTGTAACCGGAGAATCCAACCACATTGCGCGCGAGGCGATGGAATTTCGGCAGGCTGTCATTGGTCATGCCGATCTTGCCATACCATTCGGCTTCGAACTCGACCTCGCCAATCTGCGGAAAAAGACGCTTCAACGATTTCTTCGCCCATGCCTTATGCACGGCAGCGCCGGTATTGCGCAGCGCGCCAACGCTTCCGAAGACAAGGCGGCCCTGTTGGTCGAAACGGAAGGATGAAAGGACTTCCTTTGTATCCCACACACCCTGACGTTCCGGCAGAATGGAGCGCTTGATATTGTCCGAAAGAGGCTTGGTGGCCATGTTGAAATAGGGCAGATGCACAAGCTCGGCGCGCACTTCCGGCCATGGCGCATTGGTGTAGGCATTCGTCGCCACAACCACCCAGTTGGCCGTCACGGAACCCTTGGCAGTCTTGACCACCCATTTGCCGTTCTTTTCTTCGGCACCGATCACCGGGCTTCCGGTAAATACTGTCGCGCCAGCGGTAATGGCGGCATGGGCAAGCCCGCGCACGTAAGCGAGCGGCTGGATCGTACCGGCGCGCAGATCGAGCAGCGATCCAGCATAGGCCTTGGTTCCAACCTTGGCTTCGGTTTCTTTGGCGTCGAGCAGCTTCACATTGGCGCCGCGGCGCGCCCACTGCTCATGGCGGTCTTCAAGTTCCTTCAGGCCCTTCTTGCCAACAGCGCAATGAAGCGTGCCCTGCTTCTCGACTTCACAGGCGATCTTGTGCTTCTCAACGATTTCGAAGACGAGCTTCGGCGCATTGCCGAGGACATCGAGCAACCGGTCACCATATTTCTGGCCAAGCACGCCGGGCAGATCATCCGGCATGACCCACATGCCCGCATTGACCAGACCCACATTGCGGCCCGAACCGCCATAACCGATCTCGATACCTTCGAGAACGATGGCTCGCGTGCCTTTTTCGGCCAGATGCAGAGCGGTCGAAAGACCGGTGAAACCTCCACCCACAATCACGACATCCGCAGTCAGATCACCTTGCAGCGCATTCGTCTCGGGGGCGGCAGGGGCGGTCTTTTCCCAAAGACCATGGGAGCGCGGATCGTTCAGCATTGAGAGCAACCATTTTAAATAGTGGAATACGGGCACCCTGCCCGACTGTTTCTATTTCACGCCGCGAAAGCCGGTTGGACAGCGTTATTTGCGCAACAATTCATTCCGGTTTGGAATGAACCAACGGCGAATAATCCGTATTTCCTACCTGCCCGGCGATCCACTGACAGAACACCTGCGTCAGCGGATTTTCCAACTTTCCTTCCGGCACGACGAGATAATATTCATTCTCGGTTCGCATCGGCTTCTCGAAAAGCATGACCAACTCACCGCTGAGCAATTCCTGTTCAATCAGATAAAGCGGCAGAAGCGCGAAACCCAGACCGGCCAACGCCGCGCCAATGACCATCGAGAACTGATCGAAGCGATGTCCCCGATAGGCCGACCGCCCCTCGACACCGCAGCTTTCAAACCATTGCGCCCACATTTTGGGCCGCGTCGCAAGATGCAGCAAGGGCTCATTCTCAAGCTCTTCCGGGGCGGACGGATGACGCGCTTTCAACAGGGCCGGGCTGGCAACCGGCACGATGACCTCGCTGCACAGGAAAGTGCAGGTGGCGTGTGCCCACACCGGCTGTCCATAATGGATGGCCAGATCGAACGGCTGCTCCTCGAAATCGAAGACACCGGAGCGCGACGCGACATTGATGGCAATGCCGGGATGCTTTTCGATGAAATCTGAAATACGCGGCATCAGCCAGCGCGTGCCGAATGTCGGCAATGTAGCCACACTGAAAGAAGACGTTGATTGCGCCGAAGCCATGGCGCGCAACATCGTGTCCTCCGTCTGGTTCAGAAGACGCCGCACTTCCGGCAAAAATTTCCTGCCTGCGTCGGAAAGCAGAATGCGCTGGCGGATGCGTTCGAACAACAGAACACCGAGCTGGCTTTCAAGATCCTTGATCTGACGGCTGACAGCGCTCTGGGTGAGATTGAGCTCATGCGCAGCCTGCGTGAAACTGCCGTGACGGGCGGCACACTCGAATGCCTGCAGCGTGGCGATATCCGGGATCAGTCTTCTGCTCAGCTTCATTCCATTCTCGCATTAACATAGTTGCTTTCGTCGCAAGCATAACCGCAAAACGGTCTATATGATACATTTTCATCATAATCCATGCATGTTCCTCCCAAACAAGACATGCACCACCCGAAGATGCCCCACTCGACGGAAATTTTCGCCATGAAAGACCAGAAATTCGTTTCACCGGACGCCATTCGCTCGGCTTTTTCGGCAGCAATGTCCGCCATGTACAAGCAGGAAGTACCTGCTTATGGCACATTGATGGAACTCGTTGCCGATGTGAACGCCAAGGTGCTTGCTGATGACAGTCACCTACATGAACGTCTGACGGAAACAGATTCGCTTGAACGCATCTCTGAAGAACGTCACGGCGCGATCCGCCTCGGCACTGCTGCTGAACTTTCCATGATGCGCCGTGTTTTCGCGGTCATGGGCATGTTCCCGGTCGGCTATTACGACCTCAGCGCCGCAGGCGTTCCAGTTCATTCGACCGCCTTCCGCCCGGTTGACGATGCGGCACTGAAGCACAATCCGTTCCGTGTCTTCACCTCGCTTCTGCGCCTCGACCTCATCGCCGATGAAAAGCTGCGCGCTGAATCGGAAGAAGTCCTGTTGAAGCGCAACATCTTCACTGCCGGAGCCATCGCTTTTGTCGAAAAGGCTGAAGCCGAAGGCGGCCTCAACGACGACGACGCGAAAGCCTTTGTTGCTGAAGTACTGGAAACCTTCCGCTGGCACGATCATGCCAATGTCAGCGCCGAGCTTTACCATCGCCTGCATGACGCGCATCGCTTGATCGCCGATGTCGTGTCGTTCAAGGGCCCACATATCAACCATCTGACGCCGCGCACGCTCGACATCGACGCCGTGCAGGTTCAGATGCCGGATCGTGGTATTAACCCGAAAGCCGTCGTCGAAGGTCCTCCGACCCGCAAGTGCCCGATCCTTTTGCGCCAGACCTCGTTCAAGGCGCTGGAAGAAGAAGTGTCCTTCGTCAATGCAGACGGCACCTGGACGCCGGGCTCGCACACTGCCCGTTTCGGTGAAATCGAACAGCGCGGCGTAGCGCTTACGCCGAAGGGTCGCGCGCTTTACGACAAGCTGCTCAACGACACCCGCGCCATTGCCCGCCCTGCCCCAGACGGCTCGAATGCAGCTGAATATGTGAAGGCGCTGAGCGGCACTTTTGCGGCTTTCCCGGACACATGGGCTGGCGTGCGCGAAGAAGGCCTCGGCTACTTCGCCTATTCGGTCAAGGACGCTGCAAAGCTTGAAGCTTACAAGCCGGGCACCGATATTGAGGTTCTGATTGAAGCTGGCGCGGTTCAGTTCGACCCGATCATCTATGAAGACTTCCTGCCGGTGAGTGCTGCCGGTATATTCCAGTCCAATCTGGGCGACGACGAAACACAGGAATTTGTTGAAAGCCCGAACCAGAAGCGTTTCGAGGATGATCTGGGTGCGAAAGTGCTTAATGAGTTCGAGCACTATGCCCGCATCGAACGCGAATCCATCGAAGCCGTTCAGGCAGGCCTAAAGGGCCTCGAAGCGGCAGAATAAACGCATAGCCCCGAAAAGTTGCAGACTTTTTGGACAGGACTATGCGCAAACAACTCATACAGAGAGGAAAGCCATGAACACCGCTGTTAGAAAAATCGACGTGAAGAAGGAAGCCGCCGATCTGCTTTCCAAACTCGGCGTCGATGCATCCGCTTATACCGGTGGCGACCTTGCCGGTTTCAGCCCTGTTTCGGGCGAACAGATTGCTGCGGTCAAAACCCACAGCAAGGAAGATGCTGTCAAGATCATCGACAAGGCCGATGAAGCCTTCCGCGCCTGGCGCAACGTTCCGGCACCGAAGCGCGGCGAACTGATCCGCCTGCTCGGTGAAGAACTGCGCGCTTCCAAGGAAGACCTCGGCCGTCTTGTTTCGCTCGAAGCTGGCAAGATTCCTTCCGAAGGTCTCGGCGAAGTACAGGAAATGATCGACATCTGCGATTTCGCCGTCGGTCTGTCGCGCCAGCTCTACGGTCTCACCATTGCAACCGAACGCGCTGGCCATCGCATGATGGAAACCTGGCATCCACTCGGTGTTGTCGGCGTTATCTCTGCCTTCAACTTCCCCGTTGCTGTCTGGTCGTGGAATGCTGCCCTTGCAATCGTTTGCGGCAACTCGGTTGTCTGGAAGCCGTCTGAAAAGACCCTTCTGACCGCTCTTGCCTGCGATGCAATCTTCAAGCGCGCGCTGAAGCGTTTCGGCGATGCACCGGAAGGCCTCTCGCTGCTTCTGCTCGGCGACCGTGAAATCGGTGAAGTCCTCGTCGACAGCCCGAAGGTTCCGGTCGTTTCAGCAACCGGTTCGACCCGCATGGGCCGCGAAGTCGGTCCGCGTCTGGCCAAGCGTTTTGCTCGCGCAATTCTCGAACTCGGCGGCAACAATGCCGGTATCGTCTGCCCGTCGGCCGATCTCGACATGGCTCTGCGTGCGATTGCTTTCGGCGCAATGGGCACTGCCGGTCAGCGTTGCACCACGTTGCGTCGTCTCTTCGTACATGAAAGCGTTTACGACGCTCTCGTTCCGCGTCTGCAGAAGGCTTACGCCAGCGTCACCGTTGGTTCGCCGCTCGAAACCAGCGCTCTGGTCGGTCCGTTGATCGACAAGGTTGCTTTCGACAACATGCAGAAGGCCCTCAAGGAAGCTGCTGCTCACGGCGGCAAGGTACAGGGCGGCGAACGCGTCGATGCTGGCCATGAAAACGCTTACTATGTGCGTCCGGCCATCGTCGAAATGCCGAAGCAGCAAGGTCCGGTTCTTGAAGAAACCTTCGCACCGATCCTTTACGTCATGAAGTATTCCGATTTCGACGACGTACTGGCAAGCCACAACGAAGTTGGCGCAGGTCTGTCCTCGTCGATCTTCACGCTCAACCTGCAGGAAGCAGAACGTTTCCTCTCGGCTGAGGGTTCGGATTGTGGCATTGCGAACGTCAATATCGGTACTTCGGGTGCTGAAATTGGCGGTGCATTCGGCGGCGAAAAGGAAACCGGTGGCGGTCGTGAATCGGGTTCGGATGCGTGGAAGGGCTACATGCGCCGCGCAACCAACACCATCAACTACTCGAAGGCTCTGCCGCTCGCACAGGGCGTTTCCTTCGACATCGACTAATCGATCTGATTTCAGATCAAAAGAAAACCCCGCTTCGGCGGGGTTTTTTATTGACGCAACATCAGCGATTAGCGGAGATTGTGGTTATGGCATGCCGAAAATCGTGGCTTTTGAGAACCGGCGCGCAGCGTACTTGAGTACGTGAGCACCGGAAGCGCAAAAAGACGCGATTTGCAGGCTGCCAGAGCCGCAATATCACCCCATGCGTTCGGAGGCGAAAGAACCGGGGCTAGCCGGGAATACGACCGTGCGATTGCCGTTGAGGAACGAGCGGTGATGAATATGCGCGTGAACAGCGCGTGCCAGAACCTGCGCTTCGACATCACGTCCGATAGACACATAATCCGCCGCACTCTGTGCGTGCGTGATACGGGCGACATCCTGTTCGATGATCGGACCTTCATCAAGATCAGCGGTGACATAATGCGCCGTGGCTCCGATCAGTTTCACACCGCGCTCATAGGCCTGCTTGTAAGGGTTCGCGCCCTTGAAGGATGGCAGGAAGGAGTGGTGGATGTTGATGATCTTGCCCGACATCTTCTGGCAAAGCTGATCGGACAGAACCTGCATATAGCGCGCAAGAACCACCAGCTCGGTGCCTGTATCATCGACAATATCCAGAAGGCGCTGTTCAGCTTCCGGTTTGTTGGCCTTGGTCACGGCGATATGGTGGAACGGAATGTCGTGATTGACGACAACCTTCTGATAATCGAAATGGTTCGACACGACACCAACAATATCGATTGGCAGAGCGCCGATCTTCCAGCGATAGAGCAGGTCGTTCAGGCAATGGCCGAAACGGGAAACCATCAGCAAGGTTTTTGTCCGTTGGGCGTTATCGTGGAATTCAAATTCCATCTCGAACGGAGCTGCCACGGGCGCAAAGCCTTCACGCAGCACATCAAGCGCTATGCCTTCTTCGGAGATGAAGCTGACGCGCATGAAAAAACGACCGGTATCCAGATCATCGAACTGGGCGCTATCGATGATGTTGCAACCCTTGCCCGCAAGATAACCCGAGATTGCGGCAACGATGCCACGAGTGGACTTGCAGGTGACGGTCAGGACAAAATTATGCATCGGACTTCCTCAATTTTCGAAGGCGCAAGCCAAAGCGCGCGCCTTGAAACTAGTTCACGATGCGGCCTCCGCCATGCCAGAATGCGTAATGCACTGACCGGATTGCGCTATCAAGCGACTTTGGAAGAAAGATCGCTCTAATTTGATCAAAGATGCGGATTGCGGTCACGATACCGGGTGACAAGTTCCCGGTTCACCTCACCGGAGCCCGGCATGTTGGCGCTCAGATAAATTGGTGCGTCGCCCTTGCCCACCAGCTTCGCCGCCACATCGGCAAAAATGGCATTGAGGATCGTGACGCCAAGTGCGGTCGAAACCGGACCGACCTTCAAAGCACTGCCTTCCACTTCCAGCACCGCATCGCCCGCTGGCGCATCATTATCCAGCACGACATCGGCCAGAGAAAGCAGTTGCGTGCGGCCCTTGGCGATAACGTTGGAATAGGCGACGGAAGTGACCGCGATAACGGCAGCCCCCTTCTCCCGTGCATAGCGCGCAGCCTCAATGGGAGCGGCATTCACACCGGAGTTCGACACGACGATCAGCACGTCACCTTCGCGAATGCCGTAGCGCTCGAGGATCGGCAGCACAGCTCCTTCGATCCGCTCGAAATGCGAGCTGGCAGCCGCTCCGTCCTGCAGCATGATTGCCCCGCAAAGGATCGGCACAGTGATTGCCAATCCGCCCGCGCGATAGTGCAGTTCTTCCGCCATCATGTGCGAATGGCCAGTACCGAACACATAGACGCGGCTGTCTGCCAGTGCGGCAGCAGTAATCAGCTCGGCGGCTTTGGCCATCGGCTCGGCAAGGCGATTACGCAGGCCGGTGAGCCGCGCAATGAGGTCATCAAAATAACGATCCGTAATTTCCGTCATCGACCTTACCCCGAAATCGGTTTTTCGCCGGAAAGCCATGTGGCTTTCGCAAACAGCCCATCGTCAAGATGGACGGCGTCCATCCGCATGCCGGGACGGAACGTTCCGCGATCGTTGAGATGCAGATAGCGCGCCGGATAATGGCTCGCCATGCGCAGTGCCTCGGCCAGCGTCAGCTCCAGTTCGGCCACGCCGAAACGCACCGCCGACGCCATATCGAGATCGGAACCGGCAATGGTGCCATCTGCCAGAACAAGCTTGGAGCAGATGCCGCCTGGCACACGGCGGACGGCACGCCCGTTGATCTCGAAGCTTTCGGAATCCGAACCGACCAGAGCCATGGCATCCGTCACGAAGAACAGGTGGGCATCTCCCCGTTTCGCCCGAAGAGCAAGCCGCAGCGCCATCGGATCGACATGATGGCCATCGGCAACGATACCGCACCAGATGTCGGGATGATCAAGTGCCGCACCAGCCAGCCCCGGTGCACGATGGCCAATCTGGCTCATGGCGTTGAAAAGATGGGTCACGCTTCGCGCACCGGCATCGAAACGCTTGAACGCCTCATCTGCCGTCGTGTCGCTATGGCCGATACTGACGACCACACCGCCGTCGCTCAAACGACGCACCTGATCAGGCGTGACCTGTTCGGCAGCAAGCGTGACCAGCAAGATGCCGATCTGCTTTGCCGTATGGATATAGAGCGCGATATCGGCATCGTTGACGGGGCGCATCAGTTCCGCCAGATGGGCGCCTTTGCGAGCCGGTGCCAGATGCGGTCCTTCCAGATGCAGACCGGCAACGCCCTTGTCGGCCTTGACTGCCTCAATTGCCGCTTCAATGGCGTGATCGCGCACCGGCGTCGTGTCGGTGATCAGCGTCGGTAGAAGGCTCGTCGTTCCATATTTGCGATGCCCCTTGGCAATCGTGAACATGGTCTCGGGTGTCGGCTGGTCATTGAGCATACGCCCGCCGCCGCCATTGACCTGCGCATCGATGAATCCGGGTGCCAGAACGCCACCGTTCAGGCGCTCGACATCATAGGCTTCGCCTAGTGACGCTTCCGGCACGATGGCTTCGATCTTGCCATCGCTGAACACCAGTGCGCTTTGGTCGTGAAATCGCTCGCCGTCGAAAATGCGCGCGCCTGCTATTGCCGATTTTCTTGTCATACCGTCACCGTAACTTTGTTGAGATTGCGCGGCTTGTCTGGGTCAAAACCCTTGCGGCGCGTGACCGCTTCAATGACGCGGTAATAATTGATGAGGGAAACCAGCGGATCGAGATGCGCATTGCCTGTGCTAGCCGATGGCAGTCGGAAGCCCGGCGTTTCCGCATCGGATAGCGACACGATGCTCGCTCCAAACGAATGCAACCGCTTCAGGGCCTGCATGTTGGTGTCGAACGCTTCATCGCGCGGCAGGAAGGAAATAATCGGGAAACCTTCTTCCACCAGACGCATCGGACCGTGCATCAGCTCTGCCAGAGAGAAGGCTTCCGCATGGATATTGGCGGTTTCCTTTGCCTTCAGCGCAGCCTCAAGCGCGATTGCAAAGGCCGTGCCGCGACCGCCGGTATAAAGCGAGCGGGCATTGAAAAGGAGATTTTCAACCGCTTCGCGACCGTCAGGCCGTGTTGCAGCAAGCGCCTCTGGCAGGCGTTGCAGCCCGGCCTGCAGGCTTGCATCGCCGCTGGCCGAAGCGACTACGCCCGACAGCGCTGCAACCGCAGCAATGAACGACTTGGTTGCGGCAACACTCTTTTCTTCACCAGCATTGAGCGCGAGTACCACGTCGGCGGCATTACCCAGCGGGCTATCGACAACGTTCACGACGGCAATTGTGGTTGCACCACCTTTTTTGGCAGCGTCCTGCGCTGCAACAATGTCCGGGCTCGCGCCGGATTGCGACACGGTAAAGTGCAATCCGTTCTTGAGCTTCAGCTTGGAACCATAGACCGACGCCACCGAAGGCCCGATGGATGCCACCGGAATACCCATCGTGATTTCCATCAGATATTTGAAGAATGTCGCCGCATGATCGGACGAACCACGCGCGGCGGTGGTGATGACGGCAGGTTCGTTCTTCTGGAAAATGCGCGCGATTTCCGAGAATGTGCCTGCCTCCTTCTCAAGCAGACCGGCGACGACGGCAGGTGACTGTTCGGTTTCCTGCAGCATCAGGGAGGAAGGGCTGTTCATGGTCATTCTCCAATTTTCAGTTCGGCGACGAAATCATAGGCATCGGCGCGATAGTGCGAACGGGTATATTCGACGATCCGGTCGTCCTCGAGATGCGAGACACGCTCGATCAAAAGTGCTGGCGCGCCCCTGTGCACACCAAGCAGGCGTGCCGTGCCGGGGTCGAGTGTAACCGCCGTCAGGCGCTGCAAGGCGCGCACCGGCTTGTGGCCGCGCCTTGCCAATGCGCCATAAAGCGAGGCTTCTTCGACGCGGTCCTGATCCAGATAATGGCGCGGGACCACAGCCCGCTCGAAGGCCATCGGCACACCATCGGCAAGGCGCAGACGATCCAGCCGCACCACCGTCGTATCAACGCCGATTCCCAGCCGGAAAGCCTCGTCGGGCGACGGCCTGTCAACCTTGTTGGTGACAACGCGTGCGCCCGGCTCCTTGCCACGCGACAGCATATCCTCGGAAAACGAAGTCAGGCGCCAGAGATGCTGGCTGATGCGGGCCGGGCGTTCGGCAACGAAGGTGCCACTGCCGCGCCGCGCCTCGACCGCGCCCTGGGTCAGCAGTTCCTTATACGCATTGCGAACGGTGATGCGGCCGACGCCAAGCTGCTCCGCCAGATCGCGCTCCGGAGGCAGTCCGACAGCGGGCGCAAGTTGCCCCTCCTCGATCAGTTCACCGAGAATACGCGCAAGGTTCCGGTAAAGCGGCCCCGTAAGCTGCGGATCGTGCAAACCGCGCTCTTCGATGGCCGTGATCAATGTGGTTCTATTCATACTTCACATAATAGAACCTATATAGAACCAATAGCAAGTGACAATCTCATGAAAAAAGCCCGGTCATGACCGGGCTTTTTGTTTAATGCGATTGCGGAGCGGGATGCGCCTCGGCTGGTGGCTCATCTACGCCATGCTCGGGCTCCTTGATCCGGAACCAGGCGACATAAAGTGCCGGCAGGAAGAGAAGCGTGATTGCCGTGCCCGCTATGATGCCGCCCATCATGGCATAGGCCATTGGTCCCCAAAACACTTCACGCGCAATCGGGATCAGTGCCAGACTTGCTGCCGCCGCCGTCAGCGCGATGGGTCGCATTCGGTGCTGACTGGCCTGCGTCACCGCATCCCACGGGTGCATGTCCTCGGTGATATGCTCTTCGACCTGCACGATCAGAATGACCGAGTTTCGGATAAGAATACCGACCAGTGCCAGCACACCAAGGATGGCCACGAAGCCGAGCGGTTTGCCGCTCGGTAACAAGGCAGCCACCACACCGATCAGTCCAAGCGGCGCCACGGCGACAACAAGGAACAAGCGCTGGAAGCTTTGAAGCTGGATCATCAGGATTGTCGCCATGACGAACAGCATCAGAGGCACCACGGCAGCAATCGGCCCCTGGCTCTTACCGCTCTCCTCCACCGTGCCAGCAATCTGGATCTGATAACCGGACGGCAACTTGTCGGCGAAAGTCTTGATGGCAGGTGCCAGATCCTTGACGATCGTATCCGGCATCGTCTTGTCGATAATGCCTGCAGCAACCGTGATCGTAGGAATACGCGACCGGCGATAGACAACCGGCTGTTCCAGCTCATATCGGAAATTGGCAATCGCGGCCAATGGCACCGACGTCCCGTTACCGGTTGCGATCTGAAGACTTTGCAGCGTATCGATCGAATCGCGTTCGTGTTTCTGTGCCCGCACAATAACGTCGATCAGATAGATCGAATCCCGCACCTGGGTGATGGTGATACCGCCGACAACGCCGTTGAGGGTCGTTGCAATATCCTTCGAGGAAATTCCGAGCTTTCTCGCCTTGTCCTGCATGACGTCGACGCGGATAACCCGACCCGGCTCGTTCCAGTTGTAGCTCACCACTCCAAGCCGCTTGTCGGAACTGAGGATGCCGGCAAAGTCCTGTGCAACACCGCGCAGTTTTTGGACATCCGGACCCGAGATGCGATACTGCACCGGACGGCCAACTGGCGGTCCAAGCTCCAGATACTTCACATAGACATCCGTCCCGACATAATCCTTGCGCAGAACCTCGTTGAATTTCTGCTTGAGCCTGTCACGCGCTTCGAGGTCCTTCGCGACAACGACCATCTGCCCGAAATAAGGATTTGCTGGCTGCACGTCGAAGGAGAGAATGAAACGGATAGCACCTTCCCCGATATACGTGCTCCAGTGATCCACATCGGGATTGTCCTTGAGCATCGTGGCTTCAAACTTCTCCATCTGGGCCTTGGTGTCGGTGATGGAACTGTTCTGAGGCAAGGTCCAGTCGAGCACCAGTTCCGGACGGTCGGATTCCGGGAAGAACTGCCGTTCGATAAAGCCCATGCCGAAAACCGAAACGAGGAAAAGTGCAATGGTCGTAATGATCGTGATCCACTTGTGCCGCATGGACGCAAGCAGGACCTGCGAAAATATCTGGAAAAGACGGCTGTGCTTTTCCTCATGCGCCTTCATTTTCTTCGGCAGGAAAGTGACACCCAGCAAAGGCGCAAACAGAACTGCCACGATCCAGGAAACAAGCAGCGAAACCGCAATCACTACGAACAATGTGAACGTGTACTCACCCGCCTGACTGTTGTTCAGTCCGATGGGGATGAACCCGGCAATCGTAACCAGCGTGCCTGTCAGCATCGGGAAAGCCGTATGCGAATAGACATAGGTCGCAGCCTTGTTGATGGGATCGCCGTGCTCAAGCCGGGCCACCATCATTTCCACTGCAATCATCGCGTCATCGACCAGCAGGCCCAGCGCAATGATGAGCGCACCGAGCGACACGCGTTGCAGGGAAATATCCATCAAAGACATCGCCAGGAAGGTGATTGCCAACACCAGCGGGATCGAAAGCGAAACGACAAAACCCGCTCGCACCCCAAGACTGACGAAGCTCACCGCCAGAACGATGATAACCGCTTCAAACAGAGCTTCGGTAAAGCCCGAAACAGCGTCCTTGACGACTTCCGGCTGGTCGGCAACCTTGAAGACCTTGACACCGACCGGGAGTTCCGCCGTCACCTGGCTCATCATTTTGTCGAGTGCCGCGCCAAATTCGAGCAGGTTGCCATTCGGCTTCATGCCAATGCCGAGGCCGATCGCATCGTGCCCGTTCACCCGGAAAATGGATGCGGGCGGGTCGACATAGCCGCGCGTAATCGTCGCGACGTCGGAAAGACGGAAGAAGCGATCATTAACGCGCAGGTTTACCGCACGCAGATCCGCTTCCGAATTGAACTGTCCGCTGACGCGCACGCTGATGCGCTCCGGCCCGGCTTCCACTACACCGGACGGCGTAATGGCATTCTGGTCCTGCAAGGCCTGCAGGATTGCCTGCTGATCCAGTCCAAGCGCTGCAATCTGGCGCGTCGAGAACTCCAGATAGATCGCTTCGTCCTGCGCGCCGATCAGTTCGACCTTGCCCGCATTGGGCAATGTCAGAATTTTCGTCCGCGTACTTTCGGCATAGTCCCGCAACTGTCGCATGGAAAGACCATCCGATGTGAATGCATAGACGTTTCCGTAAACGTCACCGAACTGGTCATTAAAATACGGTCCGAGAACGCCCTGAGGCAGCGTATTCTGAATATCGTTCAGAAAATGACGCACTTCGGTCCATGACTTTTTGACCTGCTCGGCCCGCGTCGTGTCTTTCAGAAAGACGAACACGACCGACTTGCCCGCCGTGGTTATGCTGCGCGTATAATCGAGCGTATCCAGTTCTTCGAGCTTCTTTTCCAGCCGGTCCGTGACCTGATTGAGCGTTTCGTCGACGGAGGCGCCGGGCCAGTTGGCCTGTACAACCATCGTCTTGACGGTGAAGTCCGGATCCTCCTCACGACCAAGGTCAAGATAGGAAATCAGGCCCGCCACCAGAAAGACGAGCATGAAATACCAGACCAGAGACCGATGATTCAGAGCCCAGTCAGACAGATTAAATCCCTTCTTCACAGGCCCGTTCCTTTCTCGTCCAGGCGGACTTTCTGTCCTTCTTTCAACTCATGCACACCGGCAATCGCAACATAGCTTCCGATATCCACGCCACCGGCAACGAAACTGTTGCCGCGCCGTTCAGTCACCTGCACGTCATGAAGAGAGACCGTCTGTTTATGCGGATCGATGACCCAGATGCTTGTCTTGCCGTTTTCGTCGAGCAAAGCCTGTATCGGCATCGTCACAAGATTCTGTTCAGGTGCGGCTTTGGCTGCCCGGATCGTCGCACCAAGGCGAAAGCCTTCCGGAGGGTTGTCGAGAGCAATACGCACACGGCGTGTGCGTGTCTGCGCATCAGCCTGCGGCGCCACCTCGCGTACTGTTCCCTGCCCTGTCACTTTCGGATCGGCCTGGAGCTGTACATTGAATGGCGTGCCCTGCTCAAAATATTGCGTCATGCTGTCAGGAATATCGAGCACTGCTTCGCGAATATCGGGACGCGCAACCGTCATAACCGTCTGGCCAGCGGCAACCACCTGCCCGACTTCGGCATTCGTTGCAGAAATGACGCCATCATAATCCGGACGCAGCACAGCGTAACTGCGCTGATCCTGCGCCTTTTTCAGCCCTGCCCTGGCTTTTTCCAACCCGGCCTCTGCGCTGTCACGCGCCTGTCTGGCGGCATCATAATCGGCTTGCGAAACGTTGTTGCCCTTAAGCAGGATGCTCTGGCGTTCTTCGCTCGCCGCAGCGTTGGCATATTGTGCTTCGGCGCTCGCCAGATCAGCCCTCGCAGACTGAACGGCAAGATCGAGGTTGGATGGATCAACCATCGCAACCATCTCGTCCTTTTTCACAATATCCCCCACCTGAACAGGCCGATTGATAATTCGCCCGAGCACACGGAATGCAAGATCAGTGGAATAGCGTGGCTCAATCGTGCCTGCAAAACCCGTCTGCGTTACGGGCTTGGGCTCGACCACCATATAAAGAACCGGACGGACAGGGTCCGTCTCAGCCGTGTTCTCTTCACCTTTTCCGCAAGCGGCAAGCGCAAGCATGGCAGCGATAACAGCAATACTGCTCATGGTGCGGATGTTAGGAAACTGGATTGTCGCCTTCATTGCGCAACTTGTCCTTCCTGTTCCTGCACGACTTCGGTCGGTTCGCCGGAACGCAGCATTTGTGCGCCTTTTGTGACGATCAGCTCGCCTTCCTGCAGCCCGCCTTCCACGAGTAGTCGCCCCTTTTCGTATGAGAGCACCTTGATCGGAACCAGCGTTGCCACCTTGGAATCCTTCGAGAGCCTCCAGACGGCTGTACGCCCGGCATCCGAAGTCATTGCGCTCCATGGCAAAACGACCACCTTCACCGTGTCCATATGAACCGTGCCGGTCACTGTGGCCCCGAGTGCCATCTGAGGCGGGGTTTGCGCTATGCCGACCTTTAACCGTACGGTTCCAGTCTGCGCATCGACCACCGGCGAAATCTCACGAACCTTGCCTTCGGCACTTATCGACGCATCGGACAGCAGCGCAATCGTTACGTCCATTCCAATTTTGGCATGATTGACCAGTGTTTCCTGCACATCGAAGACCGCGTCACGTGGGCCATCCTCGGCAATCGAGAACGCTGTCTGCGCAGCCTGCACGACCTGACCAGCCTCGACATTGCGCGCCGTAATCACGCCTGAAACGGGTGCCTGCAATTCAGTGTAGGAGAGCTGATCGCGTGCATCGTTGAGCTGGCTTTCAGCGCTGGCAAGAGCGCTTTGCGTCGTTTGCAGGTTCTGGTTTGCCTGATCGTAGGTGCTGCGAGTGGTGAACCCTTGTGCCAGCAATGCCTTCTGTCGCGCAAAATTGGCCTGGGCCTGCACCAGCTGCGCCTGCGCGGCATCTTTCGACGCCTGTGCAACGCGCAGATTGGCCTGTTGCTCAACATTATCGATGCTGGCGAGAGGCTGCCCCTTTTCCACGTGCTGGCCGATCTCGACCAGACGCTGCACAACCTGACCGTTCAAACGAAACGAGACATTGACAAGCGACCGTGCCGCAATGGCGCCGGATAAGGTCAGTTTCGGTTGATAATCGCTGGCGACTGCCTTTACCGCTGCCACCGGCACGATGTCGAGCGAGTCGGCATGCGCCTGCAACATTGCGCCCGGCGCAAGCAGCCCCAGGCAAAAGAGCAGTATACGGGGTGCTTTGAAATGGGGAGCAAGCTGGCCCATAACGCGCCTCCACCCATTCTGCACGCTGTAAATGAATGGTTTTGCTGCCATTTACACGATTCTCACTGGTTTGGTTCTGTTGAGAATGCAACTAAAGCTTTGCAGAGAAAAGCGGCGTTGTAAAAGATGATGAATCATAGTTATCGCTATTAAAGTCTTTTCGAAAACACTT
Organism: Brucella cytisi; assembly: GCF_038433355.1. Taxonomy (NCBI): domain Bacteria; kingdom Pseudomonadati; phylum Pseudomonadota; class Alphaproteobacteria; order Hyphomicrobiales; family Brucellaceae; genus Brucella; species Brucella cytisi. The sequence continues at coordinate 78,872 of NZ_JBCAUP010000014.1, forward strand.
ACTCAGGAGCAATCGGTAGGCATTGCCTTCGATCAGAGAATTTATAAGTAGAAATATATAGTTGTGTTGAATTTCAAGAATATAGGCGGCGGCTAACTCGTTGCCTCCTCGACAAGCCTTTTACCGGCAACATTCAATTCGTAACGTGTGCGTTGCGTGCGCGGATCGCGCTGTTTGATCCGCACATAACCATGGTCCTGCCCGAGCACTGAAATTTCCCGAAGCACAAGTGCATGAGCGATCCCCAGCGAACGCGCAAAAGTTCGGCTATCCGACGCGATATCCAGCGCCAGCGCGGCGATGATCCCGGCACCAAGCCCGGTCAAATTGCTGGACACCGTCATCAAAGCGTCGACGAACGCCATATATTCCGCTTCGCCCTCATCCATCATGCAGCTGCCGATTTAAGGGGGCGGAACGAAACGATCACCGATTTCGATGTGGGCGTGTAGCTTTCATCACCAGAACTGGCGAGCGGCACCAGCACGTTCATTTCCGGATAGTAGCCCGCAATACAACCGCGCGGGATGTCATAGGGCACGAAGCGGAAATCGCGCGCGATACGCTCCACGCCGTCATCGAATTCGCCAACAATATCAGCCCGGTCACCGGCCTCGACACCGATATCCGCCATGTCAGCTTCATTCATGAAGACGACCTGTCGTTCGCCATAGACACCGCGATAGCGGTCATCCATGCCATAAATGGTGGTGTTGTACTGGTCGTGGCTGCGGAAGGTCTGCAGCACATAACGCCCCGGCGTACCGCGTGCCTGCTGATGCTCGACAGCTTCCGGAAGGGCGCCGGTCCAGAATGTGGCCTTGCCCTTTGTCGTATTCCATTCCAGCTCACGGGCGGAATTGCGCAAATGGAAGCCACGCGGAACCCGTACACGAGCGTTGAAATCGTAGAAGTCCGGCAACACACGGGCGATATGGTTGCGGATAAGATCATAGTCGTCGGCAAGCTCCAGCCAGTTGACTGGCTGCGGCCCTAGCGTCGCCTGCGCCATACCCGCAATGATCGCCACTTCCGAACGAAGATGTGATGAAGCAGGCGCATTAATGCCGCCCGAACCGTGCACCATGCTCATGGAATCTTCGACTGTTACGATCTGGGCCACACCTCTGGAATTGAGGTCGATCTCGGTGCGGCCAAGGCAAGGCAGGATGAAAGATTCCTGCCCCGGCACCAGATGCGAATGGTTGAGCTTGGTTGCGACATGAACCGTTAGGCGCTGGCCGGAAAGCGCTTTTGAAATCAACGGACTATCCGGAGTGGCCCGGGCGAAATTGCCGCCGAGACCGATAAATGCCTGAGCCGACCCGTCGAGCATGGCACCTATGGCACCCAGAACGTTGTGCCCCGGCTCACGCGGAACATTGAAGCCAAATTCCTTTTCCAGCGCATCAAGAAATGCGACTGGAGGCCGTTCGTTGATGCCGACGGTGCGATCACCCTGCACATTGGAATGACCGCGCACCGGACAGAGACCCGCACCGGGCCTGCCAATATTGCCGCGCAGCAGCATGAAATTGGTGATTTCGCGGATCGTGATCACCGAATGACGATGCTGGGTGATGCCCATCGCCCAGGTGCAGATGACCCGATCCGATTCCATATAGATCTTTGCGGCGCACTCAAGCGACTGCCGGAGAAGTCCCGACTGGTCTTCGATTTCTTCCCACGACGTGCTGTCCACCGCAGCGCGATAGGCTTCCAGTTCCGCTGTATGTGCGCTGAGAAATTCCCGGTCGAGGATTGATGGCTTGCCTGCGGCGAGTGCGGCATCATCCGCTGCGAAAACCGCCTTGGCCATACCGCGGAAAGCGGCAAGATCACCGCCAAGACGCGGCTGGAAATAATCGCTCGCTATGGCTTCGCTGCCGCCATGCAGCATTTCAAGCTTGTTCTGCGGATCGGCAAAACGCTCCAGCCCGCGTTCGCGGATCGGATTGAAAACGACAATGCGCGCACCGCGCTCTGCAGCACGACGCAAATCACCCAGCATGCGGGGATGGTTGGTGCCCGGATTCTGACCGACAACGAAAACGGCATCGGCCATTTCGAAATCTTCCAGCAGGACAGTCCCCTTGCCGACGCCAACCGACTGTTTCAGCGCAACGCCGCTAGCCTCGTGGCACATGTTGGAGCAGTCGGGGAAATTATTGGTCCCATAGGCGCGTACGAACAACTGATACAGAAACGCAGCCTCGTTCGAGGCGCGGCCCGACGTATAGAACTCGACCCGGTTTGGGCTGTCGAAACTCTTGAGAATGTCGCCGATAGTCCTGAACGCCTCATCCCATTCGATGGCTTCATACTGATCGGTCGAAGCATTGTACCGCATCGGATGGGTCAGGCGCCCGGTATTTTCCAGATCGTAATCCGTCCAGTTGCGCAGCTGCGAAACCGTATGCTCCCGAAAAAAGGCAGGCGTCGTGCGCCGGTCGGTCGCCTCCCAGGCGACAGCCTTCACACCGTTTTCGCAAAACTCGAAAGATGAGCCATGCTCCGGATCACCCCAGGCACAACCGGGGCAATCGAAACCGTCCGGCTGGTTCGCCTTGAGAAGCGTGCGCGCGCCGGAAAGAGGAGCGCCACTTGCAAGCAATTGCTTGCCGCAGCTTTTCAATGCACCCCATCCACCCGCTGCAGCGGATCGCTTGCCGATGAAACCGGTTTTGGTGGCCTTGCTCATCCGTTACCCTCTAACCCAGTTGCGGGACCGCCTTCTTCGAGTGGCAAAGATGCCTTGGGCGGGTGCCAATATCATAAGTGGAATTACACGGTCCTTCAATTAACCGCGAGGCAATTGTTATTCGATACTTGTTCGTACTTGATTTCGGCCGCGCGATCCGTCATGCGATTGGTCAAGAAAAATTACCACAAGGGGTGGGATAGATGCCCAACATCGTTGAAATCGCCGATCTGAAGCGGCTTGCCCAGCGCCGCGTCCCCAAGATGTTCTTTGATTACGCGGATTCTGGCGCATGGACCGAGTCGACCTATCGCTCAAATGAAGACGACTTCAAGAAGATCAAGCTGCGCCAGCGCATTCTCGTCGACATGACGAACCGTTCGCTGGAAACAACGATGATCGGCGAGAAAGTGTCCATGCCGGTGGCTCTTGCGCCGACCGGCCTGACGGGCATGCAGCACGCGGACGGTGAAATGCTGGCAGCACAGGCTGCCGAAGCCTTTGGCGTTCCCTTCACCCTTTCGACCATGAGCATCTGTTCCATCGAAGACGTCGCTTCGGTGACAAAGAAGCCGTTCTGGTTCCAGCTATACGTGATGAAGGACCGCGATTTCGTGAAGAACCTGATCGGTCGCGCCAAGGCGGCAGGCTGTTCGGCTCTTGTGCTTACCCTCGATCTCCAGATTCTCGGCCAGCGCCACAAGGATATCCGCAACGGCCTTTCCGCCCCGCCGAAATTCACCCCGAAGCATATCTGGCAGATGGCAACCCGTCCCGGCTGGTGCCTCGGCATGATGGGCACGCAGCGCCGCACGTTCCGCAACATTGCCGGTCACGCCAAGAATGTTACCGACCTTTCTTCGCTCTCCTCATGGACGGCTGAACAGTTCGATCCGCAGCTCAACTGGAACGACGTTGCCTGGATCAAGGAACAATGGGGCGGCAAGCTGATCCTTAAAGGCATTCTCGATGTGGAAGATGCCAAGATGGCAGCCAAATCAGGTGCCGACGCGATCATCGTGTCGAACCATGGCGGACGTCAGCTGGATGGCGCACCGTCCTCGATATCCATGCTGCAGCCGATCGTTGATGCCGTTGGCGACAAGATCGAAGTGCATGTCGATGGCGGCATCCGCTCCGGCCAGGATGTGCTCAAGGCCCGCGCCCTTGGCGCTCAGGGCGTGTATATCGGTCGCCCGTTCCTCTATGGCCTCGGCGCCATGGGCAAGGACGGCGTAACGCTGGCACTCGACATCATCCGCAAGGAACTGGATGTCACGATGGCGCTCTGCGGCAAGCGGGATATCAACGATATCGACAAGTCGATCATCCATTCGATAAACTTCTGATAACGACAGGAGCCGACCTCGCGTCGGCTCCTATACTTTAGAAATTGCTTGCCTAACATCGCGTCACACGCGAGTACCGGCGACTGATGCACCGCAAGGTTACTTAAAAATAACCAAGTGTTAAACATATCTCTTTACCATATCCGGCAGTACGGCTTGTGAGCCGTTTTTCTGTTCGGATTTGGAGTGGGAACCGATGAAGTGCACTTCCGCCATTGCCATCGTGGCTATCAGTCTGATGGCGGGATCAGGAGCGGCGTTTGCCGCCGACATAATTGCAGACCCTGTTATTGAACCCATGCCGGAACCGGTTAATTCGTCCGGCTGGTATATTCGTGGCGATCTCGGTTACAATTTCAAATCCAGCACGGATGGCGACTGGAGCTTCTGGAACCAGTTCGATCCGCCCTATCGCGGCATTGACGACACGCTGCGCTACGATGATTTCGACCTCAAAGCAGGCGCAACTTACGGCGTGGGTGTCGGTTACCGCTTCACCGATATGTTCCGCGCCGATGCCACACTCGACTTCTTCCGTGCAGGCATCAACGGTCGCACCGCCTGTCCGAGCTATGTGAAATCTGCCAAGGGCTTCAATCCGGTCGAGGACAACTGCAACTACGAGGATTCCTCGACAGCCAATATCTGGACGGCCATGGCAAACGCCTATGTCGACCTGCCGCGTGTAGGACCTGTGACGCCTTATCTCGGCGCGGGTCTTGGCGCCGCTTATGTGCAATATGACGACTGGAAAACCCACGAAGTCTGCGCAGGCTGCACCTATTCCAGCGAAAAGGACGGCCTCGACAGCTGGCGCTTCGCAATGGCTCTCATGGCCGGTGTCAGCTACGATCTCACCGAGCAGCTCAAGCTTGATGTCGGTTACCGCTATATGCGCATCAACGGTGGCAAAGCCTACGGTTTTGACGCAGCCGATCGCAGCACCAACCCTTACGGCAATGCCGAAGGACCGGGCGCTACGGGAACGCAGGCCAAAGACAATGGCTTCAACATGCACACGATCCGCGCCGGTCTTCGCTACGAATTCCGTTAAAGAAAGTGACCTTTCGGATAGAAAGCCCGGTCAGTGCCGGGCTTTTTTCATTTCAGCCGCGTGAAGTCGGTGCTTTTGACAGAAGCACCGTGCGGATTGCGAAACTGGAATGGATGCGCGCGACACCGGGCAATCGCGACAGGATTTCCTTGTGAATGATCTCATAAGCCGCAGCGTTTTCGGCTTCGACGCGCAAAATGTAATCCGCATCGCCTGTCATGAGATAACATTCCTGAACTTCGGGGTGCCGCCGCACCGCTTCCTCGAAACGATTCAGAAACTCCTCTGTCTGCCGGTCAAGCGTAATGCGTACGATAGCGACGAGCCGCTCATCGCCGTCGGATGAACCGACGATGGCCGTATAACCACGGATAACGCCGCTTTCTTCCAATATCTGCACCCGCCGCAGACAGGCGGACTGCGAAAGCCCTACTTCGCTGGCGAGATGGCTGTTGGTCATGCGCCCATCACGGCGCAGGCAACGGATGATATTGCGGTCGATACTGTCGAGCGTTGGCATGAATAATCTTCAACCCTGGAGCTAAAATATGCGCAAGATGTGCGAAAATTCGCATAATATGCGACAAATAGCAAAAACATTCGAATAGTCTTCGACTAATATGCGAGCAAGCTTTGGGAGTGAGGAGTCACAAGGTTTCTCAACCGAGGCTTATATGCTTTGGGCGGCAGACGATCCATATCGACAATGACCTTCCAGGCGTTCTCGTAGCGTAGTGAGCAGTTTGGAAAGAACCGTGCAAATGGTTGAGATGTCGATGCAATTTTCACAGGATGAGCGCGATCTTGCCGCCGGTGGCGTATTGACCATCGACCTGTCGGCGCTGCGTCACAATTATTCGGCCATTGCCCGTCATATCGCCCCCACCCGCGCTGCTGCCGTTGTGAAGGCAGATGCCTACGGGCTCGGCGCCAGTCGTGTTGCGCCAGCTTTTTACGATGCCGGTTGCCGTGACTTCTTCGTCGCCCATCTCGGCGAAGCGATAGCGCTGAAGCCGTTTCTCCAGCCCGACGCGACGCTCTACGTTTTGAACGGTCTTCAACCGGGAACCGAAGAAGCCTGCGCCCGCGAAGGCATTCTGCCAGTTCTCAACTCGCTGGAACAGATTGAAAACTGGGCGGCACTCGCCACCAGACAGGGCAAGAAGCTGCCCGCCCTGCTCCAGCTCGATACCGGCATGTCGCGTCTCGGCCTGTCGCCGAAGGAATTTGAACGCTTTCTTGAGAACGCCACGCTTCTGGATGCCATCGACATCAAGTTTGTCATCAGCCACCTGGCCAGCGGTGACGAACCGGAAAATGCGGCAAATGCCCGTCAGCTTGCCAATATGACCGCGCTGCTTGCGCGCCTGCCAAAACTGCCGGTTGCTTTTGCCAATTCCGGCGGCAGCTTCCTCGACAAGACCTATCATTTCGACCTCGCCCGCCCCGGTGTCGCGCTTTATGGCGTTGGACCGAAAAGCGAGATCATTCCTGTCCTCACCCTTTCGGCACGCGTCATTCAGGTGCGCGAGATCGACAAGGGGGCGGCGGTTGGCTATGGCGGCGCCTATATCGCCGAAGGGCCGATGCGGGTTGCAACGATTGCTGTCGGATATGCCGATGGCTGGTTCCGTTCTCTCAGCAACAAGGGTGCGGCCTTCTTTGGCGATACGCGACTGCCGATCATCGGCCGTGTGTCGATGGACTCAATCACGCTCGACGTCAGCGCATTGCCGGAAGGCACGCTGAAACTCGGCAGTCTTGTGGAGCTGATCGGCCCGCACCAGCGCCTCGAAGACGTGGCGCGCGATTGCGACACTATTCCCTATGAAATTCTGACTGCGCTCGGCAACCGTTATGCACGTGTCTACGTGGAGAGCGGCGCGAGCGACATAAAAGTATAAGACAAGAGGCGAACATGCAGATCACCATTCTCGGCAGCGGCGTCATTGGCGTTACGACCGCCTACTACCTCGCCAAGCTCGGTCACGAGGTAACCGTTGTCGACCGCGAAGAAGGCCCCGCACTGGAAACGAGCTTTGCCAATGCCGGTCAGGTTTCGCCGGGCTATGCCTCGCCATGGGCCGCGCCCGGCATTCCGTTCAAGGCCGCGAAATGGCTGTTCCAGAAGCACGCGCCACTTGTTTTGCGTCCGACTTGCGATCCGGTTCAGTATAGCTGGCTCCTGCAGATGCTCGCGAACTGCACCGACAGCCGTTACAAGGTCAACAAGACCCGCATGGTGCGCGTAGCCGAATATGCGCGCGATTGCCTTGTCGATCTGCGCAAGGAAACCGGCATCGAATACGACCAGCGCATGCAGGGCACGCTCCAGCTTTTCCGCGAGCAGTATCAGCTCGACGGTATCGGCAAGGATATTGAGGTACTGCGTCAGGATGGCGTGCCGTTCGAAGTCCTCGACCGCGAAGGCTGCGCCAAGGTGGAGCCGGCACTTGCCCGCGTGAAGGACAAGTTCGTCGGCGGCCTGCGTCTTCCGCATGACGAAACCGGCGACTGCTTCAAGTTCACCAATGCGCTGGCAAAGATTGCCGAAGGACTCGGTGTAAAATTCCGCTTCGGCGTCAACATCAAGTCGTTACTGATGTCCGGCGGCAAGGTTTCCGGCGTCGAGACCTCCGAGGGTATCCTGACCGCCGACCGTTATGTCGTCGCTCTTGGCAGCTATACGCCTGCGCTCGTCAAATCGCTTGGCCTTAACGCCCCGATCTATCCGGTGAAGGGCTATTCCATCACGGCACCGATTGTCGACGAGGATCGCGCTCCGGTTTCGACCGTTCTCGATGAGAGCTACAAGATTGCGATCACCCGTCTTGGCGACCGCATCCGCGTTGGCGGCATGGCGGAAGTCTCGGGCTTCACCACGGACCTGCCTGCCGCGCGGCGCGCAACGCTCGACCTGTCGGTAACGGACCTGTTCCCCGGCGGCGATCTGAAAGCGGCAACCTTCTGGTCCGGCCTGCGCCCGATGACACCGGATTCCACGCCGATCATCGGTGCAACGCGCTACGACAACGTGTTCATCAATGCCGGTCACGGAACGCTCGGCTGGACGATGTCGTGCGGTTCCGGCAAATTGCTCGCCGACCTTATTTCCGGCAACAAGCCGGATATCCGGGCCGACGATCTCGGTATTTCCCGCTACGAATAGACTATTTGCACGAAATTGAATCGCCTTCCTCAAGGCGTTTCAAAAACTCGGCGGCGTGCAGGCGCTGACGATTTCGCATGGCACCGGTCCGACGCAACGGAACCGGTGCGGCAGCTTGCTGGAAAAGTAATAGGCGTCACCCGGCCCCAGAATGCGGCGTTCACTGCCGACCGTCACTTCGATGCGGCCAGAAATGACGATGCCGCCTTCCTCGCCCTCGTGCATCAAAAGCACTTTTCCCGTATCGGAACCCGGCTCATAACGCTCCTTCAGCATCTGTAAAGAGCGCGAAAACAGATGGTCTCCCACCTGCCGATAGGAAATTGGGCCCTTGCCGATTTCCACCAGTTCCTCGGCCTGATAGAATACCTTGTGTGGAGCATCCGGTTCGAGCGCGAAAAACTCGGCCATGCCGATGGGAATACCGTCGAGAATGCGCTTCAATGCACCGACGGACGGATTGGACTGATTGGCCTCGATGAGGGAGATGGTGGAGTTGGTCACACCTGCCCTTTTGGCCAACTCACGCTGCGACAGATTCTGCCGCATGCGCACATAACGAAGCCTCCCGCCGATATCGATGCTCATCGAACTCTTCCCCATGTTTATGATGTTCGGTATAGCACAAACTTGATAATTATCCCACATAAAAACAATAGCTTAATACCTTGAAGAAAAGGACTTGTTGCACCTCGCAAAGCGTGGCCTGCTGCTTACAAATAGGAGGTAATTATGCTCACCAAAACCAACACGCCAAGCCTTGAGAACTTCTGGATGCCGTTCACCGCGAACCGGCAGTTCAAGGCAGCGCCTCGCCTGCTCGCAAGTGCTTCGGGCATGTATTACACCGACACCGATGGCAATCAGGTTCTGGATGGCACGGCTGGTCTCTGGTGCTGCAATGCCGGTCATGGCCGCAAGCGCATCACCGAAGCTGTCGAGCGCCAGATTTCGACCATGGATTTCGCACCGACCTTCCAGATGGGCCATAATGTGGCTTTCGACTTTGCTGAAAAGCTCTCAGCCATCGCGCCGGGCGGACCGGATGCAAAACTCGACCGCGTATTCTTCACCAATTCCGGTTCGGAATCGGTCGATACCGCACTGAAGATCGCCATCGCCTATCAGCGCGCCATCGGCCAGGGTACCCGCACCATGGTCCTGGGCCGCGAAAAGGGCTATCACGGCGTTGGTTTCGGCGGCATTTCCGTCGGCGGCCTCGTCAACAACCGCCGCGTCTTCCCGCAGATTCCTGCCGACCATCTGCGTCATACGCTCGATATCGAGAAGAACGCCTTCTCCAAGGGCCTGCCTGCAAACGGCATCGAACTTGCCGACGATCTGGAACGTCTCGTCCAGCTGCATGGCGCTGAAAAGATCGCTGCGGTTATCGTTGAACCGATGTCCGGTTCGGCTGGCGTCATCCTGCCACCGAAGGGCTATCTGGAACGCCTCCGCGCTACGGCAGACAAGCATGGCATCCTCCTGATCTTCGACGAAGTCATCACCGGTTTCGGCCGCCTCGGCACGCCGTTTGCCGTTGATTATTTCGGCGTCGTGCCCGACCTCGTGACAACCGCCAAGGGCCTGACCAATGGCGCCATCCCGATGGGCGCAGTCTTCGCTGCCCGCAAGGTCTATGATGGCCTCATGACCGGCCCCGAAAACGCCATCGAGTTGTTCCATGGCTACACCTATTCCGGCCATCCGGTTGCCGCTGCTGCCGGCCTTGCAACGCTGGAAGTCTATGCCGAGGAAGGCTTGCTGACGCGCGGTGCAGAACTTGCCAATCATTGGCAGGAGGCACTCCATTCGCTCAAGGGCGTTTCGAACGTCATCGACATTCGCAACCTCGGTCTGGTTGGCGCCATAGAACTCTCGTCGCGCAAGGATGCACCGGGCGCCCGCGCCTACGATGTTTTCGTGGATTGCTTCAAGAAGGGCCTGCTCATCCGTGTAACCGGCGATGTGATCGCGCTTTCGCCACCGCTGATCGTGGAAAAGGAACAGATCGACACGATCGTGTCCGTCATCGGTGACGCCATCAAACGCGCAGCCTGACCTTCACCCAAGTCATGCTGCCTTTTAGAGCGCATCCCGAAAAGTGTGAAACGGTTTTCGGACAAGATGCGCTCTATTTTTAAACTACGCATCGATTTTTGGACCGATGCGCTCGCCGCCGCTGTTCCCCTGCGGCGGCTTTTTTTCTGATAACAGCAATTCATTCGCCGCTATCGGGAAATATCAAACCGCGATACTATTCAGAACGTATATTGTCTTGTTTCGGGAACCTTTTGGCCTCGCATACATCCAATGAAACTCCACAGGAGTTTGACCCATGCGTGCAAAAACAGCGTTACCCGCCACCTCTCCAACATTTCAGGATGATCTTGTCCTCGCCCAGTGCGCAAAAATGCACGATCTGGAAGCGCTGCGCAAAATCATGCAGACCAACAATCAGCGGCTCTATCGTCTGGCTCGCGGCATCGTGCGCAACGACAGCGAAGCGGAAGATGTGGTTCAGGAGACCTATTTTCTGGCTTTCAGGAGTCTTGATCGCTTTCGCGGCCAATCCAGCCTGACCACGTGGCTATCCCGTATTGCAATTCACGAAGCCCTCGGTCGTCTGCGCAAAACCCGGAAGGTCGAGAAGCTTCTTGAGACCACGCCCGACACAAACAATATCATCCCGTTTCCATCCGACATGAGCGTGAATGACCCCGAACGCAGTTTTGCGCAGCGCCAGATATTGCAGCTGGTCGAACAGGCAACGGATAATCTGCCGGAAATTTTTCGCCTCGTATTCGTCGCACGGGTCATTGAAGGCTTGAGCGTGGATGAAACAGCCGAATTGTTGAATCTGCGCCCGCAAACCGTAAAGACACGTCTTCACCGCGCCCGATATTTGTTGCGAAAACAGCTGGACGAGAAAATCGGCCCTGTATTACTGGATGCCTTTCCCTTCGCAGGCAAACGCTGCGAGCGGATTATAACCGCCGTTTTGGCGCGGCTGGACGAACTGACATAATGTCAGGAACCTTTTGAACTCTCCTGCATCCAATAGTTGTCACTAGAGCATTTCCAGCAAAAGTGCGAAGCGGTTTTGCGCAGGATAATGCGACGAAACAACTATCTGGAGCCCGTAAAAAGGCGCCGGACAAGGGAGAGTTCCATGTCTATTCGTTCAGTTGTATCCGTTGCTGCAATTTGCATTTGCGGCAGTCTGTCTTTGGCAATTGCCCATGACGGAAAATTACACGATCCGGCGATAGCCCATATCGCCTACACGGCAGGCGCCATCGATGTCGCGGCTGCCAAACAGGCCCTCGAAAAATCCAAAAACAAAACGGTGCTTGAGTTCGCACAGACCATGATGCGTGATCATGAAGCGGTCAATCAGCAGGCGCTCGCTCTGGTCAAGAAACTGAACGTCACGCCGGAGGATAACGACACAAGCAAAGCCTTGTCCAAAGCGGCAGCAGAAGAACTGACCAGGTTGAGCAAGCTCGATGGCGCAGCTTTCGACAAATCCTATGTCGACAACGAGGTTGCCTATCATAAGGAAGTGAACAAGGCGCTGAAAACCGCGCTTATCCCGTCCGCCAGCAACACTGAACTGAAGAGCCTGCTCGAAACCGGTCTCAAACTGTTCCAGAGCCATGAGCAACATGCCGAACACATCGCCATGTCTTTGAAATAGGGCCAGTCCGATGAGATATGTTCAAGCTGTCACCATACTTGCCGGGCTGCTGATTATCAGTGTCCCGGCAGAGGCGAAAACGATTGAGATTACGGTCGAGAAACTTGCTTTTTCGCCGCAGAACATTGAGGCAAATGTGGGCGATGTGATCGAATGGAACAACAAGGACCCCATGCAGCACACCGCAACCGTAAAGGGAGAATGGGATATTCTGCTGCCACCCCGGAAGGTTACGAGACAGGTTCTGAAATCGCCAGAAGCGGTCAAGTTTTACTGCCGTTTTCACCCCGATATGATCGGAAAGCTAACAGTCAAACCATGAGGAAAAACGCGCCGATGCGTTTGCCGGGCCGTAATGTGCACGACCAGCTGTTTATCCTCCTTGCGATGGCGTGAAATTCGCCACCAGCGCATGGCTGTCGCCGGGATAGGTAAAGCGTACATGTGTTACCGGCTGGTCAGCGTTCCAGGTCTGGCGCTCGATCACCAGACAGGGAGCGCCCAGCGGAATACCGAGCATGCCAGCATTTTCCTGCGTGGCGGCAATCGCACATATCGAGTGTTTTGCGCTACTCCACGGCACGCACGAAACCAGCCATGGCCCCGGCGAATTTTCAGCAAAGTCAGTCTGCGCAGCGGTCGGAACCGCATCCAGACTGATGATGCGCTCTTCCAGAGCGAAAACACGCTTGCCGGCATAGTGACGGCAGACGAGTTCAACCAGCGGCGTATGGCGCGGCATGTCGATATGCCTTGCATCGGCTGGTCCGCTCAATCGCTCGCACCGGCTCGTCAGCTCGAACCGATAAGCGGCGCCAAGCGCTGCTACTTCATCGCGAATATCGTGGATTTCGAGGATTGCGGCCTGCGATTGCGGAAAGGAAACAAAACTGCCGGATCTCCGCTTGCGCTCAATCAGACCGGCCTTTGCCAGCTGCGTCAGCGCCTTGTTCACGGTCATGCGTGAACAGCCATATTGTTCCGTCAGCTCGTGTTCGAACGGGATGCGATGACCGGGCAGCCATTCTCCCGACAGGATGCGCGATTCTATATCGTCCAGAATACGCTGATGCAGCGAAAGCACCGGTGCGTCCTTTACGATCAAATCTTCGCCAGCCATGCCATCTCCTGTCAGGCGAGTAATTCGCCGATCACTGTCTGGAAAGCACGCTCGGCTTCATCGCGCAAGCGGTGACGCCCGCCTTCCACCTGTTTAACGCCGCGCACCCATACATCCGACGGTCGTGCGCGACCGCCAAAAATCCAGCCATCGAGCACTGCGTCGCCTTTTGCATGTGGCAGACGCGCCGCATCAAGTGCAATGAAATCGGCCGAAGCCCCCGCTTCCAAGCCATCGCCTGCGCGTCCCATGGCGATATTGCCGCCGGTCACCGCGCCATCGAACAATGCGCGGCCTGTCGAGCCTGCGTTCTCGGCCAGAACATTGCGCGCGCGGTGCAGGAGACGCTGCGAATATTCGTACTGGCGTAACTCATCGCTAATGCCGATCAGCACATTGGAATCCGAGCCGACGCCGAACTTGCCGCCTGCTTCGTGGAAGACCGTGGCATTGAAGGTTCCGTCGCCAAGATTGGCCTCCGTCACAGGACAAAGACCAGCAATCGCGCCCGCCTCGGCCATACGCTGTGTTTCATCATCGGTCATATGGGTCGCGTGGATGAGGCACCAGCGCGACGACAATTCCTGATGGTCAAGCAGCCATTCAACAGGTCGCTGGCCCGACCATGCAATGCAGTCGTCCACTTCCTTGACCTGTTCGGCAATGTGAATATGCACAGGCGCATCCGGCAAAAGCTTTGCCGCAAATGTCAGCTCATCGGGGGTGACAGCACGCAAGCTGTGCGGGGCGACACCAAGCACGGCACCATCGAAACCGACAAGCGCCTTTTGGCAGCCTTCGATTAGGCGCGCAAAGCTTGCTTCATCATTGATAAACCGACGCTGGCCTTCATTCGGAGCGGCACCGCCAAAGGTCGAATGCGCATAAAACACTGGCAGCAATGTCAGGCCGATACCCGCTGCCCCAGCCGCAGAAACAATGCGATCCGCCATCTCGGAAATATTGCCGTAAGGTGTGCCGTCGCGGTCATGATGCAGATAGTGAAACTCGCCAACGCGGGTGAAACCGGCCTCCAGCATGTCGACATAAAGCCGCAGCGCCACAGCTTCGGCCTGTTCCGGCGACATGGTGAGCGCAAACTTGTACATGATCTCGCGCCAGCTCCAGAAGCTGTCAGCAGAAGGTCCACGCCGCTCAGCCAATCCTGCCATGCCATATTGGAACGCATGGCTGTGCAGATTTGGCATGCCTGAAACGATCACTGCATGGTGTTCGTCGCCCGGCTGCGCGCTGACGCCAGTTTCCACAGATGCGATTTTTCCATCGACAATGCCAAGCCGCACATCATCCGCCCAACCTGTTTGCAGAAGCGCCTGACCGGCATGGATAAATTGCGTTTTTGTGGCTGCGGCAGACATTCGAACAAGCTCCTCATTTCGCCAAATTCACACGCCGATCTTTCAACAGATCGCAAATGGATGCATTTTTTCTCTTGGCGGCTCCGTTAATATGTATATACATTATTGAAAAACAGGGGAAGCGAGAAAACGCTCATGCCAGATAAAACAAGCTACATTTTCAGCAACGCCCGTATCGCCACCTTGGGTGAAAACGCCGAGGGTCTGGGGCTCATCGACAATGCAGCGCTCGCCGTGAAAGACGGCAAGATCGCTTATGTCGGCCCGGAAAATGTACTGCCTGCTGAATATGCTTCTTTCGAGAAAATCGACTGCGAGAACCGCCTGATCACGCCCGGCCTTATCGACTGCCACACGCATCTTGTCCATGCTGGCAACCGCGCCCATGAGTTTGAGCTGCGCCTGAATGGTGCCACTTACGAAGAAGTGGCACGTGCAGGCGGCGGCATTGTTTCCTCGGTCAAGAACCTGCGCGCTGCCAGCGAAGATGATCTGGTGCGCGAAACCCTGCCCCGTCTCGATGCACTGATTGCAGAAGGTGTCACCACCGTTGAAGTCAAGTCCGGCTATGGCCTCGACCGTGACAGCGAAATCAAGTCGTTGAAAGCCGCCCGCCGTCTTGGCGAAGAGCGCGACGTGGCGGTCCGCACCACCTTCCTTGGCGCGCACGCCCTGCCGCCGGAAATGAATGGCGACAAGGCCGCCTATATCGACCACGTCATCAACGACATGCTACCGGCTATCGCCGCTGAAAATCTGGCCGATGCGGTTGACGGTTTTTGCGAAGGCATAGCCTTCCTGCCGGATGAAATCGCCCGCGTATTCGATGCGGCCAAGGCGCATAATATTCCGGTCAAGCTTCATGCCGACCAGTTGTCCAATCTGCATGGTGCGGCTCTTGCAGCATCTTATGATGCGCTTTCAGCGGATCATCTGGAATATACGGATGCGGACGGCGCTGCCGCTATGGCCAAGGCCGGAACGGTAGCTGTGCTGCTGCCCGGCGCCTACTACTTCATTCGCGAAACACAAAAGCCGCCGGTCGAGCTTTTCCGTGCTGCGGGTACCAAGATGGCGCTCGCCACCGACAACAATCCCGGCACCTCGCCGCTGACCTCGCTTCTGCTCACCATGAATATGGGCGCAACGCTCTTCCGCATGACGGTCGATGAATGCATTGCAGGCGTGACCCGCGAAGCAGCGCGCGCACTCGGGCTTCTTGATCAGACCGGCACGCTGGAAATTGGCAAGGATGCCGACCTCGCAATCTGGGACGTCGAGCGCCCGGCAGAGCTTGTTTATCGCATCGGCTTCAACCCGCTCTGGAAGCGTGTGTTCAAAGGCCAAATCTGAGTTTTTGTTTCAACGCGCATCTCGAAAACCGCTTCACGTTTTTCGAGATGCGCTCTTTGGGAGTTTTCCATGCCCCTCGTATTGAAGCCCGGCAGCGTGCCGCTTGAAACACTTGAAACAATCTATCGCGAGGGTCTCCCCGTCCGCATCGACACTGCTTTTCACGCAGGCGTCGAAAAGGCTGCGGCCCGCATTGCAGAAATCGCGGCAGGGGATGAACCGGTTTATGGCATCAATACCGGCTTCGGAAAACTTGCCTCGATCCGCATTGCGGCAGGCGATGTTGCCACGCTCCAGCGCAATCTGATCCTGTCGCATTGCTGTGGCGTCGGCGAACCGCTTTCGGAAAATATCGTGCGCGTCATCATGGCGCTGAAGCTGATTTCGCTCGGTCGCGGCGCTTCCGGCGTGCGGCTTGAAGTCATCACCCTCATCGAAAACATGCTGGAAAAAGGCGTGATCCCGATGATCCCGGAAAAGGGTTCCGTTGGCGCGTCCGGTGACCTTGCACCGCTGGCGCACATGACTGCGGCCATGATCGGTGAAGGTGAAGCCTTCTATAAAGGCGAGCGCCTGTCCGGTGCGAAGGCGCTGGAAAAGGCCGGGTTGAAGCCGGTCGTGCTTGCCGCCAAGGAAGGGCTGGCGCTGATCAACGGCACACAGACCTCGACTGCTCTGGCACTGGCAGGTCTTTTCCGTGCACATCGTGCAGCACAGACCGCGCTCATCACCGGCGCATTGTCCACCGATGCCGCCATGGGATCGGACGCACCTTTCCACGAGGAAATCCACACGCTACGCGGCCATAAGGGCCAGATCGACGCTGGCCGGGCACTGCGCGCCCTGCTCGAAGGTTCCGTCATCCGCCAGAGTCACCTTGAGGGCGACCAGCGCGTGCAGGACCCCTATTGCATTCGCTGCCAGCCGCAAGTCGATGGCGCCTGCCTCGACATTCTGCGTCAGGCAGCACGCACGCTGGAAATCGAAGCCAATGCGGTCACCGACAATCCGCTCGTTCTCTCGGACGGTCGCGCCGTATCGGGCGGCAATTTCCATGCCGAACCTGTTGCCTTCGCCTCCGATCAGATTGCGCTGGCCGTCTGCGAAATCGGCGCCATCGCCCAGCGCCGTATCGCGCTTCTGGTTGACCCCGCGCTTTCCTTCGGTCTTCCGGCCTTTCTGGCCCGCAAGCCGGGCCTCAATTCCGGCCTGATGATCGCAGAAGTCACTTCTGCGGCACTCATGAGCGAAAACAAGCAGATGGCGCATCCGGCTTCGGTCGATTCCACCCCGACTTCGGCCAATCAGGAAGACCATGTGTCTATGGCCTGCCATGGCGCACGCCGCCTGTTGCAGATGACCGCCAACCTCAACGCCATCATCGGCATTGAGGCGCTGACCGGTGCGCTCGGCGTCGAACTGCGCGAACCGCTGACCACCAGCCCTGAGCTTGCCAAGGTGATCGCCGCGCTGCGCGGCCGCGTGCCGACGCTGGAAGACGACCGCTATATGGCTGACGACCTCAAGAATGCCGCTGAGCTGGTGGCTGACGGTGCACTTACCGGGGCGGTTTCGAGCGGCATCCTGCCCTCTCTGGAGGCGTGATCATGAGCGCCTTTGAAGTCAGGCAGGGCACGTCACCCGTCATTCTGGGCCTTCCCCATACGGGCACGGATGTTCCCGACGACATCTGGTCACGGCTCAATGACAATGGCCGCATCCTTGCTGATACCGACTGGCATATTCACCAGCTCTATGATGGCCTTATTGGTGGCGCGACCACGGTGCGCGCCACCTTCCATCGCTATTGCATCGATGCCAATCGCGATCCGGCAGGTGTCAGCCTCTATCCCGGCCAGAACACCACGACGCTGATCCCGGAAACCGACTTTGACGGCATTGCCATCTGGAAAGACGGCGAAGCACCAAAGGAAGCCGAGATTGCCGACCGCATCACGCGCTTCCACAAGCCCTATCACGACGCGCTTGCCGCCGAGATCGAGCGTGTGAAGGCGATCCACGGCGTCGCCATCCTTTATGACTGCCATTCGATCCGCTCACATATTCCGTTCCTGTTCGAAGGCAAATTGCCGGATTTCAACATCGGCACGGACATGGGCAAGACCTGCGATCCGAAGATCGAAGCTGCCGCCGTTGAGGTTACGGGACGGGCCGAAGGCTACACGTCGATTCTCAATGGCCGCTTCAAGGGCGGCTGGACGACGCGCCATTATGGCAAGCCGGAAACTGGTGTTCATGCCATCCAGATGGAGCTTGCCCAATCCACGCATCTTGCGACCGAAGCGGTTCCCTTCGCCTATGACGAGGCCAAGGCGGACAAGCTTCGCGTGCATCTCAAAACCCTTTTGCAGCGGCTGGAAACAATAGCCGCAGAACTGAAATCCTGAGGAGAACACCATGTCCAATCCACGCCATAACGAGCGCGAAGTCCGCGCGCCCCGCGGAGACGAACTCAACGCCAAGAGCTGGCTGACCGAAGCGCCGCTTCGCATGCTGATGAACAATCTCGATCCCGATGTCGCCGAACGCCCGCATGAGCTGGTCGTCTATGGCGGCATTGGCCGCGCTGCGCGCACATGGGATGATTTCGACAAGATCGTCGCGACCCTCAAGACGCTCAATGACGACGAAACCTTGCTGGTGCAGTCGGGCAAGCCGGTCGGCGTGTTCCGTACCCACAAGGATGCCCCGCGCGTTCTCATCGCCAATTCCAATCTCGTGCCGCATTGGGCGACCTGGGATCATTTCAACGAACTGGATAAGAAGGGTCTCGCCATGTATGGCCAGATGACCGCCGGTTCGTGGATCTACATCGGCGCGCAGGGCATCGTTCAGGGCACCTACGAAACCTTCGTGGAGGCCGGTCGCCAGCATTATGATGGCAACCTCAAGGGCAAATGGATTCTGACCGGCGGCTTGGGCGGCATGGGCGGCGCACAGCCTCTGGCAGCTGTCATGGCAGGCGCTTGCTGCCTTGCGGTCGAATGCGACGAAACCCGCGCCGATTTCCGCCTACGCACCCGTTATGTCGATGAAAAGACCCATAGCCTCGACGAAGCGCTGGCCAAGATCGATGAATGGACCAAGGCAGGTGAAGCCAAGTCCATCGCGCTCATCGGCAATGCGGCTGAAATCTATCCGGAACTCGTCAAGCGCGGCGTGCGCCCCGACATCGTCACCGACCAGACCTCGGCGCATGATCCGGTGCATGGCTATCTGCCAATCGGCTGGACCGTCGCCGAATGGCGCGCCAAGCAGGAAAGCGATCCGAAGGGCGTTGCGAAAGCCGCCCGCGCTTCGATAAAGTTGCAGGTTCAGGCCATGCTCGACTTCTGGAATGCTGGCATTCCAACCGTCGATTACGGCAACAACATCCGCCAGATGGCACTTGAAGAAGGTCTGGAAAACGCCTTCGATTTCCCGGGCTTCGTGCCTGCCTATATCCGCCCGCTGTTCTGCCGCGGCGTTGGCCCGTTCCGCTGGGCTGCCCTTTCCGGCGATCCGCAAGATATCGCCAAGACCGACGCCAAGGTGAAGGAGCTGCTGCCAGACAACAAGCACCTGCACAATTGGCTCGACATGGCAAAGGAACGTATCGAGTTTCAGGGCCTGCCAGCACGCATCTGCTGGGTCGGCCTCGGTGACCGTCATCGTCTCGGCCTCGCCTTCAACGAAATGGTCCGCAATGGCGAGCTGAAGGCACCAATCGTTATCGGTCGTGACCATCTCGATAGCGGCTCGGTGGCTTCGCCGAACCGCGAAACGGAAGCCATGAAGGATGGTTCGGACGCAGTCTCCGACTGGCCGCTGCTCAATGCGCTCCTCAACACCGCTTCGGGCGCAACGTGGGTGTCGCTCCATCACGGCGGCGGCGTCGGCATGGGCTTCAGCCAGCATTCCGGCATGGTCATCTGCTGCGACGGCACGGAAGACGCCGATCAGCGCATCGGTCGCGTGTTGTGGAACGACCCGGCCACCGGCGTCATGCGCCATGCCGATGCGGGCTACGATATCGCGCTCGACTGGGCGAAGCAGCAGGGCCTGCGCCTTCCAGCCATCCTTGGCAACTAAGAAATCAATGAAAGGTGGTCCTTCCGGGGGCCGCCTTTTTCATAGCTGGATAATACGTAAATACTGGGGAATAACGATGACAGACGTAGCGCTTGGCCGTAATGAGCCCTCTCGTGGATCGGCGGCTTTGAAACTGGTCATATACAGCTTCATAGGCATATTTTTCTTTTTCGTACCCGTCACCATTGGCGGTAAATCGACCATCCTGCTCGATCACGCAGCGACCGCGATTGCCACGCAGCTTCGCCCTGCCGCTCTCGTTTTCGTCTGCTTGCTTATCGCTTATGGTGCCTTTGCACCTTTCGTAACGGGCACGTGGAAAAAGAATGTAACCGAAAGAATTTTCTCCGTTCTACGTCTGCTCGGCCTCATTGCAACTGCCATGTATCTCGCCAATATCGGTCCGGCTGCACTTTTCACGCCCGATATGCTGCCGTTCCTGTTCGACAAGCTCGTACTGTCGGTCGGCCTGATCGTGCCGATCGGTGCACTGGCACTGGCTTTCCTGATTGGCTATGGCCTGCTCGAATTTACCGGCGTCATCGTTCAGCCTGTCATGCGCCCGATCTGGCGCACGCCGGGCTGGTCGGCCATCGATGCTGTGGCATCGTTCGTCGGCAGCTATTCGCTGGCACTTCTCATCACCGATCGCGTCTACAAGGAAGGCAAATACACCGCCCGTGAAGCGGCAATCGTCGCCACCGGCTTTTCAACGGTATCAGCCACCTTCATGATCATCGTCGCAAAGACGCTGGGCCTTATGGATGCGTGGAACCTCTATTTCTGGACCACTTTCTTCGTGACCTTCATCGTGTCTGCTATCACCGCACGCATCTGGCCATTGAGCCGCATGGATCATCCGGGCGACCGCGACACCCCATTGCCCGAAGGCAAGGGCCGTATTCAAACGGCAATCGACACCGGCATCCAGCAGGCACAAAATGCCCCCAAGCTTCTGCCGCTTCTCGGGGCGACGTTCCTTGATGGCCTGCGCATGGCAGCCATGATCCTGCCCAGCATTATGGCCGTCGGGCTTCTCGGTCTGCTTGCGTCCAAATATACGCCGATCTTTGATCTTCTGGGTCTGGCGCTCTATCCGTTTACATGGCTTGCGCAACTGGCCGATCCGATGCTTGCCGCAAAATCCATGGCGTCCGGCCTTGCAGAAATGTTCCTGCCAGCCATCCTCTTGAAGGACGCCGATGTCGTTTTGAAGTTCGTCGCCGCCGTTGTCTCGGTCAGTCAGGTTCTCTTCCTGTCGGCCTCAATCCCTTGCGTTCTTGCCACCTCGATCCCGCTCAAGTTCCGGGACCTGATCGTGATCTGGTATATCCGCACGGCACTCAGCATCCTGCTAACGGCACCAATTGCCTTCTGGGCAGCATCCAATGGATGGCTCGGTTGATGGTCGAAATTCTCAAGGCCGAAAGTCATCGCCGCATGCCATGGAAAAATGGCGGTGGCGTTACGGTCGAAATCGCCGTCCATCCGAAAGGAGCGTCAGTCGATAATTTCGACTGGCGCATTTCTATGGCGACCGTCGCCAGCGATGGCCCGTTTTCCGTCTTTCCCGGCATCGACCGCACATTGTCGGTGCTGGAAGGAGACGGCATCTTGCTCGATGTCGAAGGACAGCAGAGCACCCTCACCTGCGAAAGCGTACCGCTGTTCTTCGCTGCGGATGCTCAATCCAGCGCACGGCTGATCGGATCGGCCATTACCGACCTCAATGTGATGACCCGGCGCGGACGGTTTGCCCATATGGTCCGGCGCCTGCCCGTCAACGGCACTACGCTCACCCAGGCCAATGGCAATCTGGTTCTTCTTTTCTGTGCCGAAGGTCAGATCGATCTGACACTCGCGGCGAAAACGACAAAACTTGAGCAGCATGATTGCGCGGTTGCCACAAACTGCGACGCCTTGCCTCTTGAGCTAAAGGGGAAGGGAGCCGCTTACCTGATTTCGATTAGCCCAATCTGATCAGTAGTTTACGACTATTCCATCGAGAATGAAGTATTCAAAGAACCGCAACGAACTCTCTGGACAGACGATACGGTCCTGTTAATTTGACAGGAGTAAGAGACAAAAAAGTCTCACTATAAAAGGGGTACTACACATGAAGAAATCATTGCTTGCCGGGGCGGCACTAGCAGCTTTCACGTTAACGTCTGCAGCGCACGCTGAAACGGCCGTTTCCCTTGGCTTTTCCGGCTGGACCGGCTTTGCTCCGCTGACGCTTGCCAAGGAAGCCGGAATTTTCAAGAAGAATGGCCTCGACGTCACACTGACCAAAATCCCGCAGGCAAGCCGCCATCTGGCCCTCGCTTCCGGTGATATCCAGTGCGCGGCCACCACCGTTGAAACATGGATTGTCTGGAACGCGGCTGGCGTGAAGACCAAGCAGATATTCCAGATGGACAAGTCCTACGGTGCCGATGGTATTGCGGTGCGTGCCGATGTGAATTCCTTCGCCGATCTGAAGGGCAAGACGGTTGCCGCTTCTGCTCCGGGTACGTCGCCCTATTTCCTTCTCGCCTTCATGCTCGCCAAAAACGGTATGACGACCAAGGACGTCAAGGTCGTCAATATGGAGCCGGGACCGGCTGCACAGGCTTTCGTGGCCGGCCAGAACGATGCCGCCATGACCTACGAGCCTTATCTTTCCACCGTGCGCGCAGCACCCGACAAGGGCAAGATTCTTGCCACCACGCTCGATTATCCGGCGGTCATGGACACGGTCGGCTGCACGCCCGATTTCCTTGAAAAGAACCCCGAAGCCGCCAAGGCGCTTGCCGACAGCTACTTTGAAGCGCTGCAGATGATCGCTTCCGACAAGGCGAAGTCCTATGAAATCATGGGCAAGGACGTGAAGCAGTCGGGCGAGGATTTCGGCAAGTCGGCAGACTATCTGCGCTGGCAGGACAAGGCAGCCAATCAGAAGTTCTTTGAAGGTGAATTCAAGGAGTTTTCAACCGAAGCCGCCGATCTTCTGCTGAAGGCGGGTGTGATCAAGTCGAAGCCCAATCTCGATGACATCGTGGATACAAGCTTCATCAAGTAACATCGCTTCATATGCAGGCCCGGACGACACGGCCGGGCTTCCTTATTTTCCGCCCGTCGAGTGCGGCGGATGCACGACTAAACAGGAAAATATATGCAGCCCTTGCAGCCGATAGGCAGTCAGACCCGGATATTACTGGGCATTCTATTCTTCATTCTCTTCTTTGTGTTCTGGGGTATAGCCACTCTGGGCGGCTTCGTTTCCCCGACTTTTCTTGCCGACCCCATCACCATGGTGAAGGACGGCTGGGATCTCATCGCCAATCAAGGCTTTATGTCCGATATCGGAATGACTGTCTGGCGCGTGCTGGGCGGCTTCGTACTCGCTAGCGTCGTTGCCATTCCGCTCGGCATCGCCATGGGCGCATACAAGCCCATCGAGGCGCTGCTGGAGCCCTTCGTCTCTTTTGCGCGCTATCTTCCCGCTTCGGCTTTCGTTCCGCTGTTGATCCTCTGGTCAGGCATTGGTGAAACACAGAAGCTGCTCGTCATCTTCATCGGCGCGGTGTTCCAGATCATTCTCATGATCGCCGTGACGGTCTCCAATACGCGTCGCGATCTTGTCGAAGCAGCCTACACGCTCGGCGCGTCGAACAGCGGCATCATTCGCCGCGTACTTATGCCTGCCAGTGCGCCGGACATTGCCGAAACGCTGCGCCTCGTGCTTGGCTGGGCATGGACCTATGTGATCGTTGCCGAACTCATCGGTGCATCGTCCGGCATCGGCTACATGATCATCAACTCTCAGGCCCTGATGGCCACCGGCCAGATCATCTTCGGCATCATCGTGATTGGTGTTATCGGCCTGATTTCTGATCTCGCTTTCAAATATTTCAACCGCTGGCTCTTTGCATGGAGGTTCGCATAATGGTTACCAAAAGCGACCAGGAACTTGTCATCAAGGGCGTGAGCCGTACCTTTCCGGGCGTGCATGGCGGCAAGCCGACACTGGCATTGCAGCCGACCGACCTCGTCATCCCGAAAAATGATTTCGTGACCGTCCTCGGCCCCTCGGGCTGCGGCAAGTCCACGCTTCTTCGCATCATCGCCGGTCTCGACAGGCCCACCACCGGCAGCGTGATGCTGGAGGGCAATCCTGTCACCGGACCGGGTGCAGATCGCGGCATGGTGTTCCAGTCCTACACACTGTTTCCTTGGCTCACCATCCGGCAGAATGTCGGCTTCGGGCTTCGTGAGAAGGGCGTGTCGGAAAAGCAGGCGCGTGAAATCGTGGACAGCTATATCGACAAGGTCGGACTACGCGGCTTTGAAGATCACTGGCCAAAGCAGCTTTCGGGCGGCATGCAGCAGCGCACAGCGATTGCCCGCGCACTCGCCAACGACCCAAAGATCCTGCTTCTCGACGAGCCGTTCGGCGCGCTCGACAACCAGACCCGCGGACTGATGCAGGAGCTGCTGCTCGGCATCTGGGAGCGGGAGCACAAGACGGTCATCTTCGTCACCCACGATATTGAAGAAGCCATATTCATGGCAACCCGCGTGGTTACGATGACGGCCCGTCCGGGCAAGATCAAATCGATCACACCGGTCGATATCGTGCATCCGCGTACCTACCACGTCAAGGCAAGCCCGGAATTCTCCGAACTACGTCTGAAGTTGACCGAAGAAATCCGCAGCGAAGCCATTGCGGCAGCAAAGCAGGCTGCCTGAAAATAGCTGTTTCCCATTGCAGCCGACTGACCTATGAAAAGACTGCGACGTGATCGCAGTCTTTTCGTTTCAGGACACATCCAATCATGGCCGTTTCAGCAGAAGAACTTGAAAACCGCATCGTCTATGTCAACGGCGAATATGTCGTCGCCCGCGATGCGCGCATTTCCATCTTTGACCGTGGCTTCCTGTTCGGCGACGGTATTTACGAAGTGACTGCCGTGCTCGAAGGCAAGCTCATCGACAGCGAGCCGCATATGCGACGCCTGCGCCGCTCGACCGGCGAGATCGGTATTCCGATGCCGATGAACGAAGACGAGATCGTTGCCATCGAGCGCGAGCTGATCCGCCGCAACAATCTGACTGAAGGTCTGGTCTATCTGCAGGTGACACGCGGCGACGGACGCGACCGTGATTTCGTGCCCGCGAAAGGCATGAAGCCTTCGGTTGTCCTGTTCACGCAGGAAGCCAATCTGCTCGACAAGCCTGCGCTGAAGACCGGCGCCCGCGTGCTTTCGCTGGGTGATCTGCGCTGGAAGCGCCGCGACATCAAGACGGTCTGTCTGCTGCCGCAAGCGCTTGCCAAGGAAATCGCCAAGAACGCCGGTTGCGATGAAGCGTGGATGATTGAAGACGGCTATGTAACCGAAGGCGCATCGTCGACCGCCTATATCGTGACCGAAGATGATGTCGTCGTTACACGCCCGAACAGCAATTCCATTCTGCCCGGCTGCACACGGCTGTCGCTCCTGCAGCTGATCGCCGAGACCGGCATGAAGCTGGAAGAGCGCCTCTTCACCATCGATGAAGCCTATGCGGCGAAGGAAGCTTTCCTCACCAGTGCTGGCACATTCGTCACACCGATCACCGTCATCGACGAGAAGACCATCGGCGCTGGAACACCCGGTCCAGTTGCCCAGCGCCTGCGCGAGATCTATCTCGATCACGCCCGCCGCACGGCAATCTGAAAACTGAACTGCCGCACGCCAGTGAAGCGGCTAAGATTTTGGTTATGGCGAGCCGAAAATGGTGAAGTTTGAGAACCGGAGCGCAGC
Source organism: Brucella cytisi (assembly GCF_038433355.1). Taxonomy (NCBI): domain Bacteria; kingdom Pseudomonadati; phylum Pseudomonadota; class Alphaproteobacteria; order Hyphomicrobiales; family Brucellaceae; genus Brucella; species Brucella cytisi. Next base: position 104,575 of record NZ_JBCAUP010000014.1, read on the forward strand.
GTACTTCTGAACATAATCCCGAAAAGTTGCAGACTTTTCGGATAAGATTATGTGCCTAAACAAGGTACGTGAGCACCGGAAGCGCAAAACAACGCCATTTGCAGGCCGCCAGAGCCGAAATATCAGCGTTTCTGGTTATAGACGTCGATACAGACAGCCCCCAGCAACACGATCCCCTTGATGACCTGCTGATAGTCGATACCGATGCCGAGGATCGACATGCCGTTGTTCATCACGCCCATGATGAGCGCGCCGATCACGGCACCTGTCACACGGCCCACACCGCCATAGGCGGAAGCACCGCCGATGAAGCAGGCCGCGATCACGTCCAGCTCGAAGCCGATACCGGCCTTGGGCGTTGCCGTGTTAAGGCGCGCCGCAAAGACCAAGCCAGCAAGCGCCGCCAGCACACCCATATTGACGAAAGCCAGAAATGTCAGCCGTTCGGTCTTCACACCCGAAAGCTTGGCCGCATGCCGGTTCCCGCCCACCGCATAAATCTGCCGCCCGAGTACGGTCCGATTGGTGAGGAACGCATAGGCCGCAATCAGAACGGCCATAATGATGAGGACGTTCGGCAAGCCGCGATGCATTGAAATCAGCAACGACAAATAGGCAATCGCCGAAAAGAACAGGATGTTCTTGATGACGAAAAGGCCAAAAGGCTCGGTTTCCACTTCATGCGCGATATGACGCTGACGCGATTTGACATTCTGCCAGATCATGAAACCGGCCAGCAGCACGCCGATGATAAGCGATGTCAGATAGACGCCACCCGTCGTGCCGATGATTTCCGGAATAAAGCCGGACGATAGTTTCTGGAACACGACCGGAAACGGCCCCACCGACTGGCCGCCAAGCACGGCAAGCATCAGCCCCTTGAAGACCAGCATGCCCGCCAGCGTGACGATGAAGGACGGGATATTGAAATAGGCGACCCAAAAGCCCTGCATTGCGCCGATAATGCCGCCGGCCAGCAGGCAGAGAATGGCTGCAATGGGAAACGGCACGCCCCATTTGACCATCATCACAGCGGCAAGCGCACCGATAAAGCCACAGACCGAGCCGACCGAAAGGTCGATGTGCCCGGTGACGATGATGAGCAGCATACCAAGCGCCATGATGACGATATAGCTGTTCTGCAGAACCAGATTGGTGAGGTTCAGCGGCTTCATCAGCACACCGCCAGTCACGATCTGGAAAAAGATCATGATCGCAACAAGCGAGATCAGCATGCCGGATTCACGCAGATTGTTCTTGAGATACCGCCCCACGCTGCTCGCCGGAGCTTTCGATCCACTGCTTCCGATGATATTCTCGCTCATGGCCGTTTTCCCTTGTTCTGCATGATGGCGCGCATGATGTTCTCCTGCGTTGCTTCCTCGCCAGCGACTTCGCCGACAAAGGCTCCTTCATGCATGACGACGATGCGGTCGCAGATGCCGATCAGCTCCGGCATTTCCGAAGAAATGACGACCACGCCCTTGCCGCTATCCGCCAGTGAATTGATAATTGTGTAGATGTCATATTTCGCGCCGACATCGATGCCGCGCGTCGGTTCATCGAGGATCAGCACGTCGGGCCCGGTGAAGAGCCACTTCGACAGCACCACCTTCTGCTGGTTGCCGCCCGAAAGCGTGCCCGTCTCCTGATAGACATTGTGACAGCGAATGCTCATCTGTTCGCGATAGGAATTCGCGATCTTCATTTCGCGAATATCGTCGATGATGCCTTTCGGGCTGACGCCGCGTAAATGCGCAAGCGAGATGTTGCGCGAAATATTTTCGCCTAAGACCAGGCCGAGCTTCTTGCGATCCTCGGTCACATAGGCGAGCCCCGCCTTGATGGCCCGCGCTACAGTGGAAATATCGGCATTGTTGCCGTTGATACGCGCCTCGCCGCTGATATTCGTGCCCCATGAACGCCCGAACAGGCTCATGGCGAATTCTGTGCGTCCCGCCCCCATCAATCCGGCAATACCGACGATTTCACCTGCCCTCACCTTAAACGACACATTCTTGACCGAGTGCCGTTCCGGATGCAGCGGGTGATGCACCGACCAGTTGTCGACTTCGAAAATCACCTCACCGATCTTCGGATCGCGCTTCGGGTAGCGGCTTTCCAGATCGCGGTCGACCATCTTGCGGATAATATCGTCTTCCTCGACCTCGCCCGCATTGCAGTCGAGCGTGGCCACTGCCTTGCCATCGCGCAGCACCGTGATCTTGTCGGCAACTTCGCGGATTTCATTGAGCTTGTGCGAAATGAGGATCGAGGTGATGCCTTGAGCACGAAACTCACGCAGAAGCGCCAGCAATGCCGCGCTGTCCGTCTCGTTGAGGCTTGCGGTCGGTTCGTCGAGGATCAGAAGCCGCACGCGCTTCGACAATGCCTTGGCAATTTCGACAAGCTGCTGCTTGCCGACACCAATATCGGTGACGAGCGTATCGGGCGATTCCGACAGGCCAACCTTCTGCAAAAGCTCGCGAGTGCGCTTGTGCACCGTGCTGCGGTCGATGACCCCGTAACTTGCCGGTGGATTGACGAGGAAAATGTTCTCGGCAATCGTCATGAGCGGTATGAGCGCCAGCTCCTGATGGATGATGACAATGCCAAGCGCTTCGGAATCGTTGATGTCGCGAAACTGTCGCTCTTCTCCGTCGAAGAAGATCGACCCCTCGTAGCTGCCATGCGGGTAAACGCCCGACAGCACCTTCATCAAGGTCGACTTGCCTGCTCCGTTCTCGCCGACAAAGGCATGAATCTCACCCGGCATGACCGTGAAATTGACATCGCTCAGCGCTTTGACGACGCCGAAAGACTTGCTGATGCCGCGCATTTCCAGAAGCGGCTTGCCGGCGATTTCCGGCTTACCGTCAGGCTGCTCGCGCAGGACAGGATTGGCTACATTCATCGCTCGCTCCCATTACAAATCTGCTTTGCCATTGCCCTCAACAGAAAGACAACGCTGTCAATCGCCGAGCCTACCCCAGCCGAAAGGCTGGGGATTTGGGGCAAAGGCACGCAGAAAGGTTACGGGCATATCCTCCGATACGCCCGAAACCGCATTACTGGATCTGGTCTTCCTTGTAGTAACCGCTATCGACCAGAACCTGCTTCCAGTTCGACTTGTCGACGATCACCGGCTTGAGCAGATAGGACGGCACGACCTTGACGCCATTGTCATAAGTCTTGGTGTCGTTGACTTCCGGCTCCTTGCCGGTCATCAGCGCATCGACCATGTCAACCGTGACCTTGGCGAGCTCACGCGTATCCTTGAAGATGGTCGAATTCTGTTCGCCAGCGAGGATCGACTTCACCGAAGGCACTTCCGCATCCTGACCCGAAACAATCGGCATTGGCATGTCACCGCTGCCATAGCCTACACCCTTGAGGGACGACAGGATACCGATGGAGATGCCGTCATAAGGCGACAGGACCGCGTCGAGCTTCTTGTCGGAATAATAGGCCGAAAGGATGGAATCCATACGGGCCTGAGCGGTTGCACCATCCCAGCGCAGCGTTGCGACCTTGTCCATGCCGGTCTGGCCGCTGCCGATGACTACCTTGCCGCTATCGATATAAGGCTGCAGAACGGACATCGCGCCGTTGTAGAAGAAGTAGGCGTTGTTATCGTCGGGCGAACCGCCGAAAAGCTCGACATTGAACGGACCCGGCTTGTTCTTCAGGTCAAGAGCCGTTTCGATAGACTGGGCCTGAAGCACGCCAACCTGGAAATTGTCGAAGGTCGCATAATAATCGACATTCGGCGTATCGCGGATGAGGCGGTCATAGGCGATAACCTTGATGCCCGCATCGTGTGCCTTGGCCAGAACATCGGAAAGCGTCGTGCCGTCGATGGATGCAACGACGAGAACCTTGGCGCCCTTGGTCACCATGTTTTCGATCTGCGCCAGCTGGTTAGGTACGTCGTCTTCAGCATACTGAAGATCGGTCTGGTAGCCGCGTTCTTTCAGCACCTTGACCATGTTGTCGCCATCGGCAATCCAGCGTGCCGAAGACTTCGTGGGCATGGCGACGGCGACAAGACCCTTGTCTTCCGCATGCGCCAGACCGCTAAAGGCAAGCGCGGCCATCGCGACTGCCAATGTTAGAGATTTCATGCCTGCCATTGTCTCACTCCCAAATTGGGACAGGCTTTTCCGCCTGTCGTTCTCCCAAAATTTCCGCCCCCGCCTTCCGGCCATGCGGAATTCCTCCGGAACAAGTTCTCAAGGGGCCGTCAGCCCGCGATCTTGTCCCATGCCGCAACCGCGCGCTCAGCGCGTTCGCGAACCTCAGCAACCGTCAATCCGGCCTTGTAAAGACTGGAACCGAGTCCAAAGCAGCTCACTCCCGCTGCCCGATAAGTTGCAAAATCAGTCTCGGACACACCACCCACAGCGCCGACCGGAACATCCTTCGGCAAGACGGCGGATATCGCCTTGATACCGTCCGCGCCGAGCACGCTGGCCGGAAAGAATTTCAGCGCCGATGCGCCCGCCCGGATCGCTGAAAAGGCTTCCGTCGGCGTGAAAACGCCGGGCATCGTCACCATGCCGTGCTGTCCGGCACGACGAATGACATCCGGCTCGACATTGGGGCTGACCAGAAGCCTGCCGCCGACATCGTTGAGACGGTCCACATCTTCGACGCTCAACACGGTCCCGGCCCCGATCAGCACGCCCGCAGGCGCAAGCTTCGCCGCCTTCTCAATCGAGACGAAAGGCTCCGGCGAATTGAGCGGAATTTCAATCGCCTCGAAACCCGTCTCGATCAGCGCTCCGACGATTGCTTCCGTTTCTTCCGGGCGAATGCCGCGCAGGATCGCGACCAGCGGATAGCGCAGCTTTGGCCATGCAATGCGGTCGCTCATTGCGCAACTCCTCCGAAGGCGTGTTTTGCAGCCATGAACAGACCGTTTCGCACCAGCTCATCGGCTGCAACGCGCCTGACTGTCAGCCCGGCAATTTCAAGCGCGCTGGCATAGAGCGCACCCATCGTGTCGTCTGAAAGGAGCAGCACTTCTTCGGGTTTGCCATAAAGCATGCGCCCGCCTGCCACTTCCAGCCCGATCAACAAGCCCGACAAACGGGCCAGCTGATCGGTCGGCTTGCGATCATGGACGAGCCAGCCTGCGCGAATGGAAAACAGCGCGTTGGAAATCAGTGCCTGGTTTTCGAGCGACGCCCTGACGCCCGCAGCGAAAGCCACACCATTCGGATCGACCGCAGCAGCACCTTCCAGCGCACCGGCCAGCACCGACTTGTCCTTCAAAAGAGCGAACATTTCGCCGGTCATGAAGGTTCGGTAATCGGCAAGGCCACCGTCGGCAATCCGCACCCATTTGGCATGGGTGCCGGGCATGACGACAACCGCATCATGCGTGCCGCCGTGCACAAGACCGAGCAGTTTTGTCTCCTCGCCACGCATAACATCGGGTGCCGTTTCGTCCCGACGCGCGACGCCCGGCAACATGATGACGTGACGGCGCGCAGGCACGCGCACCGCAGCCTTCACGATGCCATCCAACCCGGCGGGCAAGCTCATATAGGGCGCTTCGATCCAGCCGGTCCGCGAACCGGCCATGCCGCAGATCACCACCGGCAGATCGTCCGACGCGCCGACAGAAGCAAGGTGCCGTTCGAGCGTTGGCTCGAAACCGGCTTCCTTTGCCTGCAGCAGACCGTCATCGCCACGGCTTTCGCCCAGCACATTGCCATCGACATCCAGCGTCCAGAGGCGGAACCGGGTGGTGCCCCAGTCCGCAACTGCCGCAAATGGCTTTTTATCGAGAGCCATCCGGGGAACCTTAGTGGTTATCTCGCGGCAGGCCACGCGTATGCGCGATGTCCTGATACTTGACCGCGTTTTCGAGAACTGCACCGGTTTCCATCTGGCCGACAACGGCGCGCTGGATTTCCTGCCATGGTGTCTGGCTTTCCGGATATTTGTAGCCACCGGCAGCTTCCAGAGCCTTGCGACGCTCCGCCAGTTCTTCGTCAGAGATCAGAATGTCAGCGCTGCCGCGACCAAGATCGATACGCACGCGGTCACCGGTCCTCAGAATAGCAAGACCGCCGCCAGCAGCAGCTTCCGGGGAGGCATTGAGGATCGACGGCGAACCCGACGTGCCCGACTGGCGACCGTCGCCGATGCATGGCAGTGAGCTGATACCCTTTTTCAGAAGGTAATTCGGCGCGCGCATGTTGACGACTTCCGCCGCACCTGGATAACCGATGGGGCCAGCGCCACGCATGAACAACACCGTATTCTCGTCGATTTCCAGTGCCGGATCGTCAATGCGGTGATGATAATCTTCCGGCCCATCGAATACGACCGCCTTACCCTCGAATGCATTCGGGTCCTTGTCGTCAGACAGATAGCGATTGCGGAACTCGTCCGAAATCACGCTGAGCTTCATGATCGCCGACGAAAACAGATTGCCGCGCAGCACGCGGAATCCGGCATGCTTCTTCAGCGGCTGATCGTAGGTCTTGATGACATTGCCGTCTTCGATGATCGCGTTCTTGCAATTCTCGCCGATGGTCTTGCCATTGACGGTCAGCGCATCTTCATTGATGAGGCCCTGCCCCATCAGCTGATTGACGACGGCCGGTACGCCACCCGCATGGTAGTAATCTTCGCCAAGATATTCACCGGCAGGCTGCAGATTGACCAGAAGCGGAATTTCCTCGCCATATTTCTGCCAGTCATCGACCGTCAGCTCCACGCCGACATGACGGGCCAGAGCGTTCAGATGGATCGGCGCATTGGTCGAACCGCCGATAGCGGAATTGACGCGGATGGCATTGACGAAGGCATCCTTGGTCAGAATGTCCGACGGCTTCAAATCCTCATGCACCATTTCAACGATGCGGCGTCCCGATAGATAAGAAACTTCCTGACGGTCGCGATAAGGCGCCGGAATGGCGGCGGAGCCCGGAAGCTGCATGCCGAGCGCTTCGGCGAGCGAATTCATCGTTGTGGCCGTGCCCATCGTGTTGCAATAGCCGGTCGATGGAGCCGAGGAAGCAACCAGCTTGACGAAGCCCTGATAGTCGATTTCGCCCTTGGCAAGCAGCTCGCGCGCCTTCCAGACGATGGTGCCGGAACCTGTGCGTTCGCCACGGAACCAGCCATTGAGCATCGGACCCACCGACAGCGCAATCGCCGGAATATTGACGGTTGCAGCTGCCATCAGGCAGGCAGGCGTGGTCTTGTCACAGCCGATTGTCAGCACGACACCATCAAGCGGATAGCCATAAAGCACTTCCACGAGGCCAAGATAGGCAAGGTTGCGGTCCAGACCTGCGGTCGGGCGCTTGCCGGTTTCCTGAATAGGATGAACCGGAAATTCAATGACAATGCCGCCCGCCTCGCGAACACCTTCGCGCACGCGCTTGGCCAGCTCCAGATGATGACGGTTGCAAGGTGAGAGGTCGGAGCCCGTCTGCGCAATGCCGATGATCGGACGACCGGACTGCAGCTCTTCCTGGCTCAGGCCATAATTCATGTAGCGCTCCAGATAGAGCGCCGTCATATCGACATTATCAGGATTGTCGAACCAGGCGCGCGAGCGGAGCTTTGGCGTTTTCGGAGAGACGGGCTTGTTCATTTCATTGTCCTGCGTGGGTGAGAGGCCGCGTTACGACAACCTCGATTCCTAATCTTCAAAAGCTTCGACGACATGCCGCTTTCCGAGCAGAAACGCATCGGCCACATGGGTCAGTGGAGCGAGATCAACATCCGAACGCCCCGCGCCGATCAATTGCACGAAACGCTTGTAAAGTCGTTGATATTCGCGGTCCGGCTCGGCCATTTTCTCGGTCCCGGCAATGGTGAGGCGGCTGCCGCCATGGCTGAGCAGAACCGTGCCCTTGTCGGTCTCGACGCGAATATCCCAGGTCTGCGGACCGGTCTGCCGCCAGTCCAGTTCGAACGAAACCGGTATGCCGCTTTTCGTTTGGAACTTGAGGTTGGCTGCGATGGGCGCCGCACGGTTTTCTGGAAAATAAAGATCGGATTGCGTCAGGAAGAAGCGCTCCGGCAAAATATGCGTGACGATGGAAAGCGCATTGATGCCAGGATCGAACACGCCAAGGCCGCCCGGTTCCCAGATCCATTGCTGGCCGGGATGCCAGTGGCGGACATCTTCCTTCCACGTGACCGAAACCGAACGAATTTCCGCATCTTTCAGGAATTCCCGCGCCGGTTCGACCGCTGCCGCCTCGCGCGAGTGCCACGTGGCGTAAAGCGTCACGTCTTCCGCTTGCGCAAGACGCTCCAGCGCCTGCACTTCCGAAATGGTCGCACCCGGAGGCTTCTCCAGCATCACATGCTTGCGCGCCTTCAAGGCTGCGTAGGCCTGGCTAAAGCGCCCTTGCGGCGGTGTGCAGAGCGACACCGCGTCAATGGCAATGTCGCTGCCCAGCAGCTCATCGATGTCGTGAAAAGACGGCAGGCCATCCAGCCCGGCATTGCGGCTGGCAATGGCTTTCAGCTCAATGCCATCGACGGCTTCAATGGACGGCAGATGCTGGTCACGCGCAATCTTGCCCAGACCGACGATTGCGAGAGCGATGTTCGGTTCCCGTGCCATTTCAGAGCGCCTTCACGACAAGGTTTTCGGCTGCTGCCTGAGCCAGCCTGTTGACCAGCGGATAACGGAACGGCTTGGCGGAAATCTCGAACTGGTCGCCAGCTTCCGTCTTTACGTCCTCCGAAAACGACAAGGTTGCCGTGCCAAAGAAATGAACATGAATGACGCCCGGACGGCGGAACAGCTCATATTTGAAATGATGGTGTTCCAGATTGGCGATCGTGTGCGACATGTTCGCTTCGCCAGAAAGGAACGGCTTTTCAAAGATCACCTGATCGCCGCGACGAATGCGCGAAACGCCCTCCACATGGTCAGGCAACGCCCCCACATATAGCTCCGGCCCCAACGCGGCCTGACGCAGTTTGGAATGGGCAAGCCAGAGATAGTTCTGCTTCTCGGTCACATGGTCGGAAAATTCGTTGGCAAGGCAGAAGCCAAGCCGGAACGGCGTACCATCCGGGCCAATCAGGTAGATGCCTGCCAGCTCCGGCTCTTCGCCACCATCCTCGGCAAAGGAAGGCGAAACCAGTTCGCCGCCGGTTGCCACCAGCGCCGAACCGTCACCCTTGTAGAACCATTCCGGCTGCACGCCGGTTTCGCCCGGCTTCGGTTTGCCGCCTTCGACACCCATCAGGAACATGCGCATGGAGTCGGTCGGCTTTTCGGCAGCCTGTGCTGCCTTGTGCATCTTGTCGCGACCGTCGGCGGAGCCAAGATGTGTGAGGCCCGTGCCGGCAACAATCAGATGTGCTGGGTCGGAATGGGTAATCGGCAGGCCGACGCGGCCCGCAGCCAGAGCGGCGTCAATATCGACCGCATCGCCCTTACCGCTGCGTACGACTTGTTCCTCAAGGCTGATACCCGCTGCAATGGCTGCCGAGGCTAGCTCATAGGTCGTTGCTACGCCCTTGACGACATGTGCCGCTCCCTCCTCGCTGCAGGCAGCCACACGCATTTCTCCGCTTTCATCGCGGAACTGGACCAGACGCAACATTAAACCTCCCATTTTCCGCATACCCGTTGCGGAATTCACCCCGACCGCTTGAGGAACGCCATAAGGCATCAATTTGCGGTTCGTGTTATTAATATGACTATTTTGCTGTAACCCGCTTTGTCAAGCAAGCAGACGCCCCCGCCGGGGCAGTTCGCCAACCTTGCCCCCCCTGCACGAATACAAGCCTTTGTTTTATATTTGTAAATAGCAATATTGCGCGTTTGTCGCACCGGCATTTTATTGGGAAACGTCGAAAGGCGCTTGCCATAAAGTAATATTATATGCTTCATAAATGCGAAGGCCGGGAGGGCCTTATTGGGAGGAACCATCATGAAACGCACATTGACGGCCCTGACGGCCGCATTTTCTTTTGCTCTGATTTCGAGCGCATCTGCTGCATCGCTGACGGTTGGCTTTTCGCAGATCGGTTCGGAATCGGGCTGGCGTGCTGCAGAAACGGCCCTGACCAAGCAGGAAGCCGAAAAGCGCGGCTATACGCTCAAGTTCGCCGATGCACAGCAGAAGCAGGAAAACCAGATCAAGGCCGTTCGTGGCTTCATCGCTCAAGGGGTTGATGCAATCCTGATCGCACCCGTGGTCTCCACAGGTTGGGACGCCGTTCTGAAGGAAGCCAAGGAAGCCGAAATTCCCGTCGTCCTGCTCGACCGCCAGATCGATTCTCCGGAAGACCTTTATCTGACCGCCGTAACCTCCGATCAGGTTCATGAAGGCAAGGTGGCCGGTGACTGGCTGGTGAAGGATGTGGGCGACAAGCCGTGCAATGTGGTCGAGCTTCAGGGCACCACCGGTTCCTCGCCCGCCATCAACCGCAAGAAGGGTTTTGAAGACGCCATCAAGGGGCATGACAACATCAAGATTTCCCGCTCGCAGACGGGTGACTTCACCCGCACAAAGGGCAAGGAAGTCATGGAAAGCTTCATCAAGGCCGAAGGCGGCGGCAAGAATATCTGCGCCGTCTATGCCCATAATGACGACATGGCTGTCGGCGCCATTCAGGCAATCAAGGAGGCTGGCTTGAAGCCGGGCACGGAAATCAAGATCGTGTCGATCGACTCCGTACCGGATATCTTTCAGGCCATGGCGAACGGCGAAGCCAATGCGACCGTCGAGCTGACGCCGAACATGGCAGGCCCGGCCTTCGACGCGATTGAAGCCTTCAAGGACAAGGGTACCGTTCCGCCGAAGTGGATCCAGACGGAATCGAAGCTCTACACGCAGGCTGACGATCCGAAAGCCGTCTACGAAGCCAAGAAGGGGCTCGGTTACTGATCCTCTCGTCCTCGGGCCGCGTTTGTCGCGGCCCGGAATGACCTTTGCAAAATGCAATGGAAGACTGCCATGGCTGCAAAAGACGCTCCATCGGCGGCCGCAATGCCGCTTCTTGAAGCCCGTTCGATCACCAAATCCTTTCTGGGCGTGACCGCGCTCGACCATGTCGATTTCACGCTCAACCGCGGGGAAATCCATGCATTGCTCGGCGAAAACGGCGCGGGTAAATCCACGCTTATCAAGATATTGACCGGCGCTTACCACGGCTTCGGCGGTTCGATCCTGCTTGAGGGCCAGCCGATTGCGCCTGCCTCCGTGGCAGAGGCGCAGACACTCGGTATCGGCACGGTCTATCAGGAGGTCAACCTTCTTGAAAATCTGACGGTTGCAGAGAACCTGTTTCTGGGACGCCAGCCGAAACGTTTCGGACTGGTTGACCGGGGCCGGATGGAAAAAGATGCGACGAACCTTCTTTCCCGCTACGGCCTCACCATCGATGTTGGCGTGCCTCTGTCCGCCTATTCGGTCGCCATCCGCCAGATCATCGCGATTGCACGCGCCGTCGATCTCTCGGGCAAGGTGCTCGTCCTTGACGAACCGACCGCCAGTCTCGATGCACGCGAAGTCGAGATGCTGTTCGGCGTGCTGCGCCAGTTGAAGGCAGACGGCCTCGGCATCATCGTCATCACCCATTTTCTGGATCAGGTCTATGCTATCGCTGATTGCGCCACCGTATTGCGCAACGGACGGCTGGTCGGCAGCCGCAACCTGTCGGAACTGCCGCGCACCGATCTCATTTCCATGATGCTCGGCCACCAGTTGCAGGAAACTGTGCGCCGCCAGCTGACCGAGGAAGTAAGCCTCGACACGGTTGCCCCGATCCGCTTTGCAGGCTTCGGCAGACAAGGCAGCGTTGCGCCGTTCGATCTCTCGATCCAGCCGGGAGAAGCCGTTGGCATTGCCGGGCTGCTCGGTTCCGGCCGCACCGAAACCGCGCTGTTGATGTTCGGTGTCGATCAGACCGACAGCGGCACCTTGACCGTCGACGGCAAGGAAACGAGGCTCCCCTCGCCCGTTGCCGCCATTGCGGAACGCTTCGCTTTCTGCCCGGAAGAGCGCAAGACCGACGGCATTATCGGTGATTTCTCGATGGCCGAAAACATCGCACTGGCCGTTCAGGCGAAGCGTGGCTGGTCCAGACCGATTTCATCGCGCGAGAAAACGGCGCTTGCGCAGCGCTACATCAAGGCGCTCGATATCCGCCCGCCCGATCCTGACAAGCCGATCAAGTTTCTGTCCGGCGGCAACCAGCAGAAAGCCATACTGGCACGCTGGCTTGCCACCGACCCCCGCCTGCTGATCCTCGATGAGCCGACGCGTGGCATCGATATCGGCGCCCATGCTGAAATCCTGAAGCTCATCGGCGAACTTTGCGCCGAAGGCATGTCGCTGGTCATCATCTCGTCGGAATTCGAGGAGCTTGCCGCCGTTGCCAATCGCGTCATCGTCCTGTCCGACCGTCGCCATGTGGCGGAACTGAAGGGCGAGGAAATCACTGCCGACAATATCGTGCGTGCAATCGCAGAGACCGGAAGCGAAAAGGAAGCTGCAGCATGATTGCCCGCATGACCAGAAAACTCAAAAGACTGGCGCCGCAACTGGCCGCCCTTGTGCTCATTCTGGTGGCGAACACCATCATCGCGCCTGGCTTTCTCGACATCTCGTTCCAGAACGGACGGCTCTATGGAAGCCTGATCGATATTCTGGTGCGCGCCGCACCCGTCGCCATTCTAGCTGTCGGCATGACGCTGGTGATCGCAACGCGCGGCATCGATCTGTCAGTCGGTGCAGTCATGGCAATCAGCGGCGCCTTTGCCGCGTCGCTCATCGTTGCGGGCTATCCGCTTGCAATCGTCATTCCGGCAGCGCTTGGCGTCGGCCTTCTGTGTGGCTTGTGGAACGGCTTTCTGGTTGCGGTCTTCGATATCCAGCCGATCATCGCAACGCTCATCCTGATGGTGGCAGGTCGCGGCATCGCGCAGCTTATCACCGAAGGCGCAATCCTCACCTTCAACAATGATTCCTTTGCGGCGCTTGGCTCCGGCTCCTTCCTCGGTGTGCCCGTTTCAGTCCTGATATGGATTCTGGCCGGTCTGGTCGTGGGCCTCGCAGTGCGCTCCAGTGCGCTTGGCTTCCTGATCGAGGCGACCGGCATCAACCGTCGCGCGGCGATGCTGGCAGGGGTCAAGGCGCGCTTTCTCCTGTTCAGCGTCTATGCGGTTTCCGGCGTCGGCGCTGCCCTTGCCGGGCTGATCGCGGCAGCGGATATTCGCGGCGCAGATGCCAACAATGCCGGGCTGTGGCTTGAACTCGACGCCATTCTGGCCGTTGTCATCGGTGGCACCTCGCTTAATGGCGGGCGTTTCTCGATCATGGCTTCGCTGCTCGGCGCGCTCATCATCCAGTCGATCAACACAGGCATTCTGATGGCGGGCTTTCCGCCGGAATTCAACCTCATCATCAAGGCCGTCATCATCGTGATCGTGCTCACCTTCCAGTCACCGGCCATTGTCCAGCTCATTACCTTCCTGCGCTCGGAACGCAAGGGCAATGGAGCCAATCCGGTCCGTCAAAGCCAGCAGGGAGCACGGCAATGAGAGCACTGCGCAATCTGCCCTTCCTGACGACGGTTGCAATCTTCCTGCTCGCCTATGCGATCTGCATCATCCAGTTTCCGAACATGCTGTCGACACGGGTGATCGGCAATCTTCTGACGGACAACGCCTTCCTCGGCATAGCCGCCGTCGGCATGACATTCGTGATCCTTTCCGGCGGCATCGACCTGTCGGTCGGCTCGGTCATCGCCTTCACCAGCGTTTTCGTTGCCGTGATGGTCGGGCAGCTCGGCGTGCATCCGCTCATGGCATTCGGCCTCGTTCTTGTGATCGCTGCATTGTTCGGCGCGTGGATGGGCATGATGATCCATTTCTTGCGGATCCCGCCTTTCGTGGCCACACTTGCGGGCATGTTTCTGGCGCGCGGTGCGGCCTTCCTCATCTCGACGCAGTCCGTGCCCATCGCGCATCCGTTTCTCGATACATTGCAGGGGCTTTATTTCCGCCTGCCGGGCGGCGGCAGGCTGACATTCATCGCCATGCTCATGCTCGCGGTCTTCATCGTCGGCGGCATCATCGCCCATCGCACGCGCTTCGGCGCCAATATCTACGCGCTTGGCGGCAACCAGCAGTCGGCGGAGCTGATGGGCGTTCCGATTGCCCGCACGACAATCGGCATCTATACGATGTCGGGTATCCTTTCCGGTCTCGCCGGGATCGTCTATACGCTTTATACTTCGTCCGGCTATTCGCTCGCGACGGTGGGGGTAGAACTGGATGCCATCGCCTCGGTGGTGATCGGCGGGACATTGCTGACAGGTGGTGCAGGCCTTGTGGCCGGAACATTCGTCGGCATTCTCATACAGGGGCTGATCCAGACATACATTGTTTTCGACGGAACGCTGTCTTCCTGGTGGACGAAAATAGCAATCGGTATATTGCTGTTCCTGTTCATTGCCCTGCAACGAGGACTTGTATGGTTCTCCGATCTAAGACTGGCGCGGCAACGCATGAAGGAGGCCTGAATTGGGATTGCTGGAAACGGCCATAACCGGACGCAAACGCCATAACAGCCACGCTGTCGTGGTGGGTGAACTGGGCCGCGGCATCGTCGCGGGAACCATTCCTGCAGGGTCCATCCTTCCGGGCGATCATGAATTGTCGCTGCGCTTCGGCGTTTCCCGCACCGTTCTGCGCGAGGCGATGAAAACCCTCGCCGCCAAGCGCCTCATCGAACCCAAGGCCAAGGTCGGCACCCGTGTTCTGGGCCATGCGAGCTGGAATTTCTTCGATCCCGATGTGTTGACATGGCGCTTCGAGGCAGGCTTCGATGAAGTCTTCGTGGACCATCTGGCGGAAATGCGCATGGCACTGGAACCGGCAGCCGCAGCGGCCGCGGCTGAACGCGCCACCAGTGACGAGATTGTCGAGCTTTACGCGCTCGCCGCCAAGTTCGACGATCCGAACCACACGCCCGAATCCATCGCCAAGGTTGATCTGGAATTCCATCTGGCCATTGCGCGCATGTCCGGCAATCCGTTCATGCGCTCGGTCAGTGGATTGATCGAGGCGGCGCTGGCAATCTCGTTCCAGCTTTCATCACCCGCCTCATCACGAGAAGGCATTGCCGAATGCGCGGCCAATCACTTGCGCATTGCCCACGCCATTGCGTCACGTGATCCACAAAAAGCACGTCTGGCCATGGAAAGCGTTATCAAGCTCGGGGTCGATCGCATCCGCGATGTGATCTGAAGGTTACGATACCTTCAGATCAAACTGCGGCTCGCCGCGCAGCGTATTGCTGACCGTGCAGATTTCCTCAGCCATTTCGGCGAGACGATGCTTTTCGTCATCGGTCAGGTCACCGCCGAAATGGAAGGTGATGTTGAACCGTTCGATACGCGACGGTCCTTCATGCGCCTTGTCGCCCTTCACTTCCACCCGCACATCGGTCAGCTTTTCCTTCAGTTCGAGCTTGGTGGCAGCAATGCGCGCACTGAGCGCCATGCAGGCCGCAACCGACGAATAGATGAGATCGAGCGGATTGAAGCCCGCCTGACTGACACTGGTGACAATTTCAACCACACCGCCGGTCGGCGTGGTGATGACAGGCAGCTTTCCCTGCGGCATTTCGGCGACGGCACCCGTCTCGCGGGTTCTGACTTTCAGTTCGCTCATTCCTGAATTCTCCTGTAGTCCACATGCCGTGCCAGCCAGCAGCCGACGGTCATGCCTGTTATCTCGCCTTTGGCGTCACGATGGAAGACAAGTTTCCATTCGCCCGGCGACGGCGCGTCCATCGAGCGCTGCACCGGCAGCAGCCAGACATCCGGTCCCGCCTTATAGAGCGAATACATATCGCTCTTGCCGAGAAATCCTTCAAAGGCCCCGTAAAAAGCGCCGCCCTCATTGACGATCAAAAGATCGGCCTCGAGTTCGTAGCTGCGATAACGTCCAGCAATATCCTGCTTCGCCGCGCCTTTCAGGCGCTGCATTGTCAGGCTCAGATTTTCATCCTCGCGCGCCAGATGGATCGTGTCGCCATCGCGGCGGATCGTGGTCATCGCGGAACGCGCCTCGTTCTCGCCTATTACGTCCATGATTTCCGGGCCGGTGCCGAAACGTGCCTTCATGCGTCCGCGTCCGGCATCTTCAAGGCTCAGCACGAGACCGGTTTCATGGTCGAGCCATGAGCCGAACCATGCGGCATCGGCTTCAATGCGAACCTGTTCCGATGTCGGAACGCCAAGCGCAATATTCATCAGCTTGAAGGCGACGTCGGAAGCTCCGCCTTCAAAATTGAACATGGCGATTGCCGAGAGGCGCTCATCGGCGCAATGCCAGCGCTGGCAGCGCCAGCCGCGCAAAGCCCCGCCATGGCCGGTCAGGCGCTTGCCGCCCGTTTCCTCGAATTTGAGGCCGAGACCGTAGGGAGCAGCAGCACCGTCTCTGAAAGTCTGCGGACCGCTCAGACGACGATAGATTCCGCTTTCGTCGTCGCGAGTCGCATCGATGAACTGTTCCCAGGCGATCATATCGTCCAGCGACGCGCAGATGCCGGCATCGCCCATCCAGTGGATGCGATTGACGGCAGGCAGGAAGCCACGCACCGTATCGCCCTCATAGCCGGTGCATTCGTCGAACAGCGCGGTATCGGGAATAAGTTCTGCGGTCTTCATGCCCGCCGGCTGGAAAATGCGTTCCGACAGAAGTTCGATAAGCGTCCGGCCTGTATGCTGCTCGATCAGATCAGCCAGAATGCGGAAATTGCCATTGCAGTAGGAATAATGCGTGCCCGGTGCAAAATGCGTGGTCTTCAGGCGGCGCAGCAGGCTTTGTGCCTGTTCGGGCCGAAAGACGCCTTCCGGATCAGCTCCGCAAAGAACCGTCAGCGCCCAGTAATCGCGCAGGCCCGACTGGTTGTTGCACAGATCGCGCACGCTGGGACGCTTTTCAGCAAACTTGTCGAGATAGGCGGCAAGCGCATCATCAAGAACTTCCGGCTCGCCGACGCTGTCGAGCAGAACGGCGCAGGTGAACTGCTTGCTGACCGAACAGATCGGCATGCGCGTTTCGGGCGTCATCGCCTTGCGAGTGGAAAGATCGGCAAAGCCCCATGCATGGCGCAGCACGACCTTGCCATCTTTCAGCACCGCGACCGCGCCACCTGGCCCTTTATAGTGCTGCGGAATGGTGCGAACGAAGGTTTCAAGCGCGGAAAGATCGAATTTTGACATGATGCTCAGGCGACTCAGATGAAAATCAATAGCCGCCACGAGGCATCATTTTGTCCGTTCGATCAAGGCCATGGCCGCATGCGGATTATGCGCCTTATAGCCGCTGATCACATAGAAATAGACATCGCGGGCGATATGGTCCGCAACAGGTGGCGTCACGGTCTTCAACCCTTCGGCGGGTTCTCCCGCTGCTATCGCCTTGGCGCGTGCAGCCCACTGGTCGAGATGGCTTTCGCTATAGCCGAGCGGTTCACCTTCTTCTGTGCCCATGATGCGAAGATAGGCGAAAGGTGCGGTCATATCGGCGAATTGCGGAAAGTCGCTGTCGCCTGCAATCACCACCGCTACGCCATATTCGCGCAGCAAGGCGATGAAGTCCGGTGAATTGAAACTGTCGTGACGCACCTCCACCGCATGGCGCACATCGCGCCCGTCGACACGCTTCGGCAGAAGCTTCAAAAACGCCTCGAAGTCCACGGGGTCGAACTTCTTCGTTCCCATGAATTGCCAGTTGACCACGCCGAGCTTGTCTTTCAGTTCCATCATGCCGCCGGTCATGAACCGTTCAATGCTCTCACCCGCCTCCGCCAGCACACGGCGATTGGTGGAAAAACGCGGTGCCTTCAGCGAAAACACAAAGCCTTCCGGCGTTTCATCATGCCATTTGGCGAAAGTCGTGGGTTTCTGCGGGCCGTAATAAGTGCTGTTGATCTCGATGGATGTGAGCTTGCTCGATGCATATTCAAGCTGGCGCTTCTTCGACAGTTTTTCAGGATAGAAGCTCTTGTCCCACGGTTCATAGGCCCATCCGCCAATACCGACGCGGATCTTACCCGTGTTTTCCCTGGCCATCGCCATTCCTCCATACCGGTGCATCATGAGTTCATACAGTTTAGTCATGATGTTTAATCTGTATTCACACCGCTGGCTATGTTCATATCAGCGTGCTTGACTGGGAGGAGAAGCAGGCGGCTGAAAGTAAACTTTGCCGCGAGACTGAGGTTTATGCACCTGTCGGCCATTTGGGTGCGTCTGACCATGAGTTCCCGTTCCCCCAACACATGGACTGTCCCGGTTTTCGGGAGGATCTTTTTGAAAAGAGGCGGAGAAACCGTCCTTGCAAGGCGAGCCGGAATGGCGAGCGAGACATGGTGAGATTGAGGAAATGCATACAATGACGAGCAAACCCAATGCCCGTACCGGAGGCCAGATTTTGGTGGATGCGCTGCGCATCCACGGCACTGACCGGGTCTTCTGCGTCCCCGGCGAGAGCTATCTCGCTGCGCTTGACGCCTTTCATGATTTCAGCGACGCGATTGACCTGATCGTCTGCCGGCAGGAAGGCGGCGCGGCCTATATGGCGGAAACCTATGGCAAGCTGACCGGCAAGCCGGGTATCTGCTTCGTCACACGCGGTCCCGGCGCAACAAACGCCTCTGTCGGTGTGCATACAGCTTTTCAGGATTCGACACCGATGCTGCTCTTCATCGGTCAGGTCGCCAGCGATCAGGTCGAGCGCGAGGCATTTCAGGAAATCGATTATCGCCGCATGTTCGGCCAGATGGCCAAATGGGTCGTCCAGATCGACGATGCCGCCCGCATTCCGGAACTGGTCAGCCAAGCCTTCCACCGCGCCGTCAACGGTCGCCCCGGCCCGGTCGTGATCGCCCTGCCGGAAGACATGCTGACATCCTATGCCGCCGTCAGCGATGCACCGGCCTATAAGCAGGTCCAGATGCATCCAGGTGCCGACCAGCTACAGGACATGCAGACGCTTCTTGCAAAGGCCGAACGGCCTCTGGTGATCGTCGGCGGTGGCGGCTGGAATGCGAGAGCCATCAGCGATCTGCGGAAATTTGCCGAGAACATGCACCTGCCCGTCGCGGCATCCTTCCGCTGCCAAGACATGTTCGACAACACTCACCCGCTCTACGCAGGCGAAATGGGAACCTCGATCAGCCCCAAGCTGGCGCAGCGCGTGCGTGATGCCGATCTGCTGATCGTGATCGGTGCCCGCCTCGGCGAAATGACGACGCAGGGCTACGAACTGGTATCCATTCCGGTGCCACAACAGAAGCTCATCCATATCCATCCGGGCGCAGAGGAACTGGGCCGCGTCTATCATGCAGACGTTCCGGTCAATGCCTCCATGCCTGCCTTCTGTGCGGCAGCAGCAAAGCTTGCGCCGGTTGCTGATCCGCGCTGGAAATCATGGACCGACAGCGCCAATGCCGATTACCGCGACAACATCAAATCGCCAGTCATCCCCGGTGATGTGCAGATGGGCGAAGTGATGGAGTGGCTGCGCGCGCATCTGCCCGCCGACGCCATCATCACCAATGGCGCGGGCAACTATTCCGCATGGCCGCATCGCTTCTACCAGTACCGCACCTATCGCAGCCAGCTGGCTCCCACCAACGGCTCGATGGGCTATGGCGTACCGGCTGCGGTCGCGGCCAAGCTCACCGCACCGGAACGCACGGTTGTTGCCTTTGCAGGTGACGGCTGCTTCCTCATGAACGGTCAGGAACTGGCAACAGCAGCGCAGTATGGAGCCAATGCCATCTTCATCGTCGTCAATAACGGCATGTATGGCACCATCCGTATGCATCAGGAACGCACCTATCCGGGCCGCGTTTCAGGCACCGGCCTCGCCAATCCTGACTTCGCAGCGCTTGCCCGCGCCTATGGCCTGCATGGCGAAGTGGTGGAAAAGACGGCTGATTTTGCACCGGCCTTCGAGGCTTGCGAAAAGTCCGGCAAGCCGGGCCTCATCGAAATCCGCATCGATCCGGAAGCGCTTTCACCGAAGATGAGCCTCAGCCAGATGCGCGAGCAGGGTCTAGCCAAGCAGCGATAGACGGACGCCAAATAAAGAAGCACGCTTTCTTCTCGGCCAAGAAGGAAGCGTGCAAAAAGACATTTTCAATCACAACGCCCCCGGCGTATCTGTGATCCGGTGCAAGGGGGTGTACCGCACCGATAAAATGCCTGTCGGTCGCCGGAACGAATGTCCCGGCAATCCCACGATCAGGCCTGCGCTTCTCCACAGATCTGCTGTTTGTCGAGCGCCTCGATCATTAGCTCCACCGCTGACGAGATCGGCGCGACAATCGGAATATCGAAGCCGCCACGCAGTTGTTCCGCAGCTTCCCCGAGCGGCCCACCGCCGATGATGACCGCTTCGGCTCCATCCATGATGCAAAGCCGCACCGCCGCTTCCAGTTCTGTACGCAGACGCGCGCCATCGCGCGCCAGCTTCTCAGGGTCTCCGGGCGTGCAGCGAATACCCGTATAAAGATGCGACAGGCCTAGGCTTTCCGCCCGCGCGGCTATTGCATCGGCAAGATCCGGCGTTACCGTCGCAATGCCGAACCGTCGTCCATTCCGTGTTGCCTCGACCATCGAGGCCTCGCAAATGCCGAGAACCGGCACGGCCAGGCTCTCCTGCAGATGCACGACACCGGGATCGCCATAAGCGCTGACAATGACCCCGATGCAGTTTGAGTTCTGCCCCCTGCCGATTTCTATGACCTGCACCGCTGAAGCGTGCAGCTGCTCGTCATTGACGATCATCGAAGGGCTGCGTGTCGCAGTGGCGGCTTCGATCCGAAGCCGCCCGTTCGCCTTCCGCCTGGCAATATCGAGCATCATCCCGCTCGTTGCCTCTGAGCTGTTTGGATTGATCAGCAGGACATAGGGGGATGATGCAGTCATGTTCAGGCCTGTTCTTTAGCAGTTTTTGTGAAATCGACCGTCGGCTCTTCGGCTTCCGCCGGCTGCGTCAGGTCTTCCATGGACCGACCATAGGTTTCCGGTCCAAGCTGGATGCAGAATGCGAAGATGGCATACATCGATGCGGCAAGGCCGAAGACACCAAGCATTCCGTATGTGTCGAACAAGGCACCCGCAATCGTCGGCACGAAGGATCCGGCAGCCGAACCGCTCGCGAGGATGAGTGCCACACCGAAGCCACGGATACGGGTCGGATAGAGTTCCGGCGCGTAAATCCAGATCGACGTGTTGAGCAACAGGACGAAGAACTGGAACAACGCTCCGAAAAACAGCACCAGATAGATATTCGTGCCAAGATAGATGATCGAAAGCGCTGCAGCACAGGCGCAGACCGCACCCAGGCTGAGAACTTTCTTGCGCGGAAAGTAATAGCCGAATGCCGATGCTGCAATGGCACCGAGCACGCTGCCGCTCTGGATGATCATGCTGTAAAGAAGGCTGCCCGAAAGCGTGTAGCCCATCGAAACGAAAATCATTGGCATGAGCGTCAGGACGGAAAGCTGTGCGCCGTAGCTCATCAGGATCGCGATCGCCACAGGGACGGTGCGGCCAAGATAAGGCGCCTGGAACAGTTCCCTCCAATTGCCCTTGACAGGCTTGGTGTCACTGTTTTCCGACTTGGACAGATATTCAGTGACTTTCAGGTTCTTGGGCCGGAGTGATCCAGACGCCAGAATGGAAAGTACCTTGTTTGCTTCGTCGATCTTGCCTTGCGAGGCCAGAAAACGCGGTGTTTCCGGCACGTAACGGCGAAAGAAAACAACGAGGAAAGCGGGGATCGCCAGAACGGCGAAGAGCCAGCGCCAGTTGTCGTCGCCCGGAAAGAGCGTGAAAACCAGCAGGCCGAAAGCCGGGGCGAGGAAGTTGCCGAAACCGCCTGCGCCGACATTGACGAGACCAGCTGCAGTTCCACGGAACTTCGGCGAACAGAATTCGGCAAGCATCGTAACGGCAGTCGAAATTTCGCCGCCGACACCAAAGCCAACGATGGCGCGTGCGAGACAGAGCCAGCCGAAGCTCGGTGCGAGCGCACAAAGTGCGGAACCGACGGTGAAGAGAAGAAGATTGATCGTCAGCATGACACGGCGGCCGTACCGGTCGCCAAGAATGCCGGACAAGAGACGGCCAATGGCCGCGCTTGCGAAAGTGATGGTATTGAGGAAGCCGATATCGGCGCCCGACAGCCCCCATTGTTCGCGAAGGACCGGCCCGACGAGGCCAATCGTGTTCTGCTCGAAACTGTCAAAGAGACAGCCGATCAGGATCAGCGCGAGAATCTGCTTGTGCGCAGTGGTCACGCCGATATTTCCCAATGCATTTTCCATCTGCTTGATGGCCGGTGACGTCGCACCGGATTGTATCATTTGTTCCCCTGCCATAACGGTCCAACTCCCATGATATTAGCCGTATGAAATTATTTTTTCATAATCAAACATCAGAAAATCAATTTTTACAAGAAATTTTTTATCGTTTATTTTCAGATAGATAATCTGCTCAAAGCTTAGGCGAAAAAGATGCAAAAATAGTCAAAAGCTGCTAATAGTTAGGCAATCTGAAAATATGATTTCATCAGGCGGCACATGAAACCCACCGAAAAGTCCTTTCTGACCCGCGTAAGAGACGTTATGGACGAACTGCCGCCAGCCGAAAAAAGGCTGGGTGAATTCGTATGTGATTTTCCAGGGGAACTGGCGAGCTATTCGGCGTCGGAACTGGCAGCTCTCGCCCATGTTTCCAACGCGACCGTGACGCGTTTCGTACAGCGCCTCGGTTATGACACCTATGAAGAATCCCGACGCCATGCCCGTGAGGAAAAACAGACGGGATCTCGTCTGTTTCTGTCGAGTGTTACCGATGCGGAGAGCGGCCAATCCCTGTCGTCGCATGTCGGTCAGGGCATCGCCAATCTGGAAAAGACCTTTCTTTCCATACGCGAAACACAGATCGATGCCGTTGTGGAAGCAATGCTCGGCGCACGCAAGACATGGGTATTCGGCTTTCGCAGCAGCCAGCCTTTTGCGGCCTATCTGCAATGGCAGATGATACAGGTGGTGGACAATATCGTTGCGGTTCCCGGACCGGGCCAGACACTTGGCGAATATATTGCCAGCATCAGCCCCGACGATATGGTCATCGTCTTCGCGCTTCGCCGCCGTATTGCAAAAATGGACGACATCCTTGCCGCCATCGAAAAGCGTGGTGCGAAACTTCTCTACATCACCGATGAAGGCGCGCCGTTCCGGGCTTCCGCGCAATGGCATTTTCATTGCCAGACACTGGCGCCCGGCCCGTTGTTCAATCACGTTGCGGTCATGGCGCTCTGCCATTTATTGACCACGCGGGCCATTGAAAAAGCAGGCGCTTCCGGACGAAAGCGCCTGCGTGATATCGAAGCCTCCGGCGACCTGCTCGAAGAGCTGTAAACCGGTTATTTTACAGGCGGCGCATACATGAGCCCGCCCTTGTTCCACAGAGCATTGATGCCGCGGTCGATCTTGAGCAGGCTGCCCTTGCCGATGGTGCGTTCAAACATTTCGCCATAATTGCCGATCTTGGAGACGACATTATAGGCCCATTTCGGCTCAAGGCCGAGCTGTTGGCCGCTATCGCCTTCCGATCCGAGGAAACGGCGCACGTCCGGCTTCTTGGAGTTCAGATCCGCATCAGCGGAGGCTTGCGTAATGCCCAGTTCCTCGGCCTCAAGCATTGCAAACAGCGTCCAGCGAACGATGTTGAACCATTTATCGTCGCCCTGGCGGACGGCAGGTCCAAGCGGTTCCTTGGAAATCACTTCCGGCAGAACGGTGAAAGCATCAGGTTCGGCAAGCTTCAGACGTTGCGCATAAAGTGCGGACGCGTCGGTCGTGTAAACATCGCAGCGACCCGTTTCAAATGCTTTCAGGATGCCATCGGCAGAATCAATCACCACCGGTTCATACTTGATACTGTTGGCGCTGAAAAAATCAGCGGCGTTTTGTTCGGTGGTCGTGCCCTGCTCGGTGCAGACCGAAGCGCCGTCGAGCTTCAAGGCGCTATCGATACCCAGATCCTTACGGATCATGAAACCTTGACCGTCATAATAGGCGGTGCCGACGAAATGGATGCCCATGCCCGCATCACGCGAAAGCGTCCAGGTGGTCTGGCGCGAAAGCAGGTCGACCGTGCCGGATTGCAACGCCGTGAAGCGTTCCTTGGTCGAAAGCGGAATGAAGCTCACCTTGTCAGGATCGCCAAAGACTGCCGCCGATACCGCACGACAGAAATCAATATCGAAGCCGGTCCATTTGCCCTGATCGTCTGGCGACGAAAAGCCTGCAACGCCCTGACTGACGCCGCAATTGATCTTGCCGCGCTCCTTCACGGTCGAAAGCGTATCCGCCTGCGCCCCACTTTGAGCGGACATGGCAAAGCCCGCCGCCAACAACGAACCCAAAACTATTTTTTTCATTGTTCCTCCTCCCAGAGTTTCAGGCCAGAGTTTCGGCCCAGAATTTCGAAAAAGCCGATCCATTGCCCGGCAGCACGCCGCCGGGCTTGTTGTTTGTTCAGTTATCCGACTACGAACTACTTCAGTGCAGCCGCGAAGCTGTCCTCCAGAACGCTCAGCAGATGATCGGCATTGGCACGTGTGAAGATCATCGGCGGGCGCATTTTCAGGACATTGTCGAACGGACCTTCAGTCCCCATCAGAATGCCGCGTTCGCGCGCGCCATCATTGATCTTCTTGGCCAGAGCCGTTGCCGGTTCCTTGGTCTTGCGATCCGTGACCAGCTCGATACCGAGGAACAGCCCCTGCCCGCGCACGTCGCCGATGATATCGAAGCGCTTCTGCATCGAGCGGAACCCGTCTATGAGATAGTTGCCGATATCAAGCGCGTTGCGGCGCAGATCGTTGCGCTCAATGACATCCAGCACTGCCAGACCTGCCGCGCAGGAAACCGGATTGCCACCAAACGTGTTGAAATATTCCATGCCATTGTTGAAGCTGCTGGCTATTTCACGGGTCGTTACCACTGCCGACATCGGATGGCCGTTGCCGATAGGCTTGCCCATGGTGACGATATCCGGCACCACATCCTGCATTTCGAACGCCCACCAGTGGCTGCCGACACGACCGAAGCCAACCTGCACCTCATCCGCGATGCAGACACCACCAGCCGCCCGCACCATCTTGTAGACTTCCTGCAGATAGCCTTCCGGCAGGAAGACCTGACCGGCGACGCTCGGGATCGACTCGGCAATGAAATAAGCCGGGCCGCGTCCAAGGCTTTTGATGGCCTCGATCTGCTCGGCAATACTTTCAGCAAAGCGCTTGCCATGTTCTGCCAGCGGCCAATTTTCCGGCGCGCGGTAGCTGTCAGGGATGACGGCCTCAAACACGTGATCCGGACGTCCTTTGCCGCCCTTGCGCTTGTATTTATAGGGACTGAGATCGATCAACTCCTGCGTTGTGCCGTGATAGGCCCAGTCGAGCACCAGCGCGTCGCGCTGGCCCGAATGCGCGCGTGCCATGCGCAGCGCCAGACTGTTCGCTTCGCTGCCCGAGCAGGCAAACGAGGCCACCGTCAAACCTTCCGGCAAAGTCGCCGTCAGGCGCTCCGCATAGGAAACGATGTTGTCGTGCAGATAGCGCGTATTGGTGTTGAGGATTGCGGCCTGTCTGGCAATCGCCTCCACCACCTGCGGATGAGCGTGGCCGAGATGGCAGACATTGTTGAAGCAATCGAGATAGGCGCGGCCCCGATTGTCGATCAGCCATGCGCCTTCACCGCGCACGAACTTGATCGGCTCGGAATAGGAGACGGAGAGGTTCGGCAGCAGAATATCCTTGCGGGCGCTGACGATCTCGGCGCGCGTGCGACCGGTCTGGTGGAAGGCTTCTGCCGGAATATCGGCAAGGACTGCGGCATCCGGGAAGATATCGGCCCAGACATCAAGATAGGCATGTTCGCCGACGCCCAGAATTTCCGCTGCCGTGAGGCCGGTATCGGTCGAAATCTGGAAATGGAGATGCGGCGTCCAGCCACCATTCTCGTGCATGTCGCCCATCTGGCCGACGAGATCACCGGCGGCCAGTTTCTGCCCCGGCTTCAGGCGGGACACAGCCTCATGCGCCATATGGCCCCAGAGCGTGATGAAAGGCGGGCAGCCTTCCGGCTGATGTTCCAGCGCAATCAGGCCGCCATAGCCAAGTGGCGCGGTCTCGATCTCGACGCTTTTCACAGTAGCTGCAAGCGGCGTGTAGACGGGCGTGCCTGCAGGCATGAACAGGTCAAGGCCCAGATGGTGGACACGCCGCTCGCCTTCGACAAAGCGTGAACGAAACGCCTCATCGGTATAGACAGTACGCTTTTCGCCCCATGGACCGATGCCGAGCTGCACATGGTTGCGGGCGCAGAAATCGTCCCACCAGGCGGTGGCTTCCTTTGGGCGCTGCCCGGCAGAATCGACCGTCATCACATGGGCCGGGTCGCCATAGGGCACCAGCGCCTTGGTCATGGTCGCCGGATGCGGGCGAACGATGGGGGCGAGGTTCTTTCGGTTGGCATTGATCCATTCACGCACCGCACCAGCACCGTCTACAGCATCGAAACCGCATGCCTTGCGCAGGAT
This sequence comes from Brucella cytisi, assembly GCF_038433355.1. Classification (NCBI taxonomy): domain Bacteria; kingdom Pseudomonadati; phylum Pseudomonadota; class Alphaproteobacteria; order Hyphomicrobiales; family Brucellaceae; genus Brucella; species Brucella cytisi. The sequence continues at coordinate 131,221 of NZ_JBCAUP010000014.1, forward strand.
GGCGGTGGCGAAGCGCGGGTTCATGGCATCAAGCTTGTGCAGAAGCCGCCATGCAGGCGCTTCGCTGATCGCAAGATAAGGATTATCGCCGGTCTTTTCGCGGCGCGAAGCCGACAGCGTGACGCTGGTGACGAGACGCATCGCAATCAGATCGAATACGAGATCGATTTCCTGCGGCAAAAGCGGATATTTCGCATGGAACCCGGCAGCGAGGGCTGCGGCTGCACCAATCGGGTCGTCCATATCCAGAATGGAATAGGCAGCGGCAATCGCCACTTCGGCAACCAGAACGGTGTGAACCGCATCGCCAAAATCGATCAGCCCGGCAATACGTTCATTATCCTGCGGATCAACCAGCACATTCCAGTCATTGGCATCGCTATGGATCACCTGTGCACGCTGGAGCGGCAGCTTCGGCGCGATATCGCGCTCGAAACGGACAAGGAAGCGCTCGACGACGGCGCGGTCTTCCGGCTTGTCGATGAAATGCAGACGGTCACGCGCCCGTCCGGCGTGGCGCACATCCCAGTCAAAATCGCGCAAGGCACCCGGATGGATGAAGCCCTGCAAGGCGCGGTCCAGCTGCCCCAGCGCACCGCCCAGATTGTGCATCAGCGCCTTGGTGCGCTTGACCTCGGCCAACGGCGTGCCCGGCAGCCAGCTTGCCACCCGCAGCGCATGGGGCTTGCCCTTTTCCTTTTCGATAGAGGCCAGCACCTCACCCGACAGGCTCGCCTTCAGGCGCGGCACGGCAAGCACCGGATCAGCCTTGGCCAGATGCTGCAGGAGCGCTGTCTGGAATTCGCTTTCAACGCGCGGTTCACTGGCATTCACGACTTTCAGAATCCAGTCTCCCGATCCATTGCCCGTCTTCAGTCGGAAATTGCGATCACGCTCGCTGTCGAGCGGCGAGGCACTCGCCGTCACGCCGAAATGAAGCTGGGCCAGCACTTCAGCCTCTTGCGGAGAAAAATCGGGGGCGGGATGCGAAATATCGGTCATGGGAGGCGCTTCACGGGTTGAATATGAATGGGAAGTAACAGGATGAGCTTGGCATGTCCGCGATTTTCAGGCATCAGACAAGGCGTCGGTCAGACCGGCACTTTGCCGGAATGGACCGGCACATTTACGATAATACGAAAGAACCGACCATGCGGGAACTGGATGCGAAGGATCGCGAGATATTGGCCATTCTCTCCAAGGAAGCGCGCATTCCGCTGAAAACCCTGGCGGGACGCATCGGTCTTTCGCGCAGTGCAACCGGAGAGCGTGTCGCCAATCTTGAGAAAAATGGCGTCATTCGCGGTTACAGGGCAGACATCGGCCAGATCGACAGGAACGTCATCCGCGCCATGATTCTGGTCAGCCTCAAGCGTACACCGGCGCTTGGCCTTCTCGATGAGTTGGCGCGCCATGCCGAGGTGCGCCGGGTATCGTCGGTGAGTGGCCAGCTCGATTTGATCGTTGAGGTTGAAGTCCCCACCATAGACCGCCTCAACAGCCTGCGTGATCTCATCGCCACCCATGAAACTGTAGAGGATCTCACTACCGCAATCGTGCTTCGCCGGGATATCGAGCGCGAAACCGTCTAAAATTCAGTTATACAACTTTAGTTTGGACTATTACAATTTAAGGTAGACATTCTACCATAAGTCGAACATAACGCCTCCGGGTTGAAAAGGAGGGGACATGAAGACGCTTAATCTATTCATTATCGGGTTCGGCTTTACCGCACTCGTCATTACTTGCATTTTCGCCATCGGCGGCGGCACTATCTGATCAGTAACGAACGACAATATCATGCCCTCAGCAGGGGTTCCCCGAGGAAGATTGCTGAAGATTCGCGCACAGCGCGGATCATGAAATCGCTCAGCACCCGGATTCGCGGTGCAGCCACCACATCTATGTGACAGCTCATCCAATATTCACGCACCAGATGCATCTCGCGCGGCAGAACCGGAACCAGTTCCGGATGCCGGCTGGCGATGAAATAAGGCAGCACGCACAAGCCATAGCCAATCTGCGTGGCGATCAGTTGCGCATGAATACTGGAACTTTGATAGGTGCAGCGCTGCCCTGGCAGGATTTCGCGCATGTAATCCAGGCCCGGCGTGAAAACCATGTCGTCGATGTAACCAATGAACGGATGCCGGGCCATGTCCTCGCGTGTCCTGATCGGCGGATGCCGCTCCAGATAATCGCGATGACCATAGATGAAGAGCCGATAGGGCGTCAGCTTCTCGCTGTGATAGGGACCGGTACGCGGCATATGCAGCGTGATCGACAATTCCGCCTCGCGGCGCGACAGCGACATGATCTGCTGGATCGTCACCACTTCCACGAACAGGCTCGGATAGGATTGCGCCAGCACAGGCAGACGGTCGGCAAGAAAGAAATTGCCGAAACCTTCCAGCGTCGAGAGACGCACGACACCTGACAGCGCCGCCAGATTGCCGGTAGCCTCGGTCTGGAATTTCATCGCCTCGCGCTCCATGACCTCGGCAGAGTTCACCAGCCGTTCGCCGATGGGCGTCAGCAGATAACCGCGCGGATTGCGCTCGAAAAGCTTGGTTGCAAGGGCCTGTTCCAGGCGGTCGATCCGGCGCAGAACAGTGACATGGCTGGTGCGCAACTGTCGCGCCGCCGTGGAGAGCTGGCCGGTGCGCGCAACCGCCAGAAAATATTGCAGATCGTCCCATGTGAACTGCCGCATGCACCCCTCCCAAACAGTTGCGGTGGCTCCTGCCTCTCTGTCTGTACGTTTTCGAACAGACAGTGTTCAAAAATTGTTGTTCGTGTACGCATTTGTCAATGCTACCGTTTCAAAAAGTAGCTCCGTCGAAAATGCCAGACAGGTTTGCGTCAGGAGCTGCAATAAAGAAAGAAACGCCCGGGGCGGAGGAACAAATCGGGCGGAAGCAGAGGGCGAACGGCACAGAGGAAAAGCCGTTTCCTGATCTCGAAAGACTGCTTCACTACAGCATTGGCCGGAAAATCGGAATCGATTTTCAGAAAGCACAATGCGTAGATTCAATAGTTTAGAGCGCCGTTTGTACGTCCGTAAGGATGCATAGCGCTCTGAAGAATGCCGTGCGGGTTTTCCGTGGCGGTTTTGGTGTTATTGGGAGGAGCACTTCATGAAATGTCTCGCACTTGCAACGGCAGCGCTTTTCGCCGCCACGGCTATCTCGTCGGCAGCGGAAATTTCCGACGGCAAGGTCAAGATCGGCATTCTGAACGATCAATCCGGCGTTTATGCCGATTTCGGCGGCAAATGGTCGTTCGAGGCTGCCAAGATGGCGGCTGAAGATTTCGGCGGCAAAGTGCTCGATGCGCCGATTGAGATCATCACGGCGGACCACCAGAACAAGCCGGACGTCGCCTCAAACATCGCGCGCCAGTGGTACGACACCGAGCAGGTCGATTCCATCATGGAACTGACAACCTCGTCGGTCGGCCTCGCCGTACAGGCCCTGTCCAAGGACAAAAAGAAGATCACCATCAACACAGGTGCGGCCACATCGGAACTGACCGGCAAGCAGTGCACGCCTTATGGCTTCCATTGGGCCTATGACACCCATGCGCTTGCAGTCGGCACCGGCGGCTCGCTTGTGCAGCAGGGCGGCGATACCTGGTACTTCCTCACTGCCGACTATGCTTTCGGCTATTCGCTGGAAGAGCAGACAAGCAAATTCGTCGAATCCAAGGGCGGCAAGGTTCTGGGTTCCGTGCGCCACCCGCTGGCAACCACTGATTATTCCTCCTTCCTGCTGCAGGCACAGGCCTCCGGCGCCAAGGTGGTCGGCCTTGCCAATGCAGGTCTCGACACGTCCAACGCCATCAAGCAGGCGGCTGAATTCGGCATCGTTGCCGGTGGCCAGCGCCTCGCGGCCTTGCTCTTTACCCTGTCGGAAGTGCACGGTCTCGGCCTCGAAGCCGCTCAAGGCCTGACGCTGACCGAAGGTTTCTACTGGGATCGCGACGATGAATCGCGCGAATTCGGCAAGCGTTTCTTCGAGCGCACGGGCCGTATGCCGAACATGATCCAGGCAGGCACCTATTCCGCTGTCACCCAGTATCTGAAGGCGATCAAGGAAGCCGGGACCGACGAAACCGAGGCCGTTGCCAAGAAGCTTCATGAAATGCCGGTCGAAGACGTCTTTGCTCGTCACGGCAAGGTCGGTGCCAACGGACGCATGATCTACGACATGTATCTGATGGAAGTGAAGAAGCCGGATGAAAGCAAGGCGCCGTGGGATTACTATAAGGTTCTTGCAACCATTCCCGGCGATCAGGCCTACATGAAGCCGGAAGAAAGCGGCTGCCCGCTGGTAACGCAGTAAAAAGAGGCTGGTTGAATGAACGCAGCAACTGGCAATATGACGGCCCTGCATGAAGCAGGGCCGAACGATGGCGGCTCATCCGGCAAGACCGTTCTTTCGGCACGCGGACTGGGCAAGTCTTTTGGCGGCTTTCATGCAGTCAAGAATGTCGACCTCGATGTGGAACATGCTCGTGTTCACGCGTTGATCGGCCCCAACGGCGCAGGCAAAACCACGGTTTTCAATCTCCTGACCAAGTTCTTGCAGCCATCGAGTGGCGAGATCACGCTTCTGGGCGAAACCATCACCAAGACTGATCCGGCCAAGGTGGCCCGCATGGGTTTGGTGCGCTCGTTCCAGATTTCGGCCACCTTTCCGCACCTGACCGTGCTGGAAAATGTAAAGGTCGCATTGCAGCGTCCCAATGGGCTTGCCACACAGTTCTGGCGCTCGCTGTCAGCACTCGACCGGCTCGACGCACAGGCCATCGAGCTTCTGGAGCGGGTCGGCCTTGCCGATGCCCGTCATGCACTGGCCGCCGATCTGTCCTATGGCCGCAAGCGCGCGCTCGAAATCGCCACCACGCTGGCGCTTGATCCGAAGGTTCTGCTGCTCGATGAGCCGATGGCGGGCATGGGCCATGAAGATGTCCATACCATTGCCGCCCTCATTGCCGATGTGGCGAAGGATCGCGCGGTCTTGATGGTCGAACACAATCTCAAGGTGGTGGCCGACATTGCCCACCACGTCACGGTGCTGCAGCGCGGCGAAATTCTCGCCTCCGGCGATTATGCCACCGTCTCCAGGGACGAGCGCGTGCGCACCGCCTATATGGGAACCGAACATGAATAGAGGCCAACCGCTATTATCCGTGCGCGGGCTCAATGCCTGGTATGGCGAAAGCCATGCCCTGCACGGCGTCGACCTCGATATCTGGCCCGGCGAAACCATCACGCTTCTTGGCCGCAACGGCGTCGGCAAGACGACGACGCTGCGTGCCATCATGGGCATCATCCGCAAGCGCACTGGCACCATCACGCTCGACGGCAAGGACATCATGCGCGTGCCGCTGCATCGCATCGCCCATGCAGGTCTCGGTTTTGTGCCCGAAGAGCGCGGCATCTTTGCCACCTTGAGCGTGCATGAAAACCTGCTTTTGCCGCCTGTCGTCGCCAAAGGCAGTCAGGGCACGATGTCGCTCGACGAAATCTACGAACTCTTTCCCAATCTGCATGAGCGCCGCAACAGCCCCGGCACCAAGCTTTCGGGTGGCGAACAGCAGATGCTGGCAATTGCGCGCATCCTGCGCACCGGGGTCAAGGTGCTGCTGCTCGACGAGCCGACCGAAGGTCTTGCGCCCGTTATCGTGCAGCGCATCGGCGATGTGCTGGTGGAGTTGAAAAAACGTGGCATGACGGTGTTGCTGGTCGAGCAGAATTTCCGCTTCGCCGCCAAGGTCGCCGACCGCTTTTATCTCATGGATCATGGCGTGGTGACGGAAAACTTCCCCACCGCCGAACTGCCCGCCCGCATGGCGGCGCTCAACGAAGCGCTGGGGGTATGACACGATGACAATGATTTTTGGAATACCTTTGCAGGCACTTCTCGGGCAGCTGCTGGTCGGCCTCATCAACGGCTCCTTCTATGCCATGCTGAGTCTCGGCCTTGCCATCATCTTCGGGCTTCTGCGCATCATCAATTTCGCCCATGGCGCGCAATATATGCTGGGTGCCTTTGTCGGCTATCTGCTGTTGAGCTGGCTTGGCATCGGCTACTGGCCAGCGCTGATCCTCGCCCCGCTTATCGTCGGCCTCGGTGGCGCGATCATCGAGCGCGTGGCCCTGTCGCGGCTCTACAATCTCGATCCGCTCTATGGCCTGCTCTTCACCTTCGGCCTTGCCCTCGTGATCGAAGGCACGTTCCGCTATTATTATGGTGCTGCCGGTCAGCCCTATGCCGTGCCGCCTTCGCTTGCGGGCGGGCACAATCTCGGCTTCATGTTCCTGCCGAACTATCGCGCCTGGGTGGTCGTCGCCTCGCTTTTCGTCTGCCTCGGCACCTGGCTCCTGATCGAAAAGACCAAGCTTGGCGCCTATCTGCGCGCCGCGACGGAAAACCCCACTTTGGTCAAGGCCTTCGGCATCAATGTGCCGCTGCTCCTCACCTTCACCTATGCGTTGGGTGCGGCGCTTGCCGGTGTTGCGGGCATCATGGCCGCGCCGATCTATCAGGTCAGCCCGCTGATGGGGTCCAACATCATCATCGTGGTCTTTGCCGTGGTGGTCGTCGGCGGCATGGGCTCGATCCTGGGCGCCATCATCACCGGTTATGTGCTGGGGCTGGCGGAAGGCCTCACCAAGGTCTTCTATCCGGAAGCCTCCAGCATCGTCATCTTCGTCATCATGGCTATCGTCCTTCTGGTTCGACCCGCCGGACTGTTCGGGAAGGAGGCCTGATATGGCTGATACTGCTCTCAAGACCGCTCTCAGGGCCACCGCAGCCCCGCGCGACAGCAAGGCGCCTGCCGTCAACAGCCTCTCGGTCATCGTCCTCGGCATCGCCCTTGTGGGACTGCTGGCTGCACCCTTCATGGTCTACCCCATCTTCCTGATGAAGATGTTGTGCTTTGCGCTGTTCGCCTCCGCCTTCAATCTTCTCTTGGGCTATACCGGCATTCTGTCCTTCGGCCATGCGGCCTTCTTCGGCGGCGCTGCCTATATCACAGCCCATACGGTGAAAGTCTGGGGCGTCACGCCGGAACTCGGTCTCGTACTCGGCGTTCTCGCCGCAGCCGCCCTTGGCCTCGTCATCGGTTATCTCGCCATTCGCCGTCAGGGCATCTATTCGACGATGATTACGCTGGCATTGGCGCAAATGTTCTTCTTCTTCTGCCTGCAAGCCACCTTCACCCATGGCGAAGACGGATTGCAGGGTGTGCCGCGTGGATATCTCTTCGGCATCATCGACCTCAACCAGCCGATGAACATGTATTATTTCGTGCTGGCCGTGTTCGTCCTTGGCGTCTTCGTCATCTGGCGCATCATCAACTCGCCCTTCGGCATGATCCTGAAGTCGGTACGCGAAAACGAGAACCGCGCGGTTTCGCTCGGCTATTCCGTCAACCGCTACAAGCTTGCAGCCTTCGTCATGTCGGCAGCACTCGCGGGTCTTGCAGGCGGCCTGAAGGCGCTTGTCTTCCAGTTTGCAACGCTGACCGATGTCGGCTGGCAGATGTCGGGCGAAGTGATCCTCATGACGCTTCTGGGCGGTATCGGAACACTCATAGGCCCCATCGTCGGCGCTGCTTTCGTCGTTGCGCTGCAGAACTATCTCGCAACATCCGACTTCCCGGTAACGATCGTGACGGGCGTCATCTTCATGGCATGCGTCCTCCTCTTCCGTAAGGGAATCGTAGGCGAGTTCTATGGAT